>DASXQB010000507.1:0-14288 GCA_036493295.1 Polyangia bacterium | reverse complement strand
GCAACGACGCGGGCGCCGCCGGACCGTTGGGCGCGCTGGCCACGCCGGATCTCATTCCCAAGGTGGCCGAGCTTCAGGGCGGCATCGACGACGGCGTCCTGGCCACCACCCTTGGTGAATACATCAAGCGCGACGATGTTGCCGACAAGCTACGCGTCGAGGTGGTGCGCCAGCTTGGCCAGCTGCAAGGGGCCGGCGCGACGACGGCGCTGGTGGAATATCTGGCGGTGGTGCCGGCCAAGGAAGATCGGCAATCGCGGCGCGAGGCGCAGAAGCTGGTCGACGAACGCGGGAACGTGAAATGAAAACGTCTTCGATTTTTCGTCGCTGGTCGCCGCTGTTGGCGATGATCGGCGCGGTGGCGGCGTCCGCAGGTTGCGCGACGACCGAATCCAATGATCGGGCCGGCAACCCCGCCGACGTGACCTCGGCGCTGGCCCGGTCGCGGCCGGCAGCGCCCGGCCCGGTGAACCGCACCGGGCATGCGCTGGCCTTCGTCGCCTTGAACGGCGTCGGTGGTGCGCGGCTGGCGGCGTTTGATCTGGTGACCAAGTCCGAGCTTTGGAATCAACCCGCTGAGCTGGCCGGCCGGGTCGAGGTGGGCGGCGATGTGATCGTTCACGCCCGCCGCGGCGGTGGCGTGGTCGGGCGCGACCTCACCAGCGGCTCGGTGCTGTGGGAGCGGCCGCTGGCCGCCGACGAGCATCTTCTGGGCTACGCCGTCGACGACGCGCTGGTGGTGCTGGCGATTCAGGTCGGCGGCGCCGAGCCGCACAGCGGACACGCCGCGGTCTTGGGCCTGGAGGCGCGCTCCGGCGGCCAGCGCTGGCAGCGCGACTTCACCAGCGGCAACGTGGGCGCGCCGGCGGCGCGCGGCGGGCTGGTGGCGGTGCTGGTGCAGACGCAGTACGTGACCCTCCTCGACGGGAAAGACGGCACCATCCTGGCGCAGGTGCTGTCCAACCAAGAGGCGGCCACCTTCGTGCGCGCCTTGCCCGAGGGGTTCGTCTTTGGTTCGCGCGGGGTCTTCCTGGTCGAATCTTCCACCGCCAGCGGGTCACGCCAGTCGCCCGGGTACGTGCAGGCCACGCTGCCGAGGTTCGTGCGGCCCTTCTATCACTACGACATGTACCGGCCCGAGCAGAGCGACTACTCGGCCATCGATCGCAACCGGATCTTGTGGCGGCTGGCGCCCGACGGAGACAAGGCGCGGTTTCGCAGCGGGATGGTCGCGGTGCACAACTATCGTTTCTTTTTCGGGCTGGACGCCAGCAACGGCGAGCTGCGCTGGGCGTACAACCAGCCCCGCGTCGACGCCGTCTCGTCGGACCACACGGGCGGCGCGATCGTCTACGTCACCACCGAGGGCGACTTCGTCGCGCTGGACGCCGTCAGCGGCCAGAAGGTCTACAGCGCGCGCCTGCCGGGATCGTCGTTGATGGTGCGGGGCGCGACGTTCGACGCCGAGGGCTTCTCGCCCGGTGGCGGCGGGGCGGGCGCCGCCGAGGCGACCACACTGGCCGGCGTGCTGTCGTCGATCGTGTGGGATCCCGATCGGCGCTTTTCCGACGTGAAGGTGTTCGCCATCGAACAGATGGCCAAGCTGCCGGGATCCGCGGTGACCGCCGATCTGCTGAAGGTCGGACAGAAAGAAGGCCTGCCCGCCGACGCCTATCAGAAGGCGGCGGACGCGCTGGTGCAGCGCCGCGACGATTCGGCCACCGAGCTTTACATCGCCGCGCTGAAGGTGCACACCGACTATGCCGAGGATCGCCACGCGCAATCGGTCGGCACGCTGGCCCACGCGGCGGCGGTGATGAAAGCGCGGCCGCTGGCGCCGGCGCTGATCGATCACCTGCGCCTGCCCGACACCGATCCGCCGACCGCGGCCGAGATCAGCCGGGCATTGGCGGCGATGGGCGCGACGGAAGGATTGCCCGCCCTCCGCGCGTTCCTCTCCCTTTACCGCGCGGATCCGTCGTACGAAGGCGATCCGGCGCCGCTGGCGTCGGTGGCAGAGGCGATTCTAACCCTGGGTGGCGCCACCGACCGGCCGCTGTTGACCACCATGGCCGACGATCCGCTGACCCTGGAGCCGCTGCGCCTGGCCTTGAAACGCGAACTGGCGGAGACCGAGGACGCCGATAAAAGCGACAAGGCCGACAAGGCTGGGAAGGCCGAGAAGGCCGATCCGGCGACGGACAAGCCGCCCGCCAAGGAATAATGGTCGGCTCGCCGCCGCGTCGCTTGACGGTGCTGGTGTGCCGCGGCCCCACTTGCGGGGAGAAGCGCGGCGGCATCGCGCTGTTCGAAACGCTGCAAAAATCGGTCGCCGAGCGCGGCCTGGGCCAGCAGATCACCGTCGGACAAGAGACCTGTTTCGGGCACTGCCTGCGGGGGCCCAATATCCTGGTTTGCGACACCGACGAGCTGGCGGCGCAGGGTGGATGGCCGGGCACCGACACACCGTCAGCGGTGCTTTACAACCGAATGACGGCCGCCGATCTGCAGCGCGTGATCGACCGCCACCTCACCGGCGGAATGGTGGTGCGACCGTTCCTCAATCGGCTGCCGATCAAAGACGAATAGGCCGTCGCGGGCGTATCTGGAGGACCGCCGGCCCTGAAGAACTTCTTGCGCCTGACCCAGGGCCATGAAAACAATCGTCCCATCATGTCAAAAGCCGTTCGGCGCTTAGCTTTGGTGGTGGTGGGGTTGCTGGCAGCAAGCTGTTCCAAGTCCGACGAGGGAATGACCCAGCGGCTGATGGAGTCCAACGAGAAGGTTCTGGCCTGCCAAAAAGATCTGGCGATGGCCAAAAACGAGATCGCCAACCTCAAGCGCAAGGTGGCGGACGCGGTGGCCAACCCGACCAAGTTCGCCTTGACCGATCCCGACATCATCGAGCTGGTGGCCAGCCGCCGCGGCAGTGGCGCGATCAACAAGTCGGGCGAGGTGCAACCGACGCTGGATCCAAAGCTGGCGAGCAAGATCGTCATGCAAGGCGCGACCGCCATGCAGGCCTGCTACGAACGGGCGCTGAAGAAGAACGCGGCGCTGCAGATGCAATCCGGACTGGCGCTGACCTTGGGGATCACCGTCAAGCCAACTGGCGATGTCGAAACCGTCGACGTGGCGCCCAGCGTGGATCGCGGTCTGTCGGACTGCTTCCGGACCACGGCGTTGCACTGGAAGTTCCCGACGTTTTCGGGCACCGCCGTCACCATCGAGCAAAAGCTGAAGCTCACGCCCAAGACCTGATCGCGAAAGCGAACCCGCATCGCCACATCAAGTTCACCCCAGGATCTGAGCGATCGCTCCGAGCTCCTCGGCGCTCAACGCCGGTCCCGACAACGCGCCGACCGCGTCTTTGATCTGTTCGACGCGGCTCGCACCGATCAGCGCTGAGGTCATGGTCGGATGGCGCAACACCCAGGCGATGGCCAGTTGAGGCAAGCTTTGTCCGCGCGCCTGGGCGATGGCGTTGAGCGCGCGCGCTTTGTCGATCTTTTCGGGCGTCACCTGTTCGGGACGCAAGAAGCCAGTCGGTTTTCCGGCGCGCGAATCGGCTGGGATCCCGGCCAGGTACCTGGTCGTCAGCAGGCCTTGCGCCAGCGGCGAGAACGCGATGCAGCCCACTCCTTGCTCGGCCAGCGTGGGGAGAAGCTCGGTCTCGACCGCGCGGCGGTTGAACATGTTGTAAGGCGGCTGGTGAATCAAGCACGGCGTGCCCTCCGCGCGCAGCAGCTCGGCGGCTTGCTTGGCCAGCGGCGCCGGATAGTTTGAGATACCGACGTAAAGCGCCTTTCCCGCGCGCACGATGTCCGCCAGCGCGCCCATTGATTCAGCGAGCGGCGTCTCGGGATCGACGCGGTGGTGATAAAAAAAATGTCGACGCAATCGAGGCCCAGGCGCCGCAGGCTTTGATCGAGGCTGCTGACCAGGTATTTGCGCGAACCCAGATCGCCGTACGGTCCCGGCCACATGCGATAACCGGCCTTGGTCGAGATCACCAGTTGGTCGCGATACGGGCGCAGATCGCTCTGCAGGACGCGACCAAACGTCGACTCGGCAGACCCAGCCGGCGGTCCATAGTTGTTGGCCAGATCAAAGTGGGTGATGCCGAGATCGAACGCACGCAGCAACATCTGGCGTCCATTGTCAGGCTGATCGACGCCGCCGAGGTTGTGCCACAGGCCCAGGGACACCGCCGGCAACAGAAGGCCGCTGCGCCCGGCGCGCCGATACGGCATGGTCTCATAGCGCGATTCCGCCGCAGCGTATGTCATGGCTGGGAGCCTATCGCCTTCATCCGGCCGCGCGCTATCTTTGCGGCGCGCCCTAGCGGCATTCGAAAGGTGCGTTCATGTCCAGCGATCCAAAGATCAACAAAGTGATCGGTCGACGACCGTTCGGTCCGTTGTCGGACGAGGTGCCGGTGATCGGACAAGGCACGTGGAAGATGGGACGGGCCGGCGACCGCGGCCACGAGGTCGCAGCCTTGCGCGCCGGGCTTGCCCGCGGGATGACCCACATCGACACCGCCGAGATGTACGGCAGCGAAGAGATGATCGCCGAAGCCATTCGCGACGTGCCCCGCGATCGGCTTTTCTTGGTCAGCAAGGTCCTCCCGCAAAACGCCACGCGCACCGGGACCATCCGGGCCTGCGAGGCCAGCCTGCGTCGCCTCGGCGTCGATCACCTGGACGCCTATCTTTTGCACTGGCGCGGCTCGGTGCCGCTTGCCGAGACCCTGGGCGCGATGCAAGCGCTGCTGCAACAAGGGAAGATCCGGGCTCTCGGTGTTTCGAACTTCGATGTCGACGATCTGAAAGAAGCCGAGGCGCTGCTGGGTGGAACGCCGATCGCCTGCAACCAGGTTCTTTATCATCTTGGGCAGCGCCACATCGACACCGGTTTGGTTGCGTATTGCGCTCACCGCGGGATCGCCGTCGTTGCTTACAGTCCGTTCGGGCAAGGTGATTTTCCGGGGCCAAGATCGCCGGGCCGCCGCATTCTGGACGCCGTCGCCGCGCGTCACGGCGCCACTGCCCATCAGGTCGCGCTGGCGTTTCTCACCCGCGACCCGTCGGTGTTCGCCATTCCGAAGACGTCCAGCGCCGCGCACGCCGAGGACAACTCTGGCGCGCTGACGTTGCGCCTTGACCCGCAAGATATCGCTGCCATCGACGCCGCCTTCCCGGCCCGCGATGAAGGCAGTTTGCCCTCGAACTAAGTGGGCACGCCTTCGGCGGTCTGAGCTAAACTCCGCAGCCGCGAAAGCTGTCAGCCATGACCACCTACCTGGACCATAACGCCACCACGCCCATTCGCCCCGAGGTGGCGGCGGCCATGGTCGATGTGCTGCGCGACGTGATCGGCAACCCGTCCAGCACGCACGCCGCCGGGCGCCAGGCGCGCGCGGCGATCGAAGGCGCGCGGGCGGCGGTGGCGGCGTGGCTGGGCGCCGGTGCCGACGAGATCGTCTTCGTGTCGGGCGGCACCGAAGGCGACAACCTGGCGGTGCGCGGGCTGGCCCTGGCCGAGCGGGCGCGGCGGAAAATCAGCGGCGGCCACGTCATCTCGTCGCCGCTGGAGCACCCGGCGGTGCTGGGCGCGCTGGCCGAGCTCGAGCGCGAAGGATTCACCGTGACGCTGTTGCCGGTCGACAGTCGCGGGGGGATTGCCCCGGCGGCGCTGCAGGCGGCGCTGCGGCCGGACACGGTGCTGGTGACGCTGGCGGCGGCGAACCACGAGCTGGGCAATCAGTATGACGTGGCGGCGCTGGCGGCGATCGCGCGCGCCGGCGGGGCGCGGTTTCATTGCGACGCCGTCGCCGCCGCCGGGAAGATCGCCTTCGATGCATCGGCCGCCGGCGTCGACGCGGCGACGGTGTCGGCGCACAAGATCGGCGGACCGAAGGGCGCGGGCGCGCTGTTCGTCCGGCGCGGAGTGGCGCTGCACCCGGTGCTGGCCGGCGGCCATCAAGAGCACGAGCGCCGCCCCGGCACCGAGAACGTGGCGGCCATCGTCGGCTTCGGCGTCGCCGCGGCGCTGGCCGCCGCCGAACAGGATGCGACCACTGCGCGGCTGCGGCGCCTCGGCGATCGCTTGGAGTCGGCGCTGCTGACCATCGACGGCGCGCGCTTGCACGGCGATCGAGAGCACCGCGTGCCGGGCACGACCAATGTGGCCTTTCGCGGCGCGAGCGGGCAGCTGGTGGCGATCAATCTGGATCTCGCGGACATCAGCGTCTCCACCGGCGCGGCGTGCACGTCGGGCTCGCTGTCGCCGTCGGCGGTGCTGCTGGCGCTGGGATTGTCGCCCGCGCACGCCGGCGAAGCGGTGCGCATCAGCCTGGGTCGCACGACCACCGACGCTGACGTCGATCGGCTGCTGGCCCAGCTACCCCCGATCGTCGCTCGGCTGCGCGGCGGCACGGACGCACCCACGCCCCGCATCACCGGCGCCGGGCGACAACGAGTGGCGGTGGCGATGTCGGGCGGCGTCGATTCGTCGACGGCGGCCGCGCTGTTGGTCGAATCGGGCGTCGAGGTGGTCGGCGTGACGCTGAAGCTTTACGACGCCTCCGGTACGTCGGCCAGCGTGGGCGGGCGCTGTTGCAGCCCACGTGACATCGCCGACGCCCGCGCCACCGCCGCCGCCCTGGGCTTTCCGCACTACGTGCTCGACGAGACACAGGCCTTCGGGCGCGCGGTGATCGACGACTTCGTGGACCAGCACCGCATCGGCCGCACGCCCAACCCGTGCGTGCGTTGCAATGAACGCCTAAAATTCGGGCCGCTGCTGGCCTTCGCCGAATCGGTGGGCGCCGCCGCGCTGGCCACCGGACACTATGCGCGCCTGGTGATCGGGGACGACGGACCAACTGCGCCGTATCTTTTGCGCGCCGTCGATCGCCAGAAAGATCAGTCGTACTTTCTCTTCGGTGTGCGGCCCGAGATTTTTGCCCGGGTGCGTTTTCCGCTGGGCGCCATGACCAAGGCTGAGGTGCGCGCGGTGGCCCGGCGCGCCGGGCTGGCCAACGCCGACAAGCCTGATTCGCAGCAGATCTGTTTCATTCCCGACGGCGACCACAAGGCGTTCGTCGAAGCACGCGGCGGCGCCGGTCCGGCGGGCGTCATCCGCGACGAAGGCGGCGCGCGCCTCGGCGCCCACGATGGCACGCACCGGTTCACCGTCGGTCAGCGCAAGGGCGTGCCCGGCGTCGACGGCAACCGCCGCTTTGTCCTGCGCGTCGAGCCGTCGACGGGCGACGTGGTCGTCGGCCCGCGCGAAAGCCTGGGCCGCCAGGGCATGCACGTCGCCGACGTGCGCTGGCTGGACGCCGCCGCCGCCACCATCGCTCGGCGTCGCTGCGAGGTACAGATCCGCCACCACGCCGCTGCCGCGCCGGCCTGGATCTCGCCCGTCACCGACGCGCCCGCCGCCGTCACCGTCGAGCTGGACGTGCCCGCCATCGGCGTGGCGCCCGGGCAGGCGGCGGTCTTCTACGACGGCGATCGCGTGCTCGGCGGCGGCTGGATCGAAGACGCGCGCTGATCGATCGCCGCCCGCATCGCGCCACGCTGCCGTCGCCCGGCGGCGGTGGTACTAATAGGTCGATGGATTCGCCGTCCGATGACCACGGATACGCCGCCCTGGAGCGGCAGCTTGGCTATCGATTCGTCGACCAGGCGCTGTGCGAATCGGCGCTGACTCACAAGTCTTGGCTGAACGAAAAACACCAGCCCGGCCGCTCCGACAACGAACGGCTGGAATTTCTCGGTGACGCCGTGCTGGCCTTGGTGGTCAGCGATCTTCTGATGAAACGGTTTCCGTTGCGGTCGGAGGGCGAGCTGTCCAAGACCCGCGCCGCCGTGGTCAGCGAGGCCGGCCTGGCCAAGGCTGCTGACGAGATGGGCCTGGGCCAGTGGATCTTTCTCGGCCGAGGCGAAGATCTGGCGAGTGGGCGGCGCAAGCCGTCGATCCTGTCGGATGCCTTGGAGGCGATGATCGGCGCGGTCTACGTTGACGGCGGATTCACCGCGGCGCACGGCGTGGCCGAACGGCTGTTCGGGCGCGCGCTGGACGAAGCCGAGAAGAACGCCCGCGCCGACTACAAGTCGCGCTTGCAGGAACGATCGCAGGCGCTGCTGCAGGCCACGCCGCAGTATCAGGTGGTCGGCGAGGACGGGCCCGATCACGACAAGCGCTTTCAGGTGGCCATCTTTCTCGACGGACGCGAGTACGGTCGGGCCGGCGGCCGCTCGAAGAAAGAGGCGGAGCAAAACGCGGCGGCCCTGGCGCTGACGGCGCTGGACGGTGCCAGCGACTGACGCCGGGGCGAGCGATGATTGATCCAGGGCAAATTCCCACTGACGTGCTGGCGCTGTGCCGGCGCCTGGTGGCGGCCGGTCATCAGGCGCACCTGGTGGGCGGCGGCGTGCGCGATCTGTTGCTGGGCCGGCCGCCCGCCGACTTCGACGTCGCCACCAGCGCGCCGCCGGAAGCGGTGCTGGCGCTCTTCGGCCACGGCTTCGCCATCCCCACCGGCTTGCAACACGGCACGGTCACCGTGCTGACCGACGCCTCGCCCCGCCGGCCGGTCGAGGTCACCACCTTTCGTGGAGAGGGCGCCTACGTCGACGGGCGGCGGCCGTCGTCGGTGACGTTTGTGTCGTCGCTGGTGGATGATCTTGCCCGTCGCGACTTCACCATGAACGCGGTCGGCTTCGATCCGGTCAGCGGGCAGCTCACCGATCCGTTCGACGGGCAGGGCGATCTTGGCCGCAAGCTGGTGCGCGCGGTGGGCGATCCGCTGGCCCGTTTTCGCGAGGACGGTCTGCGGCCGATGCGCGCCGTCCGCCAGGCTGCGCAACTGGGCTTCGATATCGATCCGCCCACGCTGGACGCCATCCCGCTGACTTTGGACGTGGTCCGCAAGGTCTCGTCCGAACGTTTGCGCGACGAGCTTCTGAAGCTGCTGGGTGCGCCGCTGCCATCGCGCGGGCTGGAGCTGATGCGCACCACGGGACTGCTGGGCGAGGTGGTGCCTGAGTTGCTGGAAGGCGTGGACGTGGTGCAGAACCGCTTTCACAAGTTCGACGTCTACCGGCACACGCTGTCGGTCGTGGACCACACGCGCGCCGACGCCATCGTGCGCCTGGGCGCGCTGCTGCACGACGTGGGCAAGCCGCGCGCGCGCCAACCGCGCGAAGGCGCTCCTGGCGAGTTCAGCTTCTTCAAGCACGAATACGTGGGCGCCGAGATGGCCGACGCCATCTGCCGCCGCCTGAAGTTGTCGACCAGCGAGCGCGAGCGCGTGGTGGCCATCGTCGCCAACCACATGTTCTTCTACACGCCTGATTGGACCGACGGTACCGTGCGACGCTTCGTGCGTCGGGTGGGCGCGGGCGGCGTCGACGATCTGTTCGCTTTGCGCGAAGGCGACATCGCCGGCCGCGGCTTCGACGAGGATCCGGCGGTGGAGCTCGGCGAGCTTCGCCGGCGCGTCGGCGAAGTGGCCGCCGCCGACGCCGCGCTGAAGATCACCGACCTGGCCGTCAATGGTCAGGACGTCATGCGCGTTCTAGGCATCGGCCCCGGGCGCCAGATCGGTGTGGTGCTGGAAAAACTGCTGGAACGCGTGCTGGACGATCCGTCGCTAAACGAACGCGCCCTTCTGGAACAACTGATTCGCGAGCTAGGTTAAGCCGGCCGCTTGGTCAGGATGTCGACAAGCTCAGCCGCCGAGTCGGCGATGTGGGTTTGGCGCGAGGCGATCTCGGGACGGCCCAGGTGTTCGGTCCGGCGGCGGACCACGGTGGCTTCGGGATCGGACAGCGACAGCGTTTCGATCGGCGGCGGTGGCGGCGCGTCGCTGGCGCGGGTGGGGAGGGTGACGTCGGTGGTGGGCGGGGCGACCGCCGACAGCACGGCGGGCGCGGCCACGCGCAGGCGTCGCTTGCGGCCGCCACCGCGCACGGTGACCTCGACCGAAGCGTCAGCCGCGCCGTCGGCCATCGCCTCGACGCGCGCGACGTGCACGACGCCCAGGTGCTTGGCCAACGCAGCGGACATCGCGCCGAGTCCCTCGTCGTCGAACGGCGAACCCAGCAGCACCAGATCGCCGTCCAGCGCGCGCACGGCGCTGGCCAGCAGCTGACCGAGTCCGTGATAGTCGGTGGTGCTCATCTGGTCGTCAATCAAGCGCACTGCGCGCGTCGCACCTGCGGCCAGGGCCCGGTGCAACGAATCGACGTGGCCGGCGGTGTCAGGCAGAAGGGCGATGACCTCATGCGTGCCATTCAGTGGCAGGGCCAGGGCCAGCGGCGGATCGTTGCAGCGGCGGTTGTCGACCTCCAGCAGGCCAGAGCGCAAGCAAACGATGATCTTCACGGCGTCGCCCGTCCCGTGCCGGCGTTGGCGGCGGCGCCCAGCGCCGCCGCTAGCTCCTTGCCGACGTCAGCGCCGCGGTCGCCTCCGGTCACCCAGATCGCGTCGACGGCGGCGGCCGGCGCCTGCGCCTTTGCCGTCACCGCGCCCACGTGCATCCCTGGCGAGCCGAACGTCCACGCCACTTCTGCGCCCACGAACAGCAACATCTGCGGCGCGGCGTAGGCCAGCGCCGCTGGCCGCACCTTCTGCGCGTCGACCACCGCCAGCTCGGGCGTGGTCGCCGCTGCCAGCGCGTCCAGCGTGCCCGGCGGGGCATCGGGCGAGACGATCACCAGCGTGCGGGCCAGCTCCATCTCGGCGAATGGATCGGGCTCGGATGAAAGCTCGGTGACCGCGGACTGAGTGGGCGGCGTGCAGGTGACGATCTCCACCTCGACCTCGCCGTCGCCGCTTTCGACGGCAGCGCCGCAGGCGCCCAGAATGGCCACCACCGGCCGTTCGATCTCCACCGGATCCAGGTGGCGGCAGCCGGCGTGCGTGCCGCGCCACCGCCGCAACACCACGCGGCCGGTGCCGTCGGGCATCGGACTTTCGTCCGCGCACAGCAGCAGATCGCTGCAGCCGCCGAAGACACCCGACAGCCGCATGGCCAGCGGCGCTGCCAGCTCGGGCCCGGGGCCGCCGGTCGGGAACACCACGATGATGGGAGCGATGCGCTCGGCGATGGCGTGCAAGGCCGGACCGTGGGTGGCATCCAGCGCGGGCGCGCCGAATCCGGCCGCCTCGCCCAGCAGCACCTTGTCCGCGCCCGCTCGACCGAGGCGGGACGCCACGGCAGCCAATATCTCGGGCGGCAGCGCTTCGCACAGCAGCACGGCAAATACTGTAGCGCCGGCGTGCCGGGCTACGCGCCGCGCCTCGGACAGGGCGAACAGCGACGGTGGCGTGGGGGCGCCCTCGCGCAGGTCTATATAGACGAAAAGGTTCGGCAGAACGATCCTCGCGGAAGGCGTCGGCGATGGGAGATGGGGTTTCTATCATGGCCCATCGCCACGGCGAAGGCCCAGCAGCACCCCCCGGTTTGGGCGCGGCATTTGACAGGGTGATCCTCGGATCGCAATCTCCCCTAGCGGAATGCCATCAGGAAGCCCCGACGGCGATGACCCGGCGCCGATCGTGATCGCTCCCGATTCGACGGAGCGGGCCGTGCTGTCGTCGGAAAACGGCCCGCAGCCCGCGCCGTGGATCGTCGAGCCGGCAGCGGCCGTCGACCTTTATCGAGGCGAAAGCGTGGTTCCCCCGCGCGAAGGCGTCCGAACGGCGCCGCTGTTGCACGCCATGGGCGAACGACTGGCGGCGGCCGGCAGCGACGCGGCGGCGGTGCGCTGCTATCAGGAAGCGATCGCCGCCGATCCTTTGTTCGTGACGCCGCTCGGCCCGCTGCGCCGGCTGCTGGCGGCGCAGGGCGACTGGCTGGCGCTGGTGACGCTGCTCGATCGGGCGCTGCAGCACCCGTCGCTGCCTCTCGGCGACAAGGCTGATCTGTGGGTCGAACGCGGGCGAGTCCTGGAAGATCACCTGGGCCGCAACGCAGAAGCGGACACTAGCTATCGGGCGGCGCTGACCGCGCCCCGATCGACGACCGGGTCCGGAACCGGCGAGGTGGTCGTCGATCACCCGCCGGCGTTGCTGGCCTTGCTGCTGCTGGGCGCGCGCACCGGCGATGCGGCGGCGACCGAGACGGCGCTGCATGGATTGGCGCGGCTGGCGCGCGGGTCGTCGTCGGAGTCGACGGTGTCGGCGGCGCTGGCGCGGGCGCAGCGGGCGGCGCCCGACGACGGCGAAGGCCGCGCCCTGCGCACCATCGGCGACGCTCTGACCTCACCGTCGGTGGGCGACGGGGAAGCCTTGCTTCAGCAGCTGGAGGCGCTGACCCGGGCCCGCGATCCACGCGTGCGGGCGGCGGCGCTAGGCGATCTGGCGCGGCGGACCGGACCGGGAGAACCGCCACCGCCGGCGCTGGTGGCGGCGCTGCTGCGCGAACAGGGCCGGCTGTTTCGCGGCGAGCTGGACGATCCGCTGGCGGCCTTCGCGTCGTTTCGCGAGGCGCTGGCCTTGCACCCCACGCACCCGGTGCTGGCCATCGCCATGGCCGATATCGCCGATCACCTGAACCGCGGCGATCTGCTGGAGCAGGTCTTCGATCTCTGTCCGGAGACCATCGCCGGAGCACCCAATCCGCTGCGCCGGCAGATCGTCCTTCGGCAGGCCGAGGTGCTGGCGCGGCAAGGAAGCGCGGCGGACGCGCTGGCCTTGTTGCAGGTTCATCCCGACCTGGCGGCGGCCGATCCGCGGGTGTCGGCGGTGGAGGCCGTGCTGCGCGCGCGCACCGGCGACGCCGCCGCGCTGGCGGCGGCCTTCGAAGGCGACGGCGAGCGCTTGCCGGGCCTGGGCGGCGCGCAAGCGTTCCTGCGCGCCGCCGCCCTGGCCGAGTGGGTGCTGGAGCAAAGCGATCGCGCCGAATCGTTGATGCGCAAGGCGTTGGCCCTGGCGCCGAGCTATCGCCCGGCGATTTTCGCGCTGACCAAGAAGTTGCGCGCGGCTGGCCGCGGCGGTGAATTGGCCAGCGTGTTCGAGGCCGAGCTGGCCAGCCTGGATCATGCGCCGATCAAGGACGAAGACCGGCGCAGCGGGCTCCTGGAATCGCTGGTGGCCTTGTGCCGTGACGAGCTCGGCGATCCGGCGCGGGCGCGGACTCACCAGCGTCGTTTGGTGGCGGCGGCGTCGCCAGGGCCGGCGAGGGTGCGCGCGCTGGCGCGCCTGGTCGACCTGGCGTTCTTGATCGAGGCCGGGAATTCGCCCGCGGGCGGCGGCGATCGGGAGATCGTCGCCGAGTTGACCTCGCTCGGCGACGCGGTCGGCGCCGATGATCCAGCGCTGGCGGCGGCGCTACGCGTGCAGGCGGCGTGGGCGCTGGCGGGGGCGGCGCGCAGCGACGACGATCGGCGGCGGGCGTCGGCGCTGTTTCGGCAGGCGCAGTCCGCCGACGACAGCGATCGAACGGCGGCCGGCCTCGAGGCGCTGCTGGCCGATCCCGCGTTCCCCGAAGCGCCAGCCGGGCAAGCACGCGCCCAGGCCCTGGCGACCGAGATCGCCGCCGCCGAGGCGCGCGGCGCCGGCGCCGTGGCCCGGGCGTTGCGTTTTCGTTTGAGCGTGGCGTGCGTCGACGGTGGTCGCGGCGACGACGCGCTGGCGGCTCTGCAGCCGTTGCGGGCGGCCGGCGATCGCCTGGCCCGCGCCTTCAGCCTGGAGCTGGCGCGCGCCGCCCAGCGCCCCGACTGGCTGGCGCGCCTGCTGACGGAACCAGCACCGGAGACGTCTTTGTCGACGGACGATTCGCTGGCGCTGGCGGAAGCGATCGAAGAGCAGGGGCGCTGGTCAGAGGCGGCGGAGCGATATGCCGGGGCCGCGCGGGCCAATGGTGCTCCGCTGATGGACGCGGCGCTGGGCGTCTTGCGGTGCGCGGCCGCGGCGCCGGCGCCGACGGTGAGCGCGCTGGTGGAGGCTTTTTCCGCCGTGGCGGCGGCATCGGCGGATGATCCCGCGCTGGCTACCGCCGCGCGCCGCGAAGCCGAGCTGCTGGCCGCGGCCGCCGGCGTGGGTGGCGCTCCAGCGATGTCGGCGATCAGCGGAGCGGCGACGGCAGGGGCGGCGGTTGAAGCCGGCGCCGCCGACGAGGCGCTGGGTGCGTGGATGGCTGCCGTGCGGGGCAACGACGCCCGCGCGGTCGGCAACGCGCTGCTGGCGCTTGGTCGCGCGTCCGACGACAGAGCCGAGGTCATGCCCGCGTTGCTGGCGCGGGCGGCGGCGCGCGCGGTGGCGGCGGG
>DASXQB010000506.1:0-32383 GCA_036493295.1 Polyangia bacterium | reverse complement strand
GGGCGGCATCATGGGCGCGATGGTGGCGGTGCCCATCGCGGCGCTGCTGCAGATGGGGCTGACTCGGTTGTTGGCGCAGGCGCCGCCCGAGGTGGCGCCGGATGGGCGCGACGCGCTTAGCTTGCTGCGCTACCGCGCCATCACGATGGCCTTGTCGGCCCGGCGCATGGGACGCCAGCGCGCGGCGGTGGGACGAGACTGCACCGTCGAAGATGCCGCCGAGCTGCTGGCCTTGCGCACAGCGCGGCTGCTGTCCGACGGTGAATCGCCGCCGCCCCAGGTGCTGTCGTGAAGCGTGTCGCGCAGGTGACCGCGTTGGTGGCGGCCACGCTAAGCGCCGTCGGCCTGCTTTATCGATTGCGGCTGGTGGTGGCGTTGCTGGCGCTGGCCATCGTGCTGGCCGCGGCGGTTCGCCCGCTGGTGATGGCCCTGATTCGCTACCGCGTGCCGCGCGGGTTGGCCCTGGTGGCAGGTTATCTGTGCGCGGCGGCGGCGCCGGTGATGGTGGTGGCGCTGTTGCTTCCCAGTGTTGGCAACGAGCTGACCGCTGTGCTGGATGGATTTCTGCCCTCGTACCAGCGGCACATCGGGGTCTGGCGCGACGGCGGCGGGCGCCTGGCGTTGCTGGCCAGTTGGCTGCCGTCGGCGAAGGCGCTGGCCGCGCATGTGCATCCCGCGGCGCTGGTGGGTGGCGCGTGGCACGCCACGCTGATGGTGTTGCAAGCGCTGGCATCCGGCGTTTTGGTGGTGGTGCTCAGCCTGAGCTGGTCGGTGCACCGCGAGCCGGTGATGTCCGGCCTCGGGGCGTTGATCCCGGCCGAGCACCGTCCGCTTTTTCGCCGGCTGGCGTCGGATCTCGGCGTCGGCGTGGGGCTGCATGTTTTCGGCGAGACCTGCAAATCACTGATCGCCTTGGCGGTGACGGCGCTGGCGCTGGCCGCGCTGCACGCGCCGGCCCCGATCTCGCCGGCGTTGCTGGTGGCGGTGTTGCGGGTGGTGCCGATCGCGGGCCTGGGTTTGTCGATGCTGGCGATGGCGGTGGCGGTGGCGCCGCTTGGCATGGTGACGGCGGCGATCGTCGCGCTCGGCACCGGTGTGTTGCTGTTGGCGCTGCAACGAATCGTTCCGCGGCTGTTGCGGTCACGCGAATACAACCCGCTGTTGGTGGCGTTCGTGGCCTTGCTGCTGGCCAGCACCATCGGGTGGGTCGGGCTGATTCTGGCGCCAGCGGTCGCCGCCGCCGTGCAGATCACCATCGAAGCGGCGTTTCGCGCGCACCAGGACGCCGCCCAGGCCCCGGTCACGTTGGCGGATATCCGGGCTCGCTTCGATCAGCTGGCCGCCGAGACGATGGCGAAGAAACGCGCCTCGCGCCGCACGCTGGGCCTGCTGTCGAATCTCGGTGGGCTGCTGGCCGCCGTGGAAAGCATGGAACGCGACCCGCATCACCACCCGCACGATCATCAGCGGCCGCGCTTCGAAGACCGCGCTGCCTGATCGACATTTACGGCGTCGGCGGGCGTGGTCAGTCTTTGTCGCGCTCGGCGTCGGCCTGATCATAGGCGCGCAATTTTTCCCACAGGCTTTTGCGCGAGATGCCCAGCATCTCGGCGGCACGCACGCGTTTGCCGCCGGCGGCGTTCAATACCTTCAAGAGGTGGGATTTTTCAAAGGCGCGCACCGCCTGAGCCAGGGGCATGGCGACGTCAGCCTCGACGACCGCGGTCGCGCCGTTCGCCGCGGCTGCCTTCGCTCGACCGGCGGGCGCCGCTTCGGCGATCGCCGCGGGAAGATGGTCAAGGGTGATCTCACCGCCGCCGGCCAGCACCACCGCGTGCTCGATGGCGTGGGCCAGCTCGCGCACGTTGCCGGGATAGCTGTACGCGCTCAGCGCTCCGTAGGCGTCGCTGGAGACGGTCGGCGCTCTGGGCTTGCCCTGGCCGTCGGCGCGGGCGAACCCATCCAGGAAAAATTGCACCAAGATCGGCATGTCGCCGTCGCGGTCGCGCAGCGCCGGCAAGGTCACGTCAAGGACGTTGATGCGATAGAAAAGGTCTTCGCGGAAAAGCCCGGCGGCGATCCGTTCGCGCAGGTTGCGATGGGTGGCGGACACCAGCCGGACGTCGACCTTGATCGCCGTGTTGGTGCCCAGCGGCTCGACGATGCCTTCTTGCAGGACGCGCAGCAGCTTGGCCTGCGCCGTCAGCGGCAGCTCGGCGACCTCGTCCAGGAACAACGTCCCGCCGTCGGCAGCCTTGAATCGACCGTCGCGGCGCTTGACCGCACCGGTGAAGGCGCCGCGCTCGACGCCGAACAGCTCGGCTTCGATCAAGGTGTCGGGAAAGCCAGCGCAGTTGACGGCGACAAACGGTTTTTGCGCGCGGGCGCCGCGATCGTGCAGCAGCCGGGCCACCAGCTCCTTGCCGGTCCCGCTTTCGCCGGTGATCAGCGTGGCGGCGTCGCTCTGGGCGATCATCTCGATGCGGGCCTGGATCTTCAGCATCTGCGGCGACTGGCCGACCAGCCGGTTGGCCGGCGAGCGCTGGGCCAGCGCCTGCCGCGCTTCGATCAGCTCGCGGCGCATGGCCCGGCTGGCCTGGATGCGGCTGACCTGGTGCAAAAGCTCGTCGGGGTCGAAGGGCTTGGTCAGGTAGTCGGCGGCGCCTTCCTTCAATGCGGCCACCGCTTCACCGACATCGGCGAAGGCGGTCATCAGCATGAAATCGGACAGCGGCGAAGTGGTGCGGGCGCGGCGGAATAGCTCCAGCCCGTCGACGCCGGGCAACCGCACGTCGCTGAGCACCAGATCAAAACCGCCTTCGTCCACCAACGAGCGGGCGGCCGGTCCGTCGTCGCCGGCTTCGACCACCTGGTGGCCGGCGTCGCGCAGAACATCCGAGATGACCCCGCGCAGTTCGACCTCGTCGTCGATCACCAGGATCTTCATTGGCCCGTTCCCGGTTTGACCGCCACCCACGGCCGCAGGTCTATCACGTGCGGCCGTCCGCCGCCGCCGCCGTTACGCCGCCGTAACAAATTCCGTGGTTGTAACGAGTTTTTGCATCCGCGCCGGGCATCGGCGCCGTTCCGTGGGCGCGATGCCATTGGCACATGACTTGAAGTACCGCCCGTCATGACGACTGACATCAAGCAGGTCCTGAAGGCGTACGGAAAAGGAGGCGCGATGAACGCGAAGAAACGCATCGATAGGCTGGGGACGAGCTCCATCTTGGGAATGCTGGGGCTGGCGAAGAAAAATTCAACGGGGGTGGCGTTCGTGAGCACCGTTTCTATTCTGGGTTTGGGCGTAATAACGGGGCTGGGGTTGGGGCTGTTGCTGGCGCCGCGATCGGGTCAGGCGACGCGTCGCGAGCTTGAACGTCGGATCAAACGCAGTGCCTGGCGCGCGGCTGGTCGCGCGCAGGATCTACTGGAGTCAACTCAAATGGCGGGAGCGTAGTCATGTTATGGACAATTGCAGTTCTGTTGCTGATTCTCTGGGGCCTGGGGATGGTCACGTCCTATACGCTGGGCGGATTTATCCACTTGCTCTTGATTCTGGCCGTCATCGCCGTGGCCATCCGCCTTATCCAAGGACGAAGAATCGTCGATTGATGCCGAAGCTTCCGGCACCCGAGATCCTGGTCGTCGACGATGATCCGCACGTCCGCGAGGCGCTGGCGGATTTCTTGATCGACGAGGGATTTCGGGTGCGGGATGCGGAGAATGGTGCCGATGCGCTGGAACAGCTGGCCGCCCACCGCGAACAACCGTCGCTGGTGATTTTGGATCTGGCCATGCCCGTGATGGACGGGTATCTGTTCCTTCAGCAGCTGCAGGCCGACCAGACGGCAGCGTCGGTTCCGGTGGTCATCCTCAGCGCCAGCATTGATCAAGGCGGGCTCCCCGATTACATCGTGCAGCTCCGCAAACCGATCGAAAGCCAGGCGCTGGTGAAGACGATTCGAGGCATTCTGGGCGCGCGTTATCCGATCTAGAACGGCGGGCGCAGGAAAACAATAATCCGGTTGCCTGGTGTCGCGGACTTCGCCGTCACTAGTTCCATGACCCGTTTTGCCCTGACTCGAGTCGTGCTGGTTGGTTCGTTGATCGTTGCGGCCAGTGGCTGTTCAAGCAGCAGCAGCCCGGTCGCGACTGGCAGCGGCGGCGTGGCGGGCGGCGGCAGCGGTGGCAGCGGGTCGGGGGGCTCACCGCCCGCCAGCGGGGGCAGCAGTGGCAGCGGAGGTAGTGGCGGCAACGGCGGATCGACTGTCGGTAGCGGCGGCGCGGTAGTCACAGATGCGGGCAACGACGTCACGGCTGACACCACCAGCGATACCGCTTTCAGCGGCTTCGGCGGCGTCTTGCCCGACGTGACGGCGGACGGCGACGGCGATCGCACCATCGGGCCGACGTACAAGCGCGATCCGTTGCTCAGCTTTCAAAACGGCGTGCCCAAGGGCCGCATGATCAACTTCACCATGACCGGCGCGCAGAGCCAGATCTACAAAGGCGTAAACGGCGCCTACAACCGCTCGGTCAGCGTGTACGTGCCGATGCAGTACGTGCCCGGCACGCCCGCGCCGTTCATCGTCACGCAGGACGCGATGGGGACGGACACGGTGCCACCCGCGCTGGACAACCTGATCGCCATGAACAAGATGCCGAAGCTGGTCGTGCTGTTCGTGCAGAACGGCGGCGGCGACGCCATGGGCAGCGAGCGCGGCTTGGAGTACGACACGGTCTCCGGACTGTTCGCGACGTTCGTCATCAAAGAGGTTCTGCCGCGTGCGATCACCGAGGTGAAGAACCAGTTACAGATCGATCTCGCCTTCACCGACGATCCGAACGGCCACGGCACGTTCGGCGGCAGTTCGGGCGGAGCGGCGTCGTTCTCGATGGCGTGGTGGCACCCGGATCTGTTCCGGCGCGTGCTGACCTACTCGGGCACCTTCGTTTCGCAGGTGCCGGCGGGGGCGCCGTTCCCACACGGTTGCTGGGTCTATCACGACATCGATCCGCACTTCGTCGACCCGATGGCCGATCCGGCCCACGGTTTGATCGTCCAGCAATGCGAACCGAAGACCGGCGCCGATAAAGGCAGCGACAACCCCGGCCCGTGCGACACGCCCCTGACCCAAGCCGACTGCCAGACCGCCGGCTGTGTCTGGAACACGACGGTGAACAAGCCGATTCGCGTGTGGCTGGAATCCGCCGACGGCGATCTGGGCACGCCGGGCCACCTGCTGGACGTCAAGTACGGCCCGATCGAGTACCGCGATTTCAATCTGGCCAACATCCGCATGGCGCTGTCGATGAAGACCCGCGGCTATCACTATCACTATGATCACGCGCTCGGCGCCGGGCACGTCGACGGCAATGTCGTCGGTCAGACGCTGGCCGAGGCGCTGCAGTGGGTGTGGCGCGGATACCCCGTCAACTAGGACGTCAGCTGGCCGTATCTGCCAGAGTCAGCAGCCCATCAGTGACAGGCAGGGAAGCGGAATACCGCCGCACAAGTCCGCCTTGACGGCGTTGACGCAATCTTCAATTTCTCCGACGGTGGTCGCCTTGCAGGGCGATGACGCCGTCATGGTCTCGCAAGCCATCTGGTTCATCTTGGTCATGACCCAGACGCCGTTGCATGTGGTCCGGTGATTGTAGCCACCGAGTCGGTCGGTCTCCCAATCGCAAAACAAAGCCAGCTCAGTGTCGCTGAGGCTTTTGACGGTTTTCGTTCGGTCGATTGGCACGGACGGCCCGGGATCCTTCACGCCCTCTCCGCAGGCGAGGGCGCTGAACGCCACTGCCACCACGAACAGGAAATGACAGGCCCCGCTAGCTTTCACGAGACTAGAAAACACCAAACCGGACTTTACAAATGTAAATTATTCGACAGCTATGGCTCGCCGAACAGCTGTCGCGCGCGGGCGGCCAATCCCCAGGCGACGGAGGTCAGCTCTTCGCCGCCGGCCAGCTTGTCGGCGCCGAAGCGGGCGGCCAGCAATTGCCGGACGGCGGGCACCAGCGACGAGCCGCCGGTGGCGAACACGGTGTCCACGTCGCCCGCGCTGACGTTGCCGTCGCCGAGGACGCGCGCGATGGTCTGGTCGATGGCCTCGCGTTCGGGGACGATCCAGCGATCAAAATCGGCGCGTTGCAGGGGCAGGCGCAAGTCGAGATCGTCGATTTCCAGCGCCGCGCTGGTCTCGGCCGACAGTGCCACCTTGCCGCGCTCGACGGCGCGATGAAGCGGCAAGCCCAGCTCGTCGCGCACGACTTGCAGTAGTCGGCCAAGCTCGCGCGGCGCCTCCGCCCCATGTTCCATGCGTTCCAGCAGGCGCAGCGTGGCCGGTTCTTTCAAGAACGACAGGTGGTGCCAGCGCCGCAGACGTCCGAACAGCCCCGCCGGCACCGCCGTACGCGCGCCCAGCTCGTCGCGATAGTGTGTGCCCAATCCCAGCGCGGGCGCCACCAGCGCGTCGATCACCCGGGCATCGAAGCTGTCGCCGCCGATGGCCAGACCCCCGGTGGCCAGGATGGCGCTGCCGTCGCCGGGCGTGATGTGCGGGCCGACGCGGGCCAAAGAAAAATCGCTGGTGCCACCGCCAAAATCGGCCACCAGGATCAGCTCGTCGTGATCCAGCGTGGCGGCATAGCGCAGGGCCGCGGCGATCGGTTCGTATTCGAAGGCGACGTCAGAAAAACCGGCCAGGTCCAGCGCCGCCCGCATGCGCGACAGCGCCCGTGCCTCGTCTTCGGCGTCGCGCGCGCCCCAGTAGCGCACCGGCCGGCCGATCACGGCGCGTCCGCCCAGGTCCACACCGCCGCCTGCCGCCGCCGCCCCGCGCACGGCGCGCAGAAAGACGGCGATCAGCGCCTCCAGCGTGTATGTCCGGCCCAGGATCATCGTGCGCGAAAACGACGCGCTGCTGAGGTGCGATTTGATCGACTGCACCAGCCGCCCGTCGCCATCGACGGTCAAGAAGCGATCGATGGCTGGCGCGCCCGCGGTGGGCGGCAACCCCTCTTCAAAGAAAAGCACCGTGCGCCAGGTGGTGGCGGGCGCGCCGCCCGGCCCGGGCAACGACAGAAGACGCACGCCGCCCGCTTCGTCGGACAGGCCGACCGCGGTGTTGGTGGTTCCAAAGTCAATCCCGACGGCAAGCCGATCCTTCGCGGACATCGCCCTATGGTGCGTGACCGCGAGGCCATTTCCCATTTTTGGACGGCCGCGGGTCGCCTTGGCCGCCGGCGATGGGTGCGATCGCCCGCATCGCGATCCGCGCTGGCAGGCAGCGCACAAGCCAAGGAATTCGTCGACGATCGCCCCGTCTTGCGGCAATCGCCGTCTGGAATGACAATTGCTGTTTCCACCCGCGATGCTGATGAACGCCTGTCTTGGGGTTTGCCTTGGTTGTCGTCGAGCGGTGCCGACGGTGTTCTTGTGTCTGGTTTTTTTCTTGTCGTCGCCGGCGCTGGCCACGCCCCCGCCGGTGGACTTGTCGGCGCGTCCGTTCGACCGCCACGCGGTGCTGCTGCAGCCGGTGGACAAACCCCTCGGCGTGCCGGCGTCGTACGTCTTCACCCGCAACGGTTTTTTGCATCCGTCGTGCGTGATCAAACTGCGCGCCGACGAATCGATCGACAATGACGGCGTCATCCGCGATCTCGCCGGCGTCGTGCGCGACCGGGTGGCCCCCTGCGCGTATCCGCGCTTCGATCGCGCCGGCCGCATGCTGACGGCGGGCGCGCCGACGGTGCCGGCCCCGCCGCACACCTACGACGGCTGGATGACCTGGTACGACTATACCGGCTCCATCACCTTCGACAGCGGGCTGACCGTCAGCACCGATTGGCTGGTGCCGAAGGCCCCGGTCACGGTGGTCAAGCAAGACATCGCTTTCTTCAACAGCGTCGAGACCCAGACCGGCAATGCCGACCCGGGCATCGTGCAGCCGGTGCTGGAGTACTACGCGCCCGGCAAACGCTGGTGGGTGATCTCGGAGTACTGTTGCGCGCCGATGGACGTGCAGACCGATCCCGTCGACGTCGCGGTGGGCGACACCATTCGCGGGATCATCGCCGGTACCGGCTGCGTGTCGGGCGCGTGCCAGACCTGGACCATCACCACCACCGATCTCACGACCGGAAAATCAGCGGTGCTGCACAAGACCGGGTTGCCCAAGGTGGTGGAGATCGATCCGGGCGTGCTGGAGACGTACGACATCACGTCATGCGACATGCTGCCGGCCAACGGGCAGACCACGTTTTATAACCACCAGGTCACCGACTCGGCCGGCAGCCCGCTGGCGTACGCTTACCGTCTGCACACCTTCCCCAAGAGCACCCCCGCCGAACTGCCGCGCACCTGCGGTTGGGGCGGCTCATCGGCTGGTAGCGGGCAATACACGCTGACCTACGGGACGATGCCGACCGAGGTGGACGGGGGCGCTCTTCCCGACAGCGGCGCGGTCGACGGCGCCGGCCCGCGCGATTCTGGCGTGCCCGCCGTCGACGCGAGTGCGCCCAAGGACGCGGCCGCCGCGCCACCGCCAGGCACCGGTAGTGGCGGAAGCATGGTTGGTCCCGTCGGCGGCGACTCTGGTGGCGCGTCGGGCTCGGGCGGCGGGAGCGCATCGTCGACAGGAACCGGCGGCGCCGGCGGTGGCATCGTCGCCGCCGATGCCGGCGCAGCGCCGACCGTGGGCGCGGCCGGCTCGGACGGCGGTTGCAGTTGCCGCCTCGGCCGCACCGACGGTGGCGGTGGCACCAGCCGCCTGCTGGTCGTGGTCGGCTTGCTGGCGATCCTGTCGGTTCGGCGCCGCGCGCGCGGCCGCTAGCAAACGAAAAACGGGGGCCGCATGAGCGACCCCCGAAAAGGAATCAGGCTGTCAGCCGCGGGCTAGTTGACCGCGGTGATGGTCCAGATCTGGTTGGCCTGGCCCCAGTAGTACCACTGCTGAATGTTGGCACCGTTGGCGGTGTTCCAGTCGGTAATGTCCAGGGCCTTGCTGCTCTTCTTGGCGACGATGGCGTAGTTGCCGCCGCCCACCGGCGAGATGGAGAACTGCTGGTTGTCCGTGCCGCCGTAGGTCCACTGCTGGATCTTCGCGCCGTCGTTCATCGCGCCGTTGACCGGGTCGGCACCGTTGTCGACGTCGATGCACTTGCCGCTGTTCTTGTTGCAGATCTTGAAGTAACCGCCGCTGGTGGCGTTGATCAGCCACTTCTGGTTGTTGTTGCCGACGTAGTCCCACTGAACGATCTGGACGCCGTCATCCGGCCAGCTCATCCACTCGTCCAGGCAGTGGCCGCTGTAGTTGCTGCAGATCTTGTAGCTCTGGCCGTTGGTGAAGGTGGGGGCGTTCTGGCGCCACACAGTGACGGGCGTGTTGTAGCCCTTGCACGAGGCCCAGCCGTCGTGCTGGTTCGGGGAGGACGGGGCGGCGCAGTTGCCCGCGCACTGGGCGTTTTGGCCGAAGGGGTTGGTGTACGGCGCGTTCGGCTGATAAGCGCCCAGGCGGCCGGGGACAACAGAGTTGGTCCAGCCCGGGTTGTTGCAATAGAAGGCGTCGTTCTTGCCGGTGCTGGGGTTGGGCGTGAAGATGTTGCCGAAGTAGGTGCCTTCTTCGTTCGGGTAGTCGGGGCTTTGGCCCCAGCCGACGGAGGTGGCGGGCGAGTCAAGCCACAGCGGGATGTGCACGCCGGCGGTGTTCACGTGCGCCATCATGCAGGCCGAGATGCCTTGCTGGCAGTTGGCGTCGCAGGTGCCGCTCTCCCAGCCCGGGCCCATGCCGATGGCGCCCTGGTAGGTGTACCAGGCGTTGTATTGATCTTGTTTGGTGACCTGGCGGCCGGCCGGCAGCGCGCATTTGACCAGGTACGACGTGGTGAGGCGGCCGTCGAACGTGCTCATCAACCCGTTGTACGAGTTGAGGCCGTTGTACGTGTTCAGGCCGTTGTAAACGTTCAACCCGTTGTGCGAGTTGAGGCCGTTGTAAGTCGACAGGCCGTTGATGTCAGGCATGCCGTTCTGGGTGGCCGTCGCCTCGCCCTGTGCATCGCTGCTGTCAGTCGCAGCAGATTCGCTGCAGCCCGCAGCAGACCAAATGACTAAGAGAGTTGCCGGAATCGCCAGTTTGCTTTTCATGACTCGCCTCGAGCCAATGAAAAAGCAGTAACCAGGCCAACTAAATTGACCCCGCCGTTTTTCTAACCCACTGAAATGTCGATGAAGGCAGACCTCTCACTGTTGTGTTTTCAGCAACAGACGTTGCGGACCAAGCAACGCGCGCGAAAACGTCTCTGACAGTCAGTGTTGGGCGGTCAGCCGGCGGCGCACAGTGCCGACATGGTCTCGCAGCACGTACAGTTGATCCGCGAAAGACAGCGGCGTCTTCAATTCATTGACCGCCTCCTCGATGTCATCCAGCCGCTTGGCGATGGCGGCGCGGTCTTCGTCTTTGCGCGCCTGGTGCATGTCGCGCTCGATGGCCATCAAGGCGCCGTACCACCGGTAGATGCGTGACCGCACCCGCCACCGGTACAACGACGGCACGGCGCGCGTGGCCGGCACGACGATCACCAGCAGCGGCAGCACCAGCACCAGCACGCGATCGATCAGGCTGGCCAGCCAGAAGGGCAGACGTTTGTACAGGAACTGGCCGCCCGATTTGTAATAGCGTTCGGCGTCGTTGCTGATGGGAAAGTCATGTTCCAGCGGGGCGGGATATTCGCCGGCGGCGCGGTACATCCCGGGACCGCTGTGGATCTCACGGGCCGCCGCGATCAGCATGTCGGAGATGGCCGGGTGCAGATCGCGGTGCGCCACCAGCTCGACCGCCGGGCCGATCAGCGAGACGTCCTCCGACGGATAGTCCTTGCCCAGCTCCAGCGCGCCCTCGGGCAGCGTCATGCGCGACAAAAATTTCAAGCGCCGTACGTAACCGGCGGCCTGGCGAAAGCTCATCAGCCGCACGCCGGGTGCCTCGCGCAGGCCGTGCATCACCTCGGGGGTGGCCGAATCGCCCATCAGAAACGCGGCGTCCAATTTTCCCGCCACCAGCGAACGGGCGGCGTCTTCGCCGTGCTCGGCGATCAACGTCGCGGCCTTGTCATCCATGTCGTTGGCCTTCAGCAGCTTCAATGCCAGGGCGTGCGTGCCGCTGCCTTCGGTGCCGATGGCGATGCGCTTGCCGCGCAGCTCGCTCAGACGATCGATCGGTTGCGGCAGCCGGTAGTAGACCATCAGCGGCTGCGTGAATACCGTCCCCAGCGACACCAGGTGGCTGATGTCCACGCCGTCGGTCAGGCCGCCCTGCACGAAGCCGATGTCGATCGATGACTTGCGATCGGCCAGGCGCTGCAGGTTGTCCAGCGCGCCCTCCGACGGAACGATCTCCACTTTGACGCCGTGGCCTTCGATGATCTTTTTGTACTTCTCGGCCAGGTTGCGAAAGCTGCTGCCGGTCGAACCGCTGATCATCCGGATTTGCCCGGGGGGCGCCGACTGCATCAGCTTGCCGGCGAACGCGAAGGCCGCGCCGATGACCAGGGCCGCCGGCAGGCCGACGGTCAGGATGTCGCGCCACGAGAGGGCGCGCAGCCGCGCGCGGGCAGTCATCGGGCTTTGGCCATGGGCGTCGCGCATCGGGCGCGATTGTACCCGAGGAGGGAACACTGGGCGGACTGGACCGTTACTGTGGCTGGGCCGTCGGCCCGCTTTGGGCCGCCGGTTCGTCGCTGCCCGACGGCGAGCCGAGAGTATGATGCGCCGGCAGCGCGTGGGATCGGCGATCGGGCGCCCGCGCGACGGAAAAAATCGATGTTTTCACTCACGCACGACAGAGAAAATTGGCGTTGGCTGCTGCTGGCGTGGGCGCCGCTCTTGATCCTCGGTTGCCAGTCTGCAGAGACCTTCGGCGGCTTCGACGCGCTGGCGGGCGGCGGCGGCAGCATCGGCAGCGGCGGCAGCGGCGGCAATTCGATCGTTGATGCACCTTTCGACCCGGACAGTCCCAGCGCGACTGGAACCGGCGGAGCAATCGCGCCCGACGACGGCGGCAGTGGTGGCTCGACGGTGGTGGACGCTGACATTGATGTTCAGGCTGCGCCCGACGTGGGCGGCGATGATCTGCCAGCGCCCGATGTGGCCAGGGACGTCGCCGTCGATCTCGGCAAAGACACCGGAGCGGATACCGGTCAACTGATCGAACCGAACCTGGTCGGCTATTGGAAATTCGACGAGGCCCAGGGCATGACCGTGCACGACAGCTCCAACACTGGCAACGATGCGATCATTCACAACCTGCCCAGCTGGGTCAGCGGAGGCGCCAATTTGCCGCCGGTGCAATTCGCCGATTCTGCCGCCATCGTCTTCAATGCAAATGCCTACGCGATCGCTGGCAACACCTCGATCCCGAAGAACAACGCCAGCCAGACCATCGCCGCCTGGGTCAATTTCAAATCGGTCAACACTCAACAATATCTGGTGTGCCTGTGGAACCCGTCATTGTCGCAGGCCATCGCGCTGGGCATCCTCAACAATCAACTGACCGCGTGGAAATGGGGAACAACGCCTTTGGTGTCCGTGCCGCCACCGTCGTTGAATGTCTGGCATCACGTCGCGTACACGTTCGATGGAACCACGCACAAGCTTTACGTTGACGGCGGCACGCCGGCGACCGGCACCAGCGCGCCGAACACCGCCGCGGTCACCCGCGCGGAGATCGCCGCTTACAACGCTGGTTCCCCTTTCGACGGGGTGGTGGACGAGCTGCGCATCTACGACGTGGCGCTGACCCGCGCGCAGGTGGCGGCGCTGGCGGCGGGAAAAGCTTCCGCCACCGGACCCTGACGGCGCGCCCGCGGCGGTGGTTGCACGCGACAAAACGTGTATAGACTGACCGCATGTCCGAGCTGCAGTTCTTGCTGGACCCGGTCGGGCGAGAGACATTTTTCCGCGACTATTGGGATCGCCGGCCGCTACACATTCCTGGCCCGCCCGACAAGTTCAACGCCATCTACGACGTCGCCACCTGGCGCGACTTTGAAGGCGTCGACGATCTGAAGGCGGTCACCGTGGACAGCAAGGGCATTCAGATCGAGATGCCGGCGCTGCCCGAACAGGCAGGCACGTTGTTCATGGCCGGGTTCACCATCTGCGCCACGGTGAACAACGCGCCTCGGCTGGGCCCGTTCATTCAGGCCTTCCGGCGCGAGCTGGACGTCCCCGGCGGGCCGGCCTTTGCCAAGCTGTACGCTTCGGGCGACGGTCGCGGGTTTGCCGTGCACGCCGACAAGCACCACGTCTTCGTGTTGCAGGTGTCGGGAAAAAAGCAGTGGCGGTTCTCGCGCGCGCCCGTGGTGGCCGCACCGGGCGAAGGGCTGTTCATCGGCGCGTCCGGCCAGCCGCACTGGACCGGCATCGGCACGCGCCAGAGCGCCTTGCGCGACGACGGAACGCCGGTGCCGCCGCCGGACGTGTCGCAGTTCGATTCGGCGCTGCTCGAGCCGGGACATCTTCTTTATCTGCCACCTGGGACCTGGCACGTCGCCCGCGCCGTCGGGCATTCCATCGCCGTCAGTATCAGCCCGGACCGCACGACGGTGATGGATCTGTTCATTCGCGCCATTCAGGATCAATTCGCCAGCAGCGCTGATTGGCGACAAGAGATCCTGGCGGCGCCCGGCGAAGAAGCCCCGGCCGGCGCGATCCCGGCGTCGGTGGCGAAAAAGCTGGACGGCCTGCTGGGCGAGCTGCGCGCGTCGCTGGCCAACATGGATGGGCGACTGTTGCACCGCCTGTGGATGCGCAACGTCGCGGCCAGCAAGCTGATCGGTTTGCCGCCGCCTTCGCCGCCCGCCGCGACCGACGAAGACACCATCCGGCGCTCCGACGAGTTCGCCCGGGTCGACCCGCAACCGCTGTCTTTTATTGTCGCCCCGATCAAAGACGGCGGCGAAGAGCGCTGCTTTTTTTATCGCGGCGCTGAGTGGAGCCTGCCCGCCGTCGCTCGCCTGTTCCTGACCGAGCTCGGCCGCCACGCCGCGTTTCGCGCCGAAGATGCCCTGGCCTGGGATCGCACCCTGCGCTTCGACGATCTGCGCGCCATCCTGGCCGTGCTGGTGGCCGCCGGCGTTCTCGCCCGTCGCCCACGTTGATCGCGCGCTGCTATTCCCGTTGCGCCATTTCGGGCGCATGTTGGTGGGATGGCGAACAAGGCGCCCATCTTGGTCGTCGACGACGACGCCGCCATCTTGGAGGCCATGCGAGATTTTTTGGAGCTGGAGGGCTTCGCGGTGCGAGAGGCGAGGAACGGCCTCGAGGCATTGCGCTTGATTCACGATGGGCTGCGGCCGGCGCTGATCCTTCTCGACCTGATGATGCCGACCATGACTGGCTGGGAGTTCGCGCAGGAGGTGGCGGCCAACCCGGCACTGCGGGGACTGCCCATCTGCGTGATGACCGCGACGGGGCCGACCAAGCCGGTGGCGGGCACAGTGGTTGCCGTGATCCCGAAGCCGCTGCCTCTCGACCGGCTGCTGGACGTCGTTCGTCGCCACGCTTGACCGCCAGCATCGTGGAAGTTGCGGCAAACAAAACCGCGAAACTATTGCGCCCGAGGCTATTGTCGTCGGTCAAACCGGACCGTAAGGTTTTGTTGCATGTCTGGCATGGCAAGGAATGCGCAGAAGCTGGAGGGTTTCGACCGTCGGTCCGGCAACATTTCGCCCACCCATGACCATGTCGTTCAGTTCTACGAGCGCGACGCATTCCTGATTGAGACGGTGGCGACGTTCGTCGCTGGCGGCTTGCGCGCGGCGCAGCCGGTGATCGTGGTGGCGACGCCGCCGCACCGGGAGGCGTTGGTCGTGCGGCTAGCGGTTCTGGGGGTCGACGCCGAAGTCTGCGTGGCCACCGGGGCGCTGACCTTGCTGGACGCCGAGCAGACGCTGGCAAAATTCATGGTCGACGGCGCGCCGGATCGCGTGCGGTTCTCTGATTCGGTCGCGGTCGCGGTTGAGTCGGCGGTGGGGCGCAGCCCGACCGGTCACGTGCGCGCCTATGGCGAGATGGTTGACTGTCTGTGGCGCGCGGGCAACGCCCCCGCGGCCATCGCTCTCGAGGGCCTGTGGAACGAGCTGGGCACGCGGTATTCGTTCTCGCTGTTGTGCGGATACGGGATGGACAACTTTCGCCATCAACCCGACGGTGGTGGTTTCGAGGCGGTCTGCCACGCGCATTCGCGCACCGTGCCGACGGAGGCGTATCTGGCGCTTGAAAGCGACGACAGCCGCATGCGCGAGGTGTCCGTGCTGCAACAAAGGGGGCGAGCCCTGGAAAACGAAATGGCGCGGCGCTTGGCGGTGGAACGGGAGCTGCGCGAGGCGGTGAACGCCCGCGACGAGTTCATCAACGCCGCCGGCCACGAGCTGCGCACGCCGCTGACCGTGCTGCGCCTGCAGCTGGCGTCGATGCTTTCCCGCCCGGGCGACGGTGATGATCCGCGCACTCCCGCCCGCCTGTCATTGATGGTCTCCCAGATCGAGCGGCTGGCGCGCATGGCAGAGCGGCTGGTGGACGTCTCGCAACTGGGCGAGCAGGTGATCTTGCACCGCCGGCCGGTTGATCTGGCGGGGCTGGTTCAAAATGGATTGGCCGCGCAGGAGAAGGCCGCCGCTGCCGCTGACTGCGTCGTGACGGTGACGGGCGACGCCGCGGTGATGGGCCGCTGGGATCCCGACCGCCTGGAACAAGTCATCGAAGAGCTCCTGGCCAACGCCTTCAAGTTTGGCGCCGGGGCACCGGTCGAGGTGGCGGTGCAGGCCCGGGCGGAACACGTCGAGCTCGTCATCCAGGACGGCGGCATCGGCGTGGCGGCCGGCGATCGAGAGCGGATTTTTGATCGCGGCGTGCGCCCCGCGTCTATCGAAAAATTCGGCGGGCTGGGCCTGGGTTTGTGGATTGTCCGCCGCATCGTCGAGGCTCACGGCGGCACCATCACCGCCGACAGCAACGCCGGCCGCGGCACCACGGTGGTCTTGCGCCTGCCCTACGACCCGGCGTGCTGAGCGGGTCGCCGCCGATCGCCCGCCGGTCGCGATCCTAAAACTGGGTCAGCGAGCAGTGGTGGGTGGCGGTGCTGCAGGTGGCGCCCATGCTCATGCACCAGCAGTCGGCGTCGGTGGTGCAGGTGCCGGGATCGCCGGACGACGCCAGGACGCAGCTCGACGGCTTGGTGGCGGAGCTGCAGACATCGCCGCCGCAAGCCTTGCCGCTGTCGATGCAGTCGCTGTCCTTGGCGCACATCCGGCCCGTGGGGACCATGGTGCCGTCGCCGCCCGTGATGCTGTTGATGGTGCCGCCGCCGGTGAGGTCGCTGATGCGGGCGATCTTGTTGGTCGACAGTTCAGCGAACCAGATGTTTTTGTCCGGACCGACGGCGATGCCGGCGCCGTCGGCGTTGGCCGAAGGAATGACGTACTCGGAGATGGCGCCCATGGTGGTGATGCGGCCGATCAGGTTCGGGCCGCCACCCTCGGTGAACCACAGGTTGCCGTCGCCGTCGGCGGCGATGCCGTTGGGTTTGCCGTCCGAGCCGAGGGGATATTCGGTGACCATGCCGGCTGGGGTGATCTTTCCGACCTTGTGGCCGTCGAACTCGGTGAACCACAGATTGCCGTCGGTGCTCTTCACGATGTTCAGCGGGTTGGCGGCGGCGGTGGGGACCGGATATTCGGTGACCATGCCGGCCGGGGTGATCTTTCCGATCTTGTTGCCGGCGGCGGCCGATTCGGTGAACCACAGATTGCCGTCGGGGCCGACGGTGATCCCGAACGGATGACAGCCGGCGGTGGGCAGGTTGAATTGCGTCACCGCCGCGTTCGCCGGCGCGGCGCGGCCGATCTTGTCGTGCAGCGGTTCGGTGAACCACAGATTGCCGTCCGGGCCGGCGACGATCACGCCGGTGTCACCGCCGGCGGCGCCGAATTCGCTGTCCTGTCCGCCGGGCGTAACTTTGCCGAGGCCACCTTGCTTGGTGTACCAGACGTTGCCGTCGGGGCCGCCGGTGATGGAGATGGGGCCGGTGTTGGTGACGCCGATGTTGATCAGCGCGAAGTTCGTCCCGGCGGTGGTCAGGTTGCCGACCGCGCTGGGCGCGGTGCTCTGGTGAAGAAACCAGATCTTGCCGTCAGGCCCGGCGCACAGGCCGCCCGGCTGGCTGGACGTGGGGATGGCGAATTCAGTGATGGTGATGGGCGGGCCGGCGACGTCCTTGCCACCACCGAGCGAGCCGCCGTTGCCGCCGCTGCCCGTCGGTCCCGCGCCGCCGGCGCCGCCGCCGACGGTGCCGCCGGTTCCCGACGACGTCTGCATGCCGCCGCTGCCGCCGGTGCCCGTCCCGCTGCCGCCGCTCCCGTTGCTGCCGCCGCCGTTGTTCCCGCCGCTGCCCGGGGTGCTGCCGCCGCTGCCGGAGGCGGCGTCGGGCGATTCACCGCCAGAGCCGTTTCCGCCGCACCCTCCTGCACCCAGCACCAGCGCCAATACCAACCGAGACGCGAACCAGCGACCTTGCATGCAGAGACACCTACGCCAGCAGAGCGGAAATTCCAGTCGTGACCTGTCCTTCAGCGGTCCCAAACGACGTGGCGGCCCCGCCCATGGCGTTCAGCAAGGTGAAAGGCACCTTGCTGACGTTGTCGTCGAGGACCCGGATGTGCTGGTCGCCCTTGATCTTGCCGCCCGCTTTGCCGGCCACCAGGATGGGAAAGTCGACGCCGCTGTGGGTCTGCGATTCGGACACGCAGGAGGTGGTGTACACGCACGAGTTATCCAGCAAATTGCCGGCGCCGTCGGGCGTCTCTTTCATGCGCGACAGGATGTCGGCCAGGTTCGACATCGCGAAGCGCACCCCGTTGTTGAAACCGGTGGTGGCGTAAGCGACGCCCTTCTGGCTGTTGCGGTGACCGTAGTCCTCGTGGAACGAGCCGCTGTCCAGGCCGCAGTCGACATAGGCGCCGTGGCTGGCCGGCGCCGAGAACAGAAAGGAAAAGACCCGGGTGAGGTCGCTGGCCATGGCGAACACCAAGAGGTCGGCGAACGCTTGCCCGCGCTTGCGGCTGAGGTTGTCGTTGTCGCTGCCGCGCGTGGGATACGCCTTGTCCGGATCGACGATCATCCCGGTGGCCTTCGGCATCTCGGCGGCCAGCACCTGCTGCTGCAATTGGTTCAGACCCGTCAGGTGCAGGTCGAGACGCATCTGATCGTCCTTGCCCAGCTTGGCGTGCAGCGCGTTGGCATCGGCGAGGACGGCATCCAGGACCATCTTGCGATTCAAAAGTTCCGGATCAACTGGCTTGGGCATGCCGCCGGTGGTGGCGAACTGAACCAGCTGCTTGTACAGCGCCGCCGGGCTGTAGTTCGGCGGGTTGGGCGAGTTCGCCATCGTGTACGAGATCCCGCGGTCCAGCGCGGTGGCGCCGTTGTGGTTGCTGTTGCCGACGTGCAGGCCGTTGTGGAACAGCAGCGACGGCGTGTCCACGGCCTTGGCGATCAGCTGATCAATCGAAGGTGACTGCATGCCGCCGCTGCCCACCTGCGTGCCGCTGAGCGCCGCCGACGGCATGCTGGAGTGAGGCGCGTTGTTCGGGACCTTGATGGTCAGCCCGGTGACCACGGACATATACGGCTTCAACGCCTGCAGCGGCAGCAGCTCTTCGCTGAGATCCCAGTTGGCGGCGACACCGACGCGCGCCGGGACCCAGCGGTTGGGGATGATGCCGTTGCCGAAGAACCAGACGCCGAAGCGAACCGGCATCGCGGCGCCAGCGGCGTACGCGGTGCCGTTGCCGTTCAGCATGCCAGCCAGGGGGCAGGGGAACAGCGACGCTGGCGGCGCCGCCAGCGAGCATTCCCCGGAGAACAAGGCGGCGCGGAATGATAGAGCGTGTGCTGCGTGCCATGTGTCTCGTCTCCTTCTACGGCTTGACCGGCTCGACAAAGCGGAATGAATCGCTGGTCACGAGATCGAGCAAGAGCTGATCGACGTGGTTGCCTCCCGACGCAAAGGCACTGGCCAGCGTGTCCAGCGGGGGAGCGTCTTTCTCGTTGATGCTGCGGCCCTGGGTGTACGTGTAGACCATCGACACCAGGCACGGACCGACCGACGGCTCTTTGTGCAGGACGCTGCCCAGCTGGGCCAGGCCGTTGAAGTCCATTCCGTCCAGCGTGCCGGTGGCGTCGATGGGCAGGTTGTTGTCGGTGGTGCGGTACTTGGCGTCGGTGCCGAAGGACTCCATGCCGAAGCCGATGGGATCCATCAACGCGTGGCAGGCCGCGCACGACGCCATGGTCCTGTGCATGGTCAAACGCTGTCGGACCGTGGTGTTCGGCTCGTCGTTTTGATCCGGCAGCGGCGGGACCATGTTCGGCGGCGGCGGGATGGTCCGGCACAGCAGCGCGGTGTCAATGAACTTGCCGCGCGAGGTGGGCGACGTGCGCGCCGGCAACCCCTGGCCGGCCAGGATGGCGCCTGCGCCCAGCAGACCGACCCGCGGCGGACTGTCCGGCAGGGTGACCTTGCGCCACGAATCGGTGGCCGCGGTCGGCACGCCGTAATACGCGGCCAGCTCGTTGTTCACGAAGGTGGTCTTGCTCTCCAGCAGGGACAGGTAGTCGCCCTTCTCGGTGAACACCATGTCGTCGATCCGCTGCTCGATCTCGTGTTGCAGGGCATCGCGCAGGGTGCTGGTGAACGTCGGGTACAGCGTCTGATCTTTGTCCGCCTGCTCGAGGTCGACCTTGTCGTAGAGATCGGCGACGAAGGCGGTGAACGCGCGGTGCATGCGGTCGTCGGCCAGCATGCGCTGCGCCTGGGCCTTCACATCGTCGGCGCTGGACAGCTTCCCTTGCGCCGCCGCGTCCAGCAGCATGTCGTCCGGCACCGAGCCCCACAGCGCGCCCGAAAGCCGCGACGCCATCTCAAAGTCGCTGAACTTGTTGCGCCCGCCGTCGGCCGCGCTGGGCGCGCCCAGCTCGACCCGGTAAAGGAAGCTGGGCGATTGCAGGATCGCCCACACCGCGTGGCGCAGTCCCGTCAGCATCGTGTTGCCCGCGACGCCAGCGATGGTCGTCGCCAGCGTGACGTAACGGGTGACCTCGGCGTCGGTCAGCGGGCGGCGGAAGGCGCGCCGGCCGATCTCGGTGATGGCCGCCTTGGCGCACACTTGATCGGTGGCGCTGGCCGGCATGCAGCCCAGCACCGCCGCCGCGCGCGTGGCGTCCGAGAAGGCATAGTCGGTGGCCATGCCGCTGGCGGTTTCGTACTGGGCGACGCCAGCGGGCGAGATCGTCGCCACCGATGCCGCCGCCGCCGCGAAGCCGCCGGTGGTGGTGTCAACCTCGACCACCGAAAGTGGCGCTGCGTCTCCCAGCAGATCGTGCACGCTGTTGGCGAACTCGGTCGCGGTCAGCTTGTGCATGTGAGCGGTCGGGTTGTCCCCGGAGGCCAGACCAAGGAGACTGGACGGCTTCCCCGGGATGGCCATTGCGCCGCCGCTGCCGACGACGACAGTGTTGCCACCCGTCCCGATGTTCCCGCCTGTTCCGGTTGGACCAACGACGGTGTTACCGCCACTGGCAGATTGTCCGCCGGGTCCGGCGATGTTGCCCGAACACCCGGTCGCCAAAATCAAAGGCGGGACAAATACCAAAAGCCCTAGCGTTGAAAATAACTTACGCAATTGGGTTCGCCTCCTAGGACATGGACGGGGCGCAGCAAGACGGCAGGCAGGGAAAACGCCTTCTTTTCACACCTGGCGGGACGCTATGTCCGAGCCACCGCTCGATTGGTCCGACCTATTAAGCCCCGTTCGATCGCGGCGCCGATGCCCGATGCCATTCCACAATATCACGGCTGCACCGGTGGGCGCGGCGATCCCCACCAACAACGCCGCCGCCTGGCCCAAAGTCGCCACGTACTGCGTCGGAAGGGGGGCCGCCGTCAGGTGATGCAGCGGCGTCCCGGTCAATGCCGGCAAATTGAAAAGAATGATCTCTACCGCCGTGGCCACGGCGTCCGCCGTGACGGCCACTGCCAGGGTCACGGCCAGCCAACGCCGCCAGCGCGCTGCGAGGGCGAACAGCGCAGCGGCGAGCGCGACGTCGAAGACGATCCAGGCGGTGTGCACGGCCGGCGCAGGAAAAAACCGATCGCCGACCAGGGCCAGCAGCGCCGTCCACGGCAGCAGCAACGCCGCCAGGGCCCGCACCACCAGCGCCGGTCCGCGCAACAACGTCTCGATCCCGAAGCTGAAGAATCGACCGCGCGCGAAGGCCCGCAGCGCGTCCAGCAGCGCAACGGTTTCCACCACCACCGGCGCGCGCCCGTTGATCCCTGCGCCAAGATAGATCGGATCCCATCGCGCCGGACGCAGGCGCGCGCGGAAACCATAGACGCCGGCGAAATCGTACAGAGCGGCGGCATAGCGCCGGGCCAAACCCAGCCAGCCACGCACCGGCCCCGCCAGCGGCGCCAGTCCCAGCGTGACGTACCGACTGCCTTCGGCGGCGACGGCGGTCATGGCGGCGTCGATCAGCAGCTCGGCGGTGCCGTTGGGCGTGCCGGTGTCGCGCAGGAGATCCTCGAACAGCCAGCCGCCGCGGGCGTAGATCGGCGCCGCCGCCAGAAAACCGATCACCGCCCCGTCGCGTTCGGCGACGAAATAGCGTCGCTCGGCGGCGAACGAAAACGGCTGCACGTCGACGAGAAATCCCATCGGTGCCATCGGCCGCGCCGCCAGCCAGCGATCGACCAGCGCGGCGATGGTTCGGCGCAGCGGCTGCTGGGGATCGGCCAGGTCGACGCCGCCGACGGCGCGCACGGTGACACCTTTGCGGCGGGCGCGGCCGAGTTGCGCGCGCAGCGACGCCGTCCGCGCCACCGTCTCGGTCCAGCGCGCGGGATCCCAGACTGGCTGTTCGCCGATCAGCATCGTTCGCAGGGCGTTTTGGCGAGGAAAACGCGTCTCGGTGGCGAAGAACAAGGCGCGCCGATGTTGCTTCGCGGCCTCCTCGGCGAACCGCTCGGCCACCAGCGACAACTGGTCCGGGTGAGCGATGGGCGCGCCTGCCGCCACCCAGGCCTGCCCGGTGTCGACATAGGCCACGCAGGCGTCGTCGCCGTCGAACCAGTAACGAAAGCCGTCTTCCAGAACCTGGAACGAGGTGGCGTTCCAGCCATACCGGCGCAGTAGCGCCAGCACGCGTGCGGTGGGATCGCCGGCGGTCACCGAGCCGATCACGTTGTCAGGGGTCGCGGCCGCGGCGACTAAGGATCGCTGCGACCGGTGGGGCCTTTTGCTGATCCAGGGACGCCGGGCCCGGCTGCCGGCGCCGCCACCGTGGCTTTGTCAGTCGCGGAGTGACCCTGACAGCGCTGCGCGGGCGGCACGTCGCCCAGCACGCTTTCTATGTGCAGGCCGCAACCGGCAAAGGATGGTCGTCCACATTTCTCGCAGGTGATCCGTCGGCACATCGATCATCGTCCTTCCTGAGGTTCAGTGGTCATTCTGCGGGAAAACCTGGGTTCAGCAAGCGAGGGCATTCGCTGGCCACGGGCCGGGCGCCCAGGGCGTATGGTTGGCTGCTCGAAACCACAGGGAGAGTGAACGATGAAAACCGCGACAGGCGTTTTGACCCACGGATTGACCATGGCTTTGGTTCTGGCGGCGGCGTCGCTGCCGCTTGGCCGCACGGCGGTGGCCGAAACGTTCAAGCTGGAGTCGCCCACGTTCAAGGCGAAGGGCCCGATTCCGGAGAAGGATTACGCCAATGCCTTCGGTTGCAGCGGCACCAGCGCGTCGCCCGAGCTGAAATGGTCGGGGGCGCCGGCCGGCACCAAGAGTTTTGCGGTGACCGTGCACGACGAGGACGCGCCGACCGGCAGCGGGTTTTGGCACTGGGTGGTCTACAACATTCCGGCCGCCGTGCAGGGGCTGCCGGCCGGTGCCTCGGCGACGACGTTGCCTCCGGGCGCCGTTCAGGGAAACACCGACGTGGGCAAGCCGGGCTATCTCGGCCCGTGCCCGCCACCCGGCCGCAAGCACCACTATCTGTTCACCGTCTATGCGCTGAAGGTGGACAAGCTGCCGGTCGAGCCAGGAGCGACGGCTGCGGTGGTGGGTTTCACGTTGTGGATGAACCAACTTGGCAAGGCGACGCTGATCGGCACCGGCGGGCCGCGCAAGTAAGCGATCAACGCGGGCCTCGGCGTCGCCGCGGCTGATACGCTGCGATCGCCGGCATGATCAGGAAGAAACTGCGATCATGAAACTCTTCACCTGCCCTAGTTGCCGGCAGACGCTGCATTTCGAGAACGTGCTGTGTACCGGTTGCGGCCACGGCCTGGCGTATCTGCCCGAGCGCGCGACGCTGACCGCGGTGGTTCCGATCGACGATGATCAAGAGACGTCCGAGCTGATCGTCTCGGTCGATCCGGCCCTGGCTGGCGAACAGTATCGTTGGTGCGGCAATCAGCTTGATCATCAGGCCTGCAACTGGGCGGTGCGCGCCGACGACGATGAACGATTCTGTCGCGCCTGCCGCCTGAACGAGATCATTCCCGACCTATCTCATCCGGCTGCGCTCGCTGCTTGGCTGAACCTGGAGCAAGCCAAGCGGCGGCTTCTTTACACGTTGATGGCGCTGGGGATGCCGGTGGAAAGCCGGCGCGAACGTCCCGAGGGCGGCCTGGCGTTTTCGTTCATGGAGGACGAGCCGGGCGCCGAGAAGATTTTCACCGGGCACAGCGACGGCCTGATCACCATCAACATCGCCGAGGCGGACGCGCCGTTTCGCGAGCAGACGCGACAAGAGCTGGGCGAGGCGTATCGAACCTTGCTGGGACATTTTCGCCACGAGATCGGTCACTACTACTGGGATCGGCTGATCAAGGATTCGCCGCAGGTTCCGCTGTTCCGCGAACTGTTCGGCGACTTTGACGCTGACTATGACCAGGCGGCGCAACGCCACTATGGCGACGGTCCGCCCGCGGATTGGCAGGTTCATTTCGTGACCGCTTACGCGTCGATGCACCCGTGGGAAGACTGGGCGGAGAGCTGGGCGCACTACCTGCACATGGTGGACACGCTGGAGACCGCCCGCAGTTTTGGGCTGGCCCTGCGCGCGAAGGCACCGGGCGAACGCGCGGTCAGCACGCGGCGGCTGGAATTTGACGACTTCGACGATCTTTCGGCGGCGTGGATTCCGCTGACGGTGGCGCTGAACAGCCTGAACCGCAGCATGGGCCTTGGCGACCTCTACCCGTTTGTCCTGTCCGAAACAGCGCTGCGCAAGCTGCGTTTTGTCCACGAGGCCGTCGAAGCGGCAGCCCGGCCGGCCTGACCCGGCCGGCCGAGCCTTGTCTCAGTACGTGGCGGACAGCACCGTGAAGCTTTGGATGTTGGCGACCACGCCGCCCTCCCAGCCGCCGCTGATCAATTCGGGCGCTTTGGCCTTCAGGGCCGCCGCCACTTGTCCACCGAAGTGGGCGGCCTTGCCGGCATCGTTGGCGAAAAGATCAAAGATCGTGAAGCGATCTTTGCCGATGCGCAGGGCGTACCACAGCAGCGTGCCTGGCTCGGTGGCCTGCACCAGGCTGGCGCCGCCGGTCAGGAACGCGGCCAGCGCTTCTTCCTGGCCGGGCGCCGCCTTGACGTCGATGCGCACGGCCACCGTCGGCGCATTTCTGTGATCGGTGGTGACCGTCGACGACAGCACCTTGGAATTCTCCACGTTGGCCACCACGCCCTTTTCCCAGCCACCTTCCACCGCGGCCGGCGCGGCCTGTTTCAGGACGGCGGCCACCTGCCCTGCGAAGTGGGCGGCGCGGCCGGCGTCGTCGTGGAAAAAATCCACGATGGCGAAATTGCCGTTGGCGCTTTTCAAGGCCATCCATTGCAAGGTCAACGGTTCGATCTTTTGCACCAGTGGGGCGGCGCCCGACAACAGGTCGGCGACGGCCTTCTCTTGGCCGGCGACGGCCTTGATGCGGATGAACGTTCCTTCACGAACAGTCCTGGCGTCATTCTGGTTCGTCACGGTGTCTCCTCCGTTGGTTGTGGTTCGCAGCCGGGCATTGCTGCGGCGGCGAAACGAAAACCAATATACGGATCCGCCGGCGCCGCGGAGATACCGTTTGGTTATGTCGTCATAGGGTGTGGCTATGGATGCGGTCAGGGCGCGGCGGCGGCGCCGACGTGGATGACCACGGCGCTGGCGGGAGCCACCGTGAGGCTGGCCATCCCGGCGCCGTCGACGGTGACGCGGGTGCCGGAGCAACCACCGGCGGCCGGCGCGCCCTGGTACACGTCGCAGTAGTCGCCCGCGGGCAAAGCGGTGGCGAATGCCCGGGTCAGCGCGGCCGCTTCGCGGTTGATGACCACGAATCCTTTGTTCCCGCGCGAGAAGGCCAGTTGGTTGGCGCCGTTGTCCCAGTAGTTGCCGACGGCAGCGCCGGCGGTTTGTTTGCGGAAGGCGATCAGGCGGGCGACAAACGGGCGGCGATGCTCGCACAGCCAACCCTGCGTGGCGTTCAGGGGATCAGCCTCGCAGCTTGGCGTGGCAACCCCGGGCGGGTAGACCGGCAAGGTATTTCCTGCCGCATCGGAGGGCGGTCCCTGGTCGCGGCCGGCGCCGGTCGAGCGATCGAAGGCAAAGCTCGAGAGCACGGACGGATACCCGTACGGCCAGGCCAGCATGAAGACCGTGGCCAGATCGTAATACGGGCCGTCTTTGTAATAGAGCGACGACGCCCGCTGCGTATCGTGGTTGTTCACGAACACCACCGCGCGGTCGCTGGGTAAAAGACCGCCGCCCGGATCGCCCAGGGCGCGCAGATCGACCAGGGTCTTTCCGTTGGCGTTCAAGAAGGCGTCCGCCAGCACGGTGTATTTGAATTCGGTGATCTCCACCGCTTCGACGGCGCCTTGGCCGGTGGTCAGATAGTCGGTGGCGTGAATGGCTTCGCCGCCGCTGTCGATGACCTCCAGGAAATAGTACGGGTTGATGCCAGTGCGGGTGCTGGCCAGGCGCAAGATGGCGTCCAGGTCTTGCGGGTACATGTGCTTGGCGGCGTCCAGGCGGAAGCCGTGCACGCCCATCGTCACCAGCGCCGCCAGATAGCTGCTGGTTTGATCGCGCACGTGATCGGTTTCGGTGGCCAGATCGGCCAATCCGCTCAGCTCGCAGGTGCGCACGCGATCGGGCGCGTTGACATAGTCACTGTCGGCGATGGCGCAGGCGGGAAGATGAAAGTCGGCCGTGGTGTAAAGACCGGGGTAAGAATATTTGGTGAACGCGGTGCCGTTGCTGCCGGTGCCGCTGGGCTGGCCGGTGGTGTGGTTCAAGACGGCGTCAACGTAGATGCCGACGCCGACGGCGGCGCAGCGGGCGACCATGGCGCGGAATTCGTCGGCGTCTCCGCTGCGGCTTTTCGCCAGCGAGTAACTGACGGTCTGGTAGCGCTGCCACCACGGGCGGCCGGCGATCAAGGCGTGCTCGCTGGGCGGCGAGACTTGCACGGCGGCAAAGCCCATCGGGCCAAGATAGGTCTCGCACTCGGTGGCGATGTCCGTCCATTTCCACTCGAAAAGGTGAACGAACACCGCGCCCGGGCCGTGCGGCCCCAGTCGGGCGACGTCGCCAGCGCCGACGTCAGCGACGTCAGCGACGTCAGCGACGGCCGAATCGAGGGCGGCGGTGTCGGAACTGGCGTCGCCAGCATCGGCGCCGATCGTCGTGCCCGCGTCAGGCACCGCCGAGCCGTATCCACAGCCGGTTGCCACCAGCGCCGCCCACAGTGAAAGACGGCCGGGAAAATGAAACGCGTTGTACATCACCGGCCCGCTGTTTCCTGGCGGCACGCTATTTGATGAACTTCAGATCATCCAAAGAGAAGTCCCAGGGGACCGCGCCTTTGGAAGTGAAGTTCAGACCGACCACGGTCTTCGAATCGAAGACCGGCTTGGGCGATCCCCATCCGGCTGGCCGCATTTGATCCCAGGTCAACGTGTAAACCGTCGGCGTGGAGGTCAAATAAATGTCCACCGCGAAGTGGTCATAACACTTCTTGCATTGATTGAATTCGGGCATGGTCGCCTTGGTGGCCAGGCCGACGTGCATGGGCGTGCTGCCCCAGGCTTTGAACGAGATGCCGTTCCACTCCGAGGCGTCGATGGGGGTCAAGGCCTCGGCGCCTTGAAAGTTGAAACCGATCCCGCCGCCCCAATCGATGAAGCCGTGCCCGGTGGTGTGGACGAAGCCGTCTTTGATCGCCGAACCAAAATCCGCCACCGTCGGCGGCGTCATGGTGCCGCCCGGGGTGGGATCGTGGAACATGAACCACCCGCCGCCCGGGTGCAGGTTCATCACCGTGATCACCGTGCCGTCGGAGATCAGCGGGCCGGTCGGTTTGGACGGCGCCACCACGTCGCCGGCGTTCACCGGCGCCTCGACCGTGGTCGGCGCTTGCTGGACCCGGATGGCTTGCACCACCCGCGCTTCCGGCATCAGGCAGCCCGAGGCGGCCAGCAACAAAACCCAGAAAGAAGAGAGCTTGGCCAATTGCGTCCTCCGAGGTGCGCCATTAACAGCTATCACGCGGCAAGTTCAGCATTCAATATAAAGTACAGTCAAGAACCGTTGTTGACTGTACGCACAGTCAAGATCCGTTGTTGACCGGGCGCTTGTTGTCACAATGAATTTTCGCTCACCGACGCTAATTGTTTGACTTGAATTGCGTCGATCGGTGAAAGATTGATCGATGCGCAACCACAGCGATCGCAATCGGTCGAAAACGACCGGCGCGCGGCATCCCGAATGGAAGGCCGCCCCGACAGCGAAGCTGGTGAAGACAGCGAAGCTGGCGAAGGCGGTCACGGTGGAGATGTTGGTGGTGGCAGTGACCGGTGGCCTGCTGGCGATCGGGGCCGGCTGCATTCGCCTGCCGCCGGTCAGCGCGTCCAGCACGCCGGTGGCGGCGGCGCCGAAAGAGTTCGTTCCGGTTACAGCGCCCTTTCAGTTGAAGCCCGACTTCGACGGGCCCTGCGCCCGCGCCGAGGTGGTCGACGTCAATCTGGGGAACACGCCGGAGTCGCTGGTGCGGGCGGCGCACTGTCAGATCACCGGCCAGCCCGCGTCGCCGCAAACCGTGGAGACCTGGTCCCGCCGCATGCGCGAAGAGTACTACGTGCGGCGCATCGACGTGGTGCGGTCGCTGTGCGCCGAGAACAAACGCGACTGCAAGCTGTCGTATTCCGATCCCTGGACGGCCGAGCCTGACCTGCCCGGCGCGCCCGAGCGCCACACCAAGCGCGACATCGGCGCGGTCCTGATGTTCTTCTTTGAATGTCCGGGCGGCACCAACTGCGACATGAACTGGGCCAACACCCACGCGCCGGGTATGGACGGCCCGGTGGCCAGCCTGGGAATGAAGCCGGGCCAGAAGGCGCCGTACCATCCGAACCAACCGGGATTCTGGCGGCGCGAGCTTCTGGACGCCCAGTACGCCGGTCTGTCATTCCTGATGCTGAACACCTATGGCCCGGACATCGAGGACGGGAAGCTCAAGCCGTTGATCGAAGCGCTCAAGAGCATCGACTCGCCGATTCAGATCGCGTTGTTCGATGACACTTGGACCTGGGGCGAGCCCTATTTCGGCGACTTCTGGAAGCACAAGCCCGATCTCACCGATCCCGACAAGGCGGCCAAGACCATCTACAACGCCAAGTGGAAGCCGTTCTTTTCCCAGATCGACAAGAAGTACTGGTACCGATTTGACGGCCACCCATTTATTTATTTCTACAACGCCGGCACTTTGGAGCCGCGCACCAACGCGGCCGCGACGGTGGCCAAGCTGAAGGCGCTGTTCAAGGCTGACTTTGGCGAAGAGCCATTCGTTGATGCGGACATCGCTTATTTCGACGATCCAAACATGCCCAATACGGCGGACGCAAAATTCAAGTGGATGACTTTCGATATTCCCCAGCGCCGCCACCGATCGAATTTGCACGGCCACATCATTGACCACGCCATGGTCCGTTGGGACGCCGTCAACCGTGATCGTCCGGGACAGGTCGCCAATGAGCACGATCGCTGCGTGAAAGGCGGCCAGATCTTGCAGCGCGTACTGAAGGACTCACTGGACGCCGAGCTCTTGATCCTGGCGACGTGGAACGATCTCGGCGAGGGCACCGGCGTGCACCGCGACTATGACTATTTCGCCGACGGTCATTGGTTGCCACCGCATTATTTCATGCAATTGATTCGCGATTCGCAGAGCAAAGGGAAACAATAGTGGTGTGGCAACGGTATAGTTTGTTGCTTGACCACGATTTGCGTTGACTGGATCGGCACGCATGCGGCAAACCCGAAATGACGAACCCATGAGTGTCACGCACTCTGCCAACCGGTTGCGGTGGCTGGCCGTTGCAGCGATCGCTCTTGCCGGCGAGGCTTGCCAAGGACCGGGCAACACCGGGCAGCCCATGCCCGATCCGTTGTTGGTTCAGCAGCTGCCGTGGCTGAACGGCGTGCTGCCGGACCTGGCCAAGGACGGAACGTACATTGGGCCGCAGACGGCGACGTACCCGTCCATCGCGTCGGGAATGCCGGATCCAGGGTCGCAGCGCACGGATTGCAGCACGCTCGGCAACTATACGTTCTCGGCGGGCTGGATGGAGACCTTCGAGCTGACCGGGACCATCCCCAATGAGACGGGCGTGGCCAGTGGGTGGTCGTCCTATGACGATCTGACCAAGTACGCCTTTCACACCCCGGGCGACGCCACCTGGTACCCGTCGCTGATGGGCACCATCGCCTCGCTCTGGGGAATGCCGGCCGAGAACAGCCCCGGGCCGTCGTGCGACAACCAGCCCAACGGCTGGGTCATGCGCTTTCGTGGCGGTCTCTTTCGAAAGTGGGGCGGCGGCATCAGCCACGCCTTCACTGATCCGGTGGGACGATTTCGCCCAACGCCCATGGACATGTGCCCGGCGACGGCGGATTTTTGTCCGAAGCCGTTGCCGGAAAACGCCACTGTCGACAGCGCGGGGTTGCCAACCAAAGCCGCCAGCGGCGCCGACTATCAACAGTCGCACGATTTTTTCGATGTCTCGAGCTATGACGGCGTCGCCTTCTGGGCCCGCCGCGGCCCGGAGGGTTCGGATCAATTGCAGGTGATCCTGACGGACAAGTTCACCAGCGGCCGGTTGGCCCGCGAGAACCAAAAGTACTGCCGCCGTATCCGCGAGTGTCACACCCGCTGTCTCAGCGGCGCGCCGTGCTCGCCCGATGATCCGAAATCGCCGACGCCCATCTATCGCTGCTTCGATCCGGCGCAAGGTCCGCTGCCGCTGGTGGCCATCGATTCAGAGTTGGATCTGATGTACCCGCGTTGCGGGCAAAGCGCCTGCACCAGTCCCAGCACCTACGTCGATCCCGATTTTGACGGCAAGGAGTGCCGGCCGTACTCGTTCCCCGCTGCCGACGAAAGCGGCGAGTACTGCTGGAACGCAGGCGATCTGCCGCCGCCGTCGCGCGACGATCGTTGCCAGGACGGTTGGCTGACGGTGATCCAGCTGTCGCCCGATTGGAAGTTCTATGCCCTGCCGTTCTCGCAGTTCAGCCAGGTCGGCTTTGGCAAACGGGCTCCGTACATGGATCTGAAGTCTCTCGACACCATCGCCTTTGGCACGAATCTGGGCTGGGCTGGCTCCTATTTCGACAATGTCACTTTCTATCGCGCTAAGAAATAGGGCGCGGCGGCTGTGCGCGGGGGCGGCCGTCTTGCTGGCGGTCAGCTCTGCCGTCGCGCGCGCGGCTGAGACTGATGCGTCCAAACCGAACGGCATCACCGCGGACGAGAACAAGGTCGACGCTGCCTCCAAAGACGCCGCCAAACCGGAGACGCCGCCAGCCACTGCGCCCAAGCTGGATGCGCCCAAACCCGACGCCAAACCGACGCCGCCGGCTGGCTACATTCCCGGTTACCGCACCGCCATCGGCCTCGGCTTGTCGCCCTACGCGCCGCTGACGCCTGGTCTTCCCGGCGGGCTGACCATTCCCTTCAGCGCGCCGGCCGCCACCGACGACTGGGTTTTCAATTTTTGGGGCTACATGAGCGCGTCGTTGCGGGTCGGCCAGGGCTCGCGCGACTACGCCACCGCTGACCAGCACGTCACCACGCTGCACACCTATCCGCGGATCGTCGACGCCTACGGCATGTTCAACGGCACCAATGTCCCGCAAGGCAGCTGGGTGGATTTGACGTTCGAGTACGGCAACAACTTTGTCACCTCGCACGTGAAGATCAGCACCTGGAAGCCGGCCGCCGGCTCGGACTGGACGCCGCTTGGCAGTCAGAATCTTTTTCAAGAGGCGTACCTGTCTTTCAAAATTCCGGTCGGCCACCTCAATTTGAAGTGGAGCGTCGGCGCCTTCAGCAACACATACGGCGGTCTGGGCCAGTACGACGTCGGTCATTACAACGCGCCCATCATCGGCAGCCCCTTCGGGGTGGGCGAGACCCTGACCGCTCAATACGATCTGGACAGCACGTACACCATTTTTCTGGAAGACGGCCTGATGGGCCGCCTGGGCAAGACACCCGTCGGCATGGAGCCGATCGTCAGCATCGACACCGCCTTCAACTCGTCGATTCCGTCGAGCTGGGTCCACCACCTGCACGCGGGCGTGGCCCGGCACGGAATCGTCCCCGTGGTGCTGGGCCTGCACTACCTGACCAACTGGGCCCAGGACGAGCGCGATCAGACCGACGATCCGCGCACGCCGTTTGTCGATGAATCGCACCGGCCGGACCCGCGCATGGACGTGGTGGGCGCCGACTTTCGGATGATCGACAACTATCTCGGCAACTTTGCGGCAGCGGTGTCCTATGCCGACGCGCACTACGCGGCCTTGCTGACCGGTCTGAACTTCTTCGGCGCCTTCAACGGCGAGCAGATGACAAAGCGGTTCTTCGGCCCGCAGGGTGGCGGCACCGGCACCATGTTGCTGACCGGCCTGGAATACAACCTGGCCTGGGGCCGCCTGCTTCGCTACCCGGTGGACATCGGCCAGAACGGCCGGGAGTTCATCACCAGCTTCTTTCTCGACTATGCCCGGCTGACCAGCAAGGACCCCGACGTCGACGGGAAGAAGATGTTGAAGTTCGGCGCCGAGGTCACCTACCGCTGGTTGTCCTGGCTGACGCTGTCGATGCGCGGCGATCGAGTGGCCCCCAATTCGAAGGACAGCGAAGAGTCGTTCACTGTCGTCAGCCCCAAGCTGATCTTCAAGAGTGATTGGTTAAGCCACGAA
>DASXQB010000505.1:0-28490 GCA_036493295.1 Polyangia bacterium | reverse complement strand
CACCGACCGACGGATGTCGTATGACGTTTGCGAGATGTTCACGCCCACGTAGAACCACAGCTTGTCCTTGATCAGCGGACCACCGAGATCGGCGCCCACATCGCCTTCGTAATTGAGCTTCGGCTGGAACAAAACCGACTGCCCTTCGCGCGGGACCGCGTGGCGGGTGCCTTCCAGCGCGCCCGGGCTGTAGTTGAAGTACGCGCCCCCGTGAAAGTCATTGGTGCCGCTCTTGGTGACCGCGCTGATCACGCCGCCGGTCGACCGGCCGTACTCCGGCAAATAGCCGCCGGTGACGACGTTGATCTCGCCAACGAACTCGGACGACAGGGGCGTGCCCGAGATGCCAAAGCCCGGGTTGTTGGTGCTGAGACCGTCGATGATGAAGCTGTTCTCGGCCGCACTGGCGCCGTTGATAGACGTGCCAAAGCCAGAGCTGTCGTCGGCCGCGCCGGCCGCCGCCTGCGCAACCGATTCGAACGAGCGCGACGCCGAACCCTTGCCACCGGGAGCCGACACAGGGACGCGGCGAGTGAACTCAGAGTTCAGGGTGGCGCCGGTCGAGCTGGAACCGACGTCCACCGTCGGAGCGCGGGCCACGACCACCACCTCTTCCGCCTGCAGCGCTTCGGGCAGCAGCTCGGCGTTCAGACGAATGGTGGTGTCAGAGCGCAGCGAGATCCCGTCGCGGGCCAGCGGTTTATAGGCTTCCTTGTCGAAGCGCAGCGTATAGGCGCCGGGCGGAAGAGTGGGAATCCGGTAAAACCCGGACGAGTCCGTGACGACCACCTGCTCACCTTGCAGGTTGGGGGACGTCGCGGTCACCACCACGTCGGCGACCGGTGCTTTGGTCGCGGCATCGATGACGGTACCCGTCAGGGTGCCTTCACCTTGCTGGGCTTGAGCCGACCGGGCCAAGAGAAGGCCGGTGGTCACGGAGCAAACAACGATGCCGAGGCGGATTTTTTTTAGTGAAAAGATGGTCACGAGGTCTCCCGCAGACGTGTGATGGTTTGAGCGCCCCCGTCTGCGATGCCTTGCAGCCGTCGTTGCTCGCCGGACACCATTGCCTTTTTTCCCGGACGAGGACGGAGTTTCTTGAGGTGAAGGTGAACTGTCAAGCACCCCTATCCCACCCCCGAAGAATCAATACAACTTCGAGCCGAATGATCGATCTGCCGGGCATCAGATCACCCCGGTTTGGGGGCCCAATTGCCGCATCCACCGTATGCGAATGCCGTTTTTTTTCGGTCGAATGCGGCGGCCGCCGCGCAAAAGGTTTACGGTCCCGGCCTTGAAGTTCCCCGTCCGATCAATCTGGCCATATTTGGTGGCTGCGCTGACGTGGCTGCGCTGGGGATTGGCCTGCGCCGCCGGTTCACCGGCCGCGCAGGTGGTGATCGTCGACGACGAGCTTCGCGTGCGCCGCGACGACCGCCAGAGCGCTCTGGCGGCGGGACAGGTCCTACCCCTTTCGGACGGACAGGTGACGTTGACGGCGTTGCGGGGAGAAACGGTCGCCTTCCAGGTGATCGTTTTCAACCAAGGCGCGCTACCGGGCCCAGCTTCGATCGCGGTGACTCCCTTCGCCGACCCGACCGGGCCGCGGGTCGAGCTGTGGCGACAGCATTTTGTCACCGTGAAAGAACGCTCTCGTAACGAACGGTGGCCGAACGAATCCCTCGGCTGGTCATCGGGTGCTCGACCGTCCGACGCTGCAATGACGGGCGAAGTACCGGACGCCCTGATCCCGTTGACCGTCGACGATCGCTCGCGCCCGTCGTCAACCTGGGAGGCCTTCTGGGTCGATCTGTTCGTCCCAGAAGCGGCGACGCCAGGGCCGCACGCGACCACCGCCAGCGTCACAGTGGGCGGCGCGCCGAGCGCGCGCTTCACCCTCACCGTCGACGTCAAGCCGGCCGTGCTTCCCTATCGCGCAGTCAGCGCGTTTGCGTTTTACGAACCCGCGCGCCTGGAACAGCGAATCGGCGGCGGACCGGCGGCCGAACGCCAGCTGTGGCAGCTGCTGCACGCCCATCACGTCGACGCCCTGGCGCCGCTGACCGCCGTCGCCGACGTCGAGCGACTGGCGGATGTTTTCAGCGGCGCGCTGTTTTCTCCCGAGCACGGGTACGCCGGCCCGGGCGTGCGCCAGCCGCCCGCGGTGGTGGCGCTGGGCGCATACGGACAGCTGGGCGAGCCGACGCCGGCGACCGTCGCCACGGTGCGGGCGATGGTTGATCGGCTGGCCCACCTGGGGACTGCGGATCTTTTTCTCTACGCCGTCGATGAAGACTGCGCCAGCCCGCGCGCCGCCGACTGGAAGAAGGCGCTGGGCGCGGTCGCGCTGGCCTTGCCGCTGGCGGTGGGCCAGACCTGCGCCCAGCCGCCCGCGCAGCAGGCCGCCGACGTGGCGCTGATCCCTGGGCCGTCGTTCACGCGCGACGTGGTTGGCGCCGCCCGCGCCGCTGGCCGGCGCGCCTGGATCTACAACGGCGCGCTGCCACGCACCGGAACGCTGTTGCTGGACGCTCCGCCGCGCGGCTTGCTGGTCAACGGCTGGATCGCCGCCTTGACCGACATCGACCGCTGGTTCTACTGGGAAAGTACCTTCTGGAACGACGACAACCAAGGCGGCGGCGGCGCCGTCGATCCGTTCGTCAATCCGGCCACCTTTCACAATCGCGACGGCGACACGGCGCTGGGCGACGGGCTTTTGCTTTATCCGGGGCGCCAGCGCGCACCGTTCGCCGGCGATTCGTTCGGGTTCGCCGGCGTGTTTCCCTCGCTGCGGCTGAAGCTGATCCGGCGCGGCATCGAAGACGCCGGCTATTTGATCCTGGCTGCGCGCGAGCAGCCAGACCAAGCAGCGCGCATCGCCGCGCAAGCCGTGCCCGCCCTGCTGGACGAGGCCGCCGTCGATCAACCGGCCTCGTGGGACACCGCCACCGACGACGGCCGCCCGCGCTTTGCACGTGCCCGCGCCGCGCTGGGCGCATTGATCACCCGTGGCGATCCACTGACCGTTGAGCAACGCGCCGGCATCGTCGGACGGCTGGCGCAGCAAAGACGCGCCGAAGTGCCGACGGCGCTGACCCGCCGCCAGCGTTGGATCCGAACCGGAACACGCGGCGCCGCGCTGGTGGTGGCGCTGATTGCGTTCGCGCTGATGGTGGGTCGCGCCCGCCGACGACGCGCGCGCGCCTGACGTCAGCGTCGCGGCGCGTGCGGGCGCAAGCCCTTGGCGAACAATCCCAGTCCGGCGGCGATAAGGCCGAACATGAAGATCGTCGTCCACAGCGAGGTCGGGCGAAAATAGATATCCAGGTTCATCAGCACGCCAACCAGGATGAGGGCGATCCCCACGACGATCAGCACCCATCCGATGATCGATCGCCCGTTGAAGAACAAGGCGCCGAAGCCGATCAGCAACGGCATCAGCGTGATCCCGAAACTGGTTCCGGCGCTGCCCAAGAACCGCCAGTACGACGTGTGAACCGTGACGTGGTCGAAGACCAGATAGATCCCCACGGCCATCATCACCAGACCCATCAAGCACTCACCCAGACCGCCCGGCGTTCCGCCCGGACCTTCGAACCGCCTGCCGCCCAAGCTGGCGCCGGAATCGTTCATGGTGGGCTCAATCTACCATCGCGCCGAGCGCCGGACGCGCGTCAGAAGGCGAAGCGCACAAGGCCGCCTACGCCGTCGCGTCCGATGGCCGGGGCAAAGCCGACGCGCGCTGTTTCGGCGCCGCCCGTCGGTCGACGACCAAGCGCGTACGTCAGCGCCGAACCAGCGGCGGCGGCCGCCGCCACGCCATAGCCGACCCACTGATAGGTGGCCGCGTCCTGGCCGCTGTGGACCTTGTCGTTGTAGTCAGCCAGCGTGATGTGCGTCGGTGATTCGAGATCGCTTTCGATCGAGCGCACCTTCAAGCTGAAATAAATTCCCGCCGCCAGCGCCGCCACGCCGACGCCGGCCAGGATCGCGGGCGCCACCAGTGACGGGCCCGCCCTTTTTGCGTCGAGCCCGGGCGCTGGCGGCAGCGCGCTGTTCGCCGCCGGGCTGGGCGGCGCAGGCGCAGCGACTGGCGGCGACGCGGACGCGGCGTCGCGGGCCTGCTCGGCCTGCAGATCGCGGATAAAGGTGTTCACCTGCGCGGCCTCGTCGGGGGACAGATTGAGCGCGCGGCGCTGATAGTCTTTGAATCGCTCCAGGGCCTCGTCGGTGCGGCCGTTCTGCTGGTAGCATCGCGCCTGGTTGTAAAGCGCGTTGACGTCGCCGGTCTCGGCGGCAATCTGGGCCAGCAAGGCCACGCCTTTCTCGACGTTCCCGGCTGCGCAGGCGGCCCGCGCCCGCGCCTCGCGCGAATCAGGCGCCGCTTGCGCCGTCGTCGAGACGGCCGCCACCGCCAAGGCGCCAGCGACCAACACCAACCAGCATCGACAACGCATTGATCTCCTGCTCATCGGATTCCCATCGCGGTGGCTGTCAGCACTGCCGGCCGCGCGCCACAGGCAAGCGCCTTCACCTGCGTGGCCGACAAGGCCAGGTTGTAGACCGCCATCTCGTCCAGCGCGCCGCCAAGCCGATTGATGACCACGTCGGCCGGCATCACCGCCGTGACGTCTTCGTCACCACCCATCAACAGCGCCGTTTCTTCCGCGCCGAATTGCAGGGCGAACAAGACTCGGCCGAAGGATTCGCCGTTGACGAACATCTCGACGCCGGGGGTGGGCCCGGTATCGGTGTACGTCATCGCCAGGTGCATCCACCGTCCGTCGGTGGGCAGCGGTTGATTGGCCGTCAGATCGACGTTGCTGCCGTTGGCCGTGTGCAGTTGAGCGCGCAGCCGCCCGTCCGCCACACTGAATCGGTAAAGGTATCCTTTCGGACCGGCCGCCCGACGCGACAGCACCGAACCGTTGGGCTGGGCGCCGACGGGGAATTTCGCCCACGCCGCCACCGTGATGCCGTCGCTGATCTTGTTCACCGCGCTGGTGTCCGTCCCCTCGACCGAGATCCAGGCGCCGTCGGTCCCGCCGTTCAACGACAGCCCGAAGCCAAAACGGCCGCTGACCCACGACGCCCCGCCAGCAAGGGCATTCACCATCGTGAAAAGGTGATCGGTGGACGAATCATTGATGGTCGGGTTGCCGCTGTTTTCGTCAAGTTGCAGATAGACGATGAGCCCGGTCGCCAGATCAATGACCCCGGACGGCGGCGTGCAGACCGGCCAGTCGGGCGGCGGCACCTCGACGACATCGGGAGATTGGTCGACAGCGGTGTCCTGCCCACCACTGCCACCCTGCCCGGCGACGTCGGGAGCGGCGACGTCGGGACCGGCGACGTCGAGACTGGCAACGTCGGGACCGGCGACGTCGAGACTGGCGACGTCGAGCGGCGGCGCGTCCGTCTGATCGCGGGGGGCGTCGTTGCCGGCGCTCGGAAAATCGGTGGCGGCATCAGCAACGCTGGTCGCCTTCACGCAAACGCCAGCGGCGCACATCGGATAATCTGCCGGACAGTCCTGTGGCCCACTGCAGGCGATCTTGTCAGGCGGCAGCGCCGGCGAGAAGGAACAACCAAACACCAACGCCGGTACTGCCCAAATACCGAAAACAAACGCCGCCCGCGTCATCAACACCGGTGGCCCGCGCGCGCTATGCTGCCGGCAAAGAGAGGGTTCATGTCAGAGCACAAGGCATCGATTCATTGGGAGCGCAGCGGACCGGACATGCTGAAAGGAAAGTTTTCCCGCGAACACACCTGGGCATTTGACGGCGGGCTGACCGTCAAAGCTTCAGCGTCGCCATCAGTTGTTCCGGCGCCATATTCAAATCCCGCCGGCGTCGATCCAGAGGAGGCATTTGTCGCCTCGTTGTCCAGTTGCCACATGCTGACCTTTATTTACTTGGCTTCCAGGCAAGGGTTTCTGATCGACAGTTATCATGACGACGCAGTGGGCGTCTTGTCCAAGAATGAACAAGGCGCGCTTTGGATCAGCGCCGTAACGCTGCGCCCCCAAATCACCTTCAGCGGCGACAAACAACCGACTCCCGCCGAGTCAGAGGCGCTGCACCACCACGCGCACGAGCAGTGCTTTATCTCGAATTCGGTGAAGACCGCAGTGACTGTCGCGGCGTCCGAATAATTTGCTGAATAAACGGCTCGAACTCAGGCCGAGCCGTTTTCAGTCTTTCTTTGGTGGCCCCGCAGAAACTGGCGGGAGAACGGGCACGCACATGCCATCGGTCGAACACATCTCAACCAACGGGATGCACGTCCCGCAGCTTCCGCCGCAGCCGTCGTTGTTGCCGCAGTTCTTCGCCCCGCAGTTGGGGACGCATGCGCACTGACCGGAGTCGTTGCACGTCTGCCCGGTCATGCAGGTGCCGCAGCTCCCGCCGCAGCCGTCGTTATTGCCGCACTTCTTATCGCCGCAATTGGGCACGCACATGCACTGGCCAGCGGTGGTGCAGTTCTCGTTGGGCTTGCACGACCCGCAGCTATTTCCGCAACTGTCAGTGCCGCATTTCTTCGCGCCGCAGGGGGTCGAGCAGGCGCACTGACCGGAGTCGTTGCACGTCTGCCCGGTCATGCAGGTGCCGCAGCTCCCGCCGCAGCCGTCGTTGTTGCCGCACTTCTTCGCGCCGCAATTGGGCACGCACATACACTGGCCCGCGGCGGTGCACATCTCGTTCGAATTGCACGACCCGCAGCTATTTCCACAGCCGTCAGTGCCGCACTTCTTCGTCCCGCAGGGGGTCGCGCAGGCGCACTGACCGGAATCGTTGCATGTCTGCCCGGTCATGCAGGTGCCGCAGCTCCCGCCACAGCCGTCGTTGTTGCCGCACTTCTTTCCGCCGCAGTTGGGCACGCACATACACTGGCCAGCGGCGGTGCATGTCTCGTTGGGCTTGCACGTCCCACAGCTTCCGCCGCAGCCGTCGTTGTTGCCGCACTTCTTTCCGCCGCAGTTGGGCACGCAGACGCATTGGCCGTTGCCATTGCAGGTCTGACCCGAGGGGCAGGCGCCGCAACATTGGTTGTTGGGAATGCAGTTTCCATTGCACAGCTTCTGCCCCGCACAGCACTGGCCGTTCGGGATGCAGACGCCATTGCCGCACGACTTTGGTTGCGTAGAAGGACAGCCGCAATTACGGTTGTTGCAAACCTCGACCCCGGCGCACTGGTGGCCGCAGTTGCCGCAGTTGTTCTTGTCGCTGACCACGTCCTGGCACTGGCCGCACCACAACTGTCCGCCGCCGCAGCAATCGTTAAGATTGGCCACGCAGGTGTTTTGCTTGTTCGGGCAATTCTGCCGGCCGCCCGGGCAGCCGCAGTTGGTGCCGTTGCAGACATAGTCGCCGTTGCAGCGGTTGCCGCAGTTGCCGCAGTTGTCGTGATTGTTGATCACGTTGGTGCAGATGTTGGTGCAGACCTTGTTGGGGTTCTCGCACCGACAGACGCGGGCCACGCAGGCTTCGGCGTCGTGGCAGGGGTTTGCGCAGAGGCCACAGTTGTTGTAGTTCGTGTCCAGCTTGACGCAGGACTGACCGCACTTGGTCTCGCCCTGGCCGCACATGGTGGCGCACTTGCCGTCGCTGCAGAATTGTCCCTGCGGGCAGGCTTTGCCGCACAGGCCGCAGTTCTGCGAATCAACGAACAGGTCGGTGCACCCGCCGGTCGGACAGTTGGTCTGTCCCTGGCCGCAGATGGTTTCGCACTGTCCGGTCGGCAAACAGATCTGACCGTCCAGGCACGCGGGCGAGCAGGTGATGGGAACGTCGGTGGGCCCGGTGTCGATGCTGGTGCCGTCGTCGGAGGAATCACCGGGTGCGTTGTCGAACGCCGGCGCATCTATGGCCGAATCGCTGCCGCCTTTCGCGTCCGGGGCGCGGGTTTCACCGCGTCCCTGCGGCGACGAACCGTCGCCTGACTCGCCATCGCGCACCGGCGTGTTGCCGCCGCAGCTCAACACCAGCAGGGCTGGCAGCAGCCAACTCAGGCCACGCGACAGGTTCTGGTCAGACGTTCTCGCCATGCACTCCCCCTTTACCGAACGTCGCCTCTTCACTGCGTGACACAGGCTTTGTCGTTTTTGCACGCATTTGTACTGACGCAAGACCTGCCGGTGGCGTTCCCGCCGGTCTCACAACAACAAGTTCCCATCGTCGGACACAGGGTATTTACGCAGCGCGCGGTGCGGTTGGTAGGTTGATTGCAGAAGCTGGTGACGCACAGGTCGAACTGGTTGCGGCAGGCCTCCACGATGACGGGCACCTGGGGGACCTGGCAGACGCCCGAGATGCAGATCATGTCCAGCACCGCCGGCACGTCCATCACCACCTGACCGCACGCCTGGCCGCAGGTCATCCGTTCGCGCGTCTTGTCGGCGGCGCAGGTGCCGTCCTTTTGCCCGGTCTTGGCCATCGAACAACCATTACAACGCATGGGATCGTCGCCTTCACAGGCGGTGTTGCAACAAACGCCGTCGACGCAGAACTTACTGCGGCACCAGCTATTGGCCTGGCAGACCTGCCCGTTCATCAGATCGGTGGGGGGCTTTTCCACCGGTAAATCGACGGGCACGTCGACGATGTCGACCGCCAGATCGGGGGCGATGTCGACACTGTCGGCCGCATCGCCATCCCTGGCCGCATCGCCATCTGCCGCGCTGTCGCCGGCTTCGGCGGCATCGTGGGCGTCGCCAATCTCCGATGAAATCAGGTCGTTTCCGCGCGACGGCGGAGCGTCCACCACCGGCCCGCCGTCGGCTTTTTGGCCCGGCCCGCTGGAGCACGCCACGGCGGCGAGGCAATAAACGCAGACCAAAGCTATGCGAATCAAAGTGCGGCTCATCGAGCTCGACCTACCCCCAAGTTGCGGCGAGATTCTAGACAGCCGAAGCAATGTCTGCATCAATTTTCTGTATCCGGCCGCACCGCAGCACATGTGAATACATGCCGGTCACCAGGCCGGTACAATCGCCGGCGATGCGAATCGTCCTGGCGCTGCTGGTCGTTGGGGCGCTGTCCGGAAATGCTTTTGGCCGCGGATATCAGGATCTGGGCGTGCGGGAAAAGGAAGCGGTGAACGAGGCGCTGGCCCTGCGCGGGCTGGCCGTGGATCCGCAACCGGACGGCAAGATCATCGGCGCGGTGCAGGTGGTGAACCTGGACGTGTTCACCGACCGCGATCTCTTCTTCGCCTGGTTCAACCGTTTTCACTGGACCACCAAGGAAGAAATGATCCGCCGCGAGGCCCTGTTTCATCCGGGTGAGATCTACAAGCAGACCCTGGTCGACGAGACGGCGCGCAACCTGGAAAGTCCGGTCTATACCAGCGCGCTGGGCATCGTCGCCGTGCAGTCGAACAAGCCAGGTTTCGTCGACGTCCTGATCGTCACGCGTGACCTGTGGAGCCTGCGCCTGAATACGGACTTCCAATATCAGGCTGGGCACCTGCTGGCGGCCACGGCGTCGCTGGCGGAGAACAACCTCTTTGGCCACCGAAAATATCTGGCCCTGGTGACCGACCTGGATCTGGGCAAGGTCGACGCCGGTCCGTCTTACCTCGACCCCAACATCGCCGGCACGCGCCTCACCACCACCGTCGATCTGCGCCTCTTATTTTCGCGTCAGAGCCAGGATCTGGAAGGCTCGTATGCGCACCTGGCGTTCGGGTATCCGTTGTTTGCGCTGGATACGCCGTGGGGGTTTGGCATCGACTACAGCTACTCCAATCAAGTGGTGCGGGTGTTTCAGGGCAACAGCCTGCGCCAGCTGCCCTTCACGGCCGACGACGGCACGACCCAGGTGTTCCGCCCCTACTCGTACCGGCTGCGCACGTTCGGCGGAACCGCCGCCGTTACCCGCCGCTATCACGCGCACGGTGTCGTGCAAGAGGTCAGCCTCGGGCACCAGCTGTCTTTTGTCCGGCCGTCGCTGCTGGCCGACTTCCCCGACGATCCGGGCGTCAGTCAAATGTTCGAGAACACGATTTTTCCGCGCCTGGTCGGCACCATCTCGTCGCTGTACGCGAGCTATCACATCTTCACGCCGCGCTATCGCATCTATCGCGACCTCAACACCTTCGATCTGCGGGAGACCGTGACCTTGGGGCCATCGGCGACCGTGCTGGCGCAACGGGCGGACGAGCTGTTCGGATCGGCCTATCAGTACTGGTTTCTCAGCGCCGCCGCCGGATGGAACTTCTCTCTCGCCGACGGGTTGCAGACGGTGGGCCTCGGCTGGTCAGTGCGCCTGCACGACGGAACCTGGAGCGACGAAGCCCTGTCCGCGAACGTCTTCATCGCGACGCCGGTCATCGCGCACGCGCTGCGCGTGGTGGGATCGGTGGTCACGAACCTGGTCTTCGACAATGAACAGAACACACTGGTCACGGTCGGCGGCGATTCAGGCCTGCGCGGCTACGCGGTGGGGGAGTTCCTGGGACAAAACGGAATGATCGGTCACCTGGAGGTGCGCTCGATGGCGCTGTCCGTGCTGTCGCTGCGCGCCGGTGCGCTGATTTTCTACGACGTCGGCGATGCTCCCCCCGTCAGCTCGGTCGCCGCCGCCTTGCCGAGCGACCAGGACAACATCTTTCATCGCACCTTCGACGCCCTGCGGAGCTTTCACGCCTACCAGGACGTGGGCCTGGGTCTGCGCGTCCTGATCCCGCAGTTCAACACCTACGTGTTGCGCCTGGACTGGGCCTTTGCGCTCAACGACGACAACCTGCCCTCGCCGGTGCAGACGCGCGCGGGATGGCCGGGGCGCTTCTCCGCCGGGTTCATGCAGGCCTTCTGATCAGTAGAAGTTGATCGGGACCATCTGCTCGATCGAATAGTACGGCGCCGCGGTGGCCGGGCCCATGACGTGGCCCAAGGGTGGCGAATCGCCGTCGACGGTGGTGGAGCTGAACGACGCGGAGGCCATGCCGGTCTCGGCCACCACCCGCAATGCCACCGGCGGATTCTCGGTGACGAACTCGCCGGGCTTGAACTGGTTGTGGCCGGGATCGTCCATGTTGCCCAGATCCATCGTCCCCCGCTGCAACAGCACCGCCGGTTCGCGATAGCCGCTGAACGTACAGCCGCGCACGACGATCATGCTGGAGAAGTTGTTCTCGAACAGGCCGACCACGTTGAAGATCGAATCGGTGACACTGAGGCTGTCGCCAAAAAAGTAGATCCCGCCGATGGCCGAGGTGGCCGACGAGATCTGGAACGTGCTGTTCGACACCGTCCCGGTGGTGCCGGGGCCCATCAGATCCAGAATCCCCTGGAACAGCGAGTTGTGAACGAGAACGTTGGCCTGCCCGATCATGGCCACCGCGTTCGCCCCATGGCTGGTGATCTGCGCGCTGTCGATCTCGACCCGCACGCGGTTGCCTTCCATGCGAATGGCCTCGCCGTCTTTTTCATCCAAGCTGCTGAGCACGCTGCCTTCGATCACGCGCAACAGGCCGTCGTCCGCTTCCCAGTGCACCGGCTTGGTGGCCCCGCTGGACACGCTGGTCTTTCCGCCGATCACCACGGTGGCGCCGCTGGCGAATGGACTGACGTCAAAACCGGCGCCGTCACCGGAGGCCTGCACGTCGGTGATCAAGATCTTCGATGCGTTACCGTTGATCTGCACCAGCGAATCAAGCGCCAGGTGCTGGATCACCGCGTCCCCGGCGATGACGATCTGGCCGGACAGCAGCGTGTTCGACGACGAATCCCCCTCCAGAGTAGCCTTTTTCGGCAGGTAGTAACGAACATAGGGATCAGAGTTGTCGCCGTGCATTCCGGCGTCGAGATGAAGCGTGTCGCCCTCGCCGGCCACCTCCAAGGCGCGGGCGATGGTGCGGAACGGGCTGTCGCTGGCGCCGTCGTTCTGTTTGTCGTCGCCGTACGGAGCGATGGTGATCGGCGAAACCGTGACCACGCCCGCCTGCCCCAGCATCTTACGGCCGCCCTGCGTCGTGAACGTGAGATCCAGCGGACCGGGCGGCGTGCCCGAGGGAATGGTCACCACCAGCCGGAACGAGTTGGGTTTCGCATCGGCCGGGCGGCTCAATTTCAAGCTGCCAAGTGTGATGTTATCAGCGTCGCCGAGTTCGGTGCCGTTCACCGTCACCTGCAACGCGCCGCCCTGGCGAACGATCGCGCGGTCGGCGATCACCTGGATCATCGCGCACGTCGCGCCGTCGGGCAGGCAAAGGTTGCTGAGCGGGCAGCAGGTGTATCCGGCGGTGCACGGACAGCTTCGGTTGTCCTCGGACAGCTGCGGGGTGCACCCCGCCCCGACGCCGACGCCCAAAAGGGCGCAGACCACCAGAGAGCGAAACGCGCGAAGCGCTGGGCTAGCCATGAGGGTTCTTCGTCGGGCTGAATCTCCGGCCGCCCGCCCAAAACCTCGACCACCCTCCGTCAAAAACCGCTGGCCGGTTCGACTACTCTAACACGGCCGCCCGCACTGGAAGTTCCGTTTTGCTATTCGACGACGGTGATCCAGCCGTGCGAATCGGGCTTCTGACCGTACTGGATGGCCGTGATGGTGTCGTAAAGGCGGCGGGCGGATTCGCCTGCCTGGCCGCCGTTGACCACCAGGCGTTCGCCCTTCCAGCCAAGCTCGCCAACCGGGGTGATGACGGCGGCGGTGCCGCAGCCGAACACCTCGCGCAGGGTGCCCTTCTTGTGCGCGTCGACAAGCTCGCCGATGTCCAGCGAACGTTCGGACACCGTGTGGCCCCATTCGCGCAGCAACGTCATCACGGAATCGCGGGTCACGCCGCCCAGAATGGTGCCGTCCAGCGCCGGCGTGATGAACTCGTCGCCGATGCGCGCCACCAGGTTCATGGTGCCGACCTCTTCCAGGTGACGGTGTTCGATGGCGTCGGTCCACAGCACCTGGGCGAAGCCGCGCTTCTTCGCCTCCTCGGCGGCCAGCAGGCTGGCGACGTAATTCGCACCCGCCTTCACCGCGCCCAGGCCGCCGGGCGCTGCGCGCACATATTTGTCCTCGATCCAGATGCGCACCGGGCTGAACACCTCGCCCGAGTACGCGCCCACCGGCGAGGCGATGATGAAAAACGTGTATAGCTTCGACGGACGCACGCCCAAAAAGGGCTCGGTGGCGATCAGCGTCGGACGGATGTAAAGCGCTGTCCCCGGCGAGCCCGGCACCCAGTCGCGATCGGCGTGCACGAACGCGCGCAGCGCTTCGGTCATGAGCTCGATGTCGATGGCCGGCATGCACAGCCGAGCGGCCCCCTCGGCCATCCGGCGGCAGTGGCGATCGGCGCGAAACAACCGGATGCGCCCGTCGACGCCGCGAAAGCCTTTCAAGCCGTCGAACAGCTCTTGCCCGTAGTGAAAAACCGCCGCCGCCGGATCCAGCACCAGCGGCCCGTAAGGCACGATGCGCGGGTTCAGCCAGCCGCGGCCGTCTTCGTAATCAATGACCGCCATGTGGTCGGTGAAGATCCGACCAAACACCAATTCAGAATCCTTGGGTCGCGGTTTACGGGTGGCGGCAAGCTGAATCGAGATCATGGCGCTGGGCAGAGAATATCCCCTCGCCGCCGGCGATGCACGCACCGCGGGTGCCGCTCAGTGCCGGAAAGTGGGCGTCACGTTCAGCACCTGTTTTTCGCGCATGTCGCGGATGACGGTCAGGTCGGCCGCGGCACCGGCGCGTTCCTCGGTCAGCAGTTTGTGCAGGTCGTCGATGCCGGCGATGGGCGTGTCGCCAAAGCGAACGATCAGATCGCCCTCGCGCACGCCGGCCACCGCCGCCGGGCCGCTGGGCTCGACGGAGACGACGAACACGCCGCTCTCGGTGGGCAGCTCGTGAAAGCGCATCACCCGGCGGTGCAGCGGCACGTTCTGTCCGGCCACGCCGATGTACGCGCGCCGGATGTGGCCGTCTCGAATCAGACGCCCCATCACGAAGCTGGCGGTGTTGCTGGCGATTGCAAAGCAGATGCCTTGCGCCGGCATGATCATCGCGGTGTTCACGCCGATCACCCGTCCTTGAGCGTCGACCAGCGGCCCGCCGGAATTTCCCGGGTTCAGCGCGGCGTCGGTCTGGACGACGTCGTCGACCAGCCGTCCGGTCTTCGTGCGCAGCGAGCGGCCAAGCGCGCTGACCACGCCCGCCGTCACGGTCACGTCGAAGCCGTACGGATTGCCGATGGCGATCGCCACCTGCCCCACGCGCAGGCGCGACGAATCGCCGAACGTGACCGGCACAAGGTCGGGCGCGTAGATGCGCAGCACGGCGATGTCGGTGTCGGGATCTTCGCCGACCAGATGGGCCGGGAAGCGCCGGCCGTCCGGCAGCGCCACCGAGATCTTGCGCGCTTGATTCACGACGTGGCTGTTCGTCATCACGAACCCGTCGGGCGTAAAAACGAAACCCGACCCGCTGCCCGTGGCTTCTTCGGTGGGACGCGGCCCGCGCCGCCGTCCGGCCGGCGCCGGCGGCCCCTGCACGTCCACCTTCACCACCGACGGACTGACTCGCTCCGCCACCGACGTCACCGTCTTCGAATACGCGTCGAGCAATTCGCGATCGACGCGCCCCTCTTCAATGCTTTCAACCGCGTTCATCACAAACCTCCTTCGCCGCGCGTCCCCGGGAGGGCCGGCGCCCTCCCGGGGTGCGACGGCAGCATCGGCGCGCTTACAGAACCAGCGTCCCGGTGCGAATCAGGTACGCCAGCCGCTGCCGCTGATCGTCATCGAGCAAGGTGTGGATGCGCTCCAGCGCCTTGGTCACGGCGTCGCGCAGCCGCTCGGCGCTGCCCACGCGCAGATCCGCGCCTTCTTTCGCCCGCCCCTTGTCGAACGCGCTGCCAGCCACGGCATCAGCGAACGCGGTCAACGTGCGCCGGCGGTCCACCTCGGCCTGGGCTCGTTCGGTCTTCAGCTCGTCGAGGATCCGCGCCAGTTCGGCCACCTGGCGTTCGTCCAGTTCCAGCTTGTAGGCCAAAAAGCGCAGCGGCCGGCGGACGCCGAAAGAGCTGCCCCCGAACTCGCCGTCGCCGTCGGCGCCACCGCCTGCTTGCCGGTCGTCACCGCGGCCGCGCCCGCTCCAACCACCGCCGCCCGGCCCGCAGCCTGCGGACGCCCAACCGGGACTGCAGCCGTCACCACCACCGGCCAATTGACGGGACTTCCACCAGTACATCATTCCTGGATGCATCGCTCTCGCTCCTTTCGCGGAGGCCATCAGCTCCCCGCGGGTTATGTCGCCGTGGGCGATATGCCTCACGTCGTTCACCAAGACTAAACGCCGAATCCTGATCGTCAATGCCCGTCGGTCGATCAGCCGCCGCCGGCCCGGGCGCGGATCCTTCCCGACCGCGGTAGCATCTGATTCCCCCTGAAAGGATAGTGGTCATGATTCAGGTTCGCCCCGCCGCCCAGCGCGGCACCACCCGCATCGATTGGCTCGATAGCCGCCACAGTTTTTCCTTCGGCGAGTTCTACGATCCGGCCAACATGGGCTTTCGATCGTTGCGGGTGATCAACGACGATCGCGTGGCACCCGGCGGCGGCTTCCCCACCCACGGCCACAGCAACATGGAGATCCTCAGCTACGTCCTTGACGGCGCGCTCGAGCACCGGGACAGCTTGGGCACAGGCTCGGTCATTCGTCCCGGCGATGTACAACGGATGAGCGCCGGGACCGGCGTGCGGCACAGCGAGTTCAACGCCTCCCGCAGCGAGCCGGTGCGGTTCCTGCAAATCTGGATCGTCCCTGAACGGCAGGCGATCGCTCCCGGTTACGAGCAAAAAACGTACAGCGCGGCCGACAGACAAGGTCGGCTGCGCCTGGTGGCCTCGCACGACGGACGCGACGGATCGGTGACCGTCCATCAGGACGTCAACTTCTACGCTGGCCTGTTCAAAGACAGCGACAAGGCGACGTATGAACCGCGGCCGGGCCGATCAACTTGGGTGCAGGTCGCGCGCGGCGCGGTGACGCTGAACGGGCAAACGCTGTCGGAAGGCGACGGCGCCGCCATCCAGAACGAAAAAGCCATCCAACTTGCCGCCAGCGGCCCCGCGGAAGCAGAGGTCTTGCTATTCGATTTGGCTTAGACTGCCGCGCACGACGATGGCGCGGCGATACTGGCTGATGAAGACCGAACCGGAGAGCTTCTCGATCAGCGACCTTGGGCGCGCGCCGGGGCAGACCACGTTCTGGGACGGCGTGCGCAACTATCAGGCGCGTAACCTGATCCGTGACGAGATGAAGGTGGGCGACGGCGTTCTTTTTTATCACTCGAACGCCAACCCGCCGGCGGTGATGGGAACCGCGGACGTGGTGCGGGCCGGGTATCCGGACCCGACCCAGTTCGATCCGAAGTCGCATCACTTTGACGCCGACGCGCGCCCCGCCGAGCCGCGCTGGTACATGATCGACGTCAAGCTTGAGCAGGTGTTCAAGCGCGCCGTCGGCCTGCCCGAACTGCGCGCGCATCCCGCCCTGGACGAGATGGTGCTGCTGCGCAAGGGCAGCCGTCTTTCCGTGCAGCCGGTGACGGCCAAGGAATGGAGCACCATCGTCAAGCTTGGCGCCAGCAAGGCCGGTCCCCAGTCGTGAACCGCTGCCCGCCCGTGAGCTCGCGCTGGTTTCTCGCGACCAACGGCTGACCGGCGATGCCGTCCATCACGTTTCTCCCCGACGGCCCACGCGTCACCTGCGCCGACGACGAATCCATCTTCGACGTCGGCCGCCGCGCCGGCGTGCGCATCCCCACCTCGTGCGTCGGCAAGGCCAGTTGCGGCCTGTGCCGCGTGAAGATCGTCGCCGGCGAAGAACATCTGTCGCCGCTGAACAGCAACGAACGCCGCCACCTGGGAAACGTCTACTTTCTCACCAAGGTTCGCCTGTCCTGCCAGGCCCGGATCACCGGCGGCGACGTCACCGTCGAGATCCCCTGACCGGCGCCCAAACGTGACAAAGGCCGGCACTTGGACGAAAGTGCTGCGCGCGCCGCGCCTGCCGCGGGCCAAGCCAAGGAACCACGATGCAACCGCTTCTCGACCTGTTTCACCGTATCTATGACGTGCAAGGGATCGTCCGCTGGGGTGGCCTGGTCGCCTTGGTGGCGGTCATCTTCTCCGAGACCGGGCTGCTGGTCGGTTTCTTCCTGCCCGGCGATTCGCTGCTGGTGACGGCCGGTTTGTTTTGCACCAGCGCCAATTCGGAACAAACGCCGCTGCTGAACATCGTCACCTTGAACCTGGCGGTGATGGCGGCGGCCATCGTCGGCGACACGGTCGGCTACTGGATCGGCGCCAAGTCGGGACCCAAGCTGTTTTCGCGCGAGCAGTCGCTGCTGTTCTCGAGAAGGCACCTGCTGCGCACCAAGGAGTTCTACGAACGTAACGGCGGCAAGACGATCATCATCGCCCGCTTCATACCGTTCGTCCGCACCTTCGCGCCGGTGGTGGCGGGCATCGGCAAGATGAACTACCGGCGGTTCGTCTCCTTCAATGTCGTAGGCGGCATCGGCTGGGTGTTCAGCATGACCATGCTGGGATTTCTGCTGGGCAAGACCTATCCGCCGATCACCAAACAGATCGACAAGGTGATCATCGTGATCATCTTCGTGTCGCTGCTGCCGGGCATGATCAGCTGGGCGATGAACCGAAAAAAGCCGGCCAACCCCGGCGTGCCCCTCTAGCGCCGACCGCGCGGAATCATGGCCGTCAAGAACGCGAAGAAATCAGGCAAGGCGGCCAAGGCCGGCAAGACCGTCGCGCCGAAGAAGGCCGCCAAGCTGGAGAGCAAGGCGGAGAACAAACCGGCGCCGAAGGCGGCGGCCAAACCCAAGGTAGCCTTCCCGAAGAAAAACCAGCCGCCCACCGAAGCCGAGTTCGCCGCCCGCCTGCCGCTGGCCATCGGCAAACGGTTCGAGCTGGTGCGCGGCTTTCTGAAGAAGCAAAAAGGGATCGGCGAAGAGCTGTACTTTTACGGCCCCAAGACCGGCTGGGCTTATCGCTATGTGCGCGACGGGCAGCAATCGATCTGCTCGGTGATGATCCACCAGGATCGCCTGCTGGGGATCGTCGCCCTCGATCCGGACGCCATGGCGGGCATCGACTGGCCCGCGCTGTCGGCCGTCGCCCAGAAGGCCAAACGCCTGGCTCACGGCAGCCCGGCGCTGCAATGGATCGACGTGCCGCTGGAAGGCACCGGCGCCGGCGACTTTCGGGCGCTGTTAAAGGCCAAGCTGAAGGCCCTGCCGATCTTGCCCCCGCCTGCCCCGCCGCCACGAACCGCGCCAGGGTAAAGTCCAGCCTTCGCCGCCGGAACGCTGATGGTGAAGTTGGCCACGCGGCTTCCAGGGCCACCGGCGGGCCCCTTCCGCGCGTACTTATGCTAGTTTTGGTCAGTTCAGGCGTTCGCGCGGTGCACGTTGCCCGGGCGTCGGCGCCCGGCTGAAGGGCTCGGTTCAATATGGCCGCATTCGGAACTCTGACCTTACTCATCGCTCTGGTGGTCGCGACATACGCGGGCGTGGCGTCGTTGATTGGCGCCCGACGCGGCAACCGCCGCCTGATCGAATCGGCGCGCGCCGGGGTGTACGCCTTGGCGGGGGTGCTGGGGCTGTCGTCGGTGGCGCTGGTTTATTCGTTCGTCACGCACGATTTTTCGATCAAGTACGTGCACCACTATTCGGACGCGGCGTCGCCGCTGTTCTACCAAATCACCGCGTACTGGGGCGGCCTGGACGGGTCGATCTTGTGGTGGGTGTTCCTGCTGTCGGTGTTCTCGGCCATCGCCGTGTACAGCAACCGCAACCGCCACCGCGAGCTTTTGCCCTACGTGGTCACGGTGCTGATGGCCATCGCGGACTTCTTTCTGTACGTCATCGTCTTTCACAAGAACCCGTTCGACACGTACCTGACCGACATCCCCACCGCCGGGCGCGGGCTGAACCCGCTTTTACAAAACGCTTACATGGTGACGCACCCGCCGTCGCTGTACACCGGCTTTGTCGGGATGAGCATCCCCTTCGCCTTCGGGTTGGCGGCGCTGATCTCAGGCCAACTTGACGACGCGTGGATCGCCTCCGTCCGCAAGTGGACGCTGGGGGCCTGGTTCTTCCTGTCGATGGGCCTCACCCTGGGCATGCTGTGGGCGTACGAGGAGCTCGGCTGGGGCGGATTTTGGGGCTGGGATCCGGTCGAGAACGCCGGCTTTTTGCCCTGGCTGACGGCCACCGCGTTCCTGCATTCGATCATGATTCAGGAACGGCGCGGGATGATGAAGATCTGGAACGTCACCCTGATCATCCTGACGTTCTTCCTCACCATCTTCGGCACGTTCATGACCCGGTCGGGGATCGTGCAGTCGGTGCACGCCTTCGGGCAGGACACGACATTGGCCTGGATCTTCACCGTCTTCATGGTGATCACGCTGGTGGTCAGCTTTGGCTTCGTGATCAAGCGGCTGCCGGACCTGAGATCGCGGGGCACGTTCGATTCGTGGCTGTCGCGCGAAGCGGCGTTCACCGTGAACAACTGGATCCTGCTGTTCTCGGCGTTCTTCATCATGTTCGCGACGATGTTCCCGACGCTGTCCGAAGCGCTGATGGGCCAGCGCATCACCGTCGGGCCGCCGGTGTTCAACAAGTGGATGGTGCCCCTGGGCCTGACGCTGCTGTTTCTGACCGGCGTCGGTCCCCTCATCGCCTGGCGCAAGGCCACCTTCTCGCACCTGCGCTTTCAGTTCTTGTATCCGCTGTCGGCCACGGTGCTGACGGTAGCCATCTGCTGCGCCGTCGGTCTGCAAACGTCGTGGGCGGCGGTGGTTTGCTTTGGCTTCTGCGCCTTCGTGGTCACCACCATCGCGCAAGAGTTCGCCCGCGGCATGTCCATCCGCCGCCGCAACACCGGGTCAGACGCCGTCTCGGCCCTGATGGGCATGGTTCTGCGCGGCAAGCGCCGTTATGGCGGGTACATCGTCCATGTCGGCATCGTCCTCATGTTCCTGGGCTTCGCCGGCACGGCCTATCAGAAGGAGCGCGAAATCCACGTCACGCCAGGCACCGAAGCGAAGATCGGGCGGTACACCGTCCGCTTCGATCGCCTGGCCCACGAAGAAGATCGCCAAAAAGAGATGGTCACCGGCGAGATCACCGCGCTGGTCGACGGCAAGGTCATCGACCACCTGCGGCCGGCCAAGTGGTTCTTCCGCAACCACGAAAGCGAGCCGACCACGGAGGTGGCCATCCGCCGCTCGCCCGCCGAGGACCTGTACATCACGCTGGGCAACTACGATCTCGCCGAGGGCAACGCCAATTTGAAGGTGGTGATCAACCCGGTGGTCGACTGGATCTGGTTCGGGTTCATGCTGCTGGCCATCGGCACCGCCATCGCGCTGATGCCCGAATCGGTGCTGGAGCGCCTGACCGCGCGCGCCGGCGCGCGCAGCGGGGTATCCGACTCGGCGGCTGGCGCGGCGGGTCTCTTGTTGCTGGCAGCGGGCGCGCTGGCTGGTGGTGCAACGCTTGGCTGGTCGACGCCCGCCCACGCCGCCGGCGCCGAAATGGGCGAGGCCGTCGGCGAACCGCCGACGCCGGAAGGCCCCGACGAGAACTGGCTGGTGCGCAACATCATCTGCCAGTGCGGATCGTGCCGGCACAACCTGATCGAGTGCGCGTCGGAAGGCTGCGGCAAAGCCGCCCAGGATCGCATCTCCATCCACAACCTGCTGGGCCAGGGGAAGAATCGCGATGACGTCATCCAGTTCTTCATCACTAAGTACGGCAGTCAGATCGCCCTGGCCTCGCCGATCGACAAGGGTTTCAATCGACTGATCTGGGCGCTGCCGTACACGCTGGGCGTGCTGGCGGCGGGCGGCCTCGGCTACGTGGCGTACCGCATGTCGCGCAAACCGACGGTGGCCCCGGCGGGCGGCGCGCCCCTGGCCAGCGCCGATCCCGACCTGCAGGATAAACTGGACGACGAACTGCGAAACCTGGATTGAGCGCCTGAAACTGCGCTAGGTTCGCCCGTCGTGTCCGCAGCCCCCACTGCCAAAACCAAGCCTGCCGCCGCGCCGGAAAACGCCGCGGCGGTGGTCAGCGCGACCGCGCGTCGCCGCCGCATTCCAGGCTGGCTGCTGGCGGCCGTCTGCGCGGCGCTGGGCATCGCTTACGGCGTGGTCTTCGAACACATGCGCATGAGCCCGCCGCTGGTGATGCTGGGCCTGGGCGGCATGACGCTGGCGCTGGCCGGGATGGCGCTGTGGCGGGTGATCGATCCGCTGATGCGCGGCGAAGCCCCGGCCGCAACGCTGACCCCGCGCGCCCCGCAACGGATGCGCGAGCTGGAGCGCGAAAAGCAGATCGTGCTCAAGTCGATCAAGGAGATCGAGCTCGACTATCAGATGCGCAAGATCGCCGAGGCCGACTACCGCGACATGATCGGGCGCTATCGCGCGCGCGCCATGCGCCTCATCAGCGAGCTGGAAGCGGGCGACAACTATCGCCAGCTGATCGAACGCGAGCTGAAGGACCGCCTGCACGCCTTGGCAGAAGCCGGCGCCGACGCGCCCAGGGCGACGGCGCCCGCGCCATCGAGCGAGGCAGTGCCAGCGACAGCAACGGCAGCAACAACGGCAACCGCGAGCCCGAACACCGCCCGTTGCGCGGCGTGCGGGACGATCAATGACAACGACGCGCACTTTTGCAAAACATGCGGCGTAAGACTGGACTCGGCCTCGTAGTCACCGCCGCGCTGGCGGCGCTGGCGGCGCTGGCGGCGCTGTCCGCGGCGCGCGTGGCTTCCGCGCAGGCGCCGATGGGCGCAGCGGGCAGCGGCATGCCCAGCATGCGGGCCATCTCGGGCAAGCCGCTGCCCGATCGCGGGATGCCGGCCGGCACGGTCACGGTGCGCGTCGGGCGCAAAACGCCGGCCAACGCCGTCGCCGACCTGGAGGTCACGGCGATCATCAAGAACGCCGGCGGTGACCTGCGCAAGCGCACCGCCAAGACCGACAGCAGCGGCCGCGCCATCTTCGAAGGCATCGCCGCCGATCAACAATTTCAAGCCGAGGTGATCGTCGACGGCGAGCGCCTGCAGACCGACGCCTTCCCCATGCCCGCCGACGGTGGCGTGCGCACCATGCTCATCGCCGGCCTGGGCCCTCCCGGCGCCGGTGAAGCCGCAGGCGCGCCGACGGCCGCGGGCGCGCCGCCGGCCGCGGGCGGCGAGGGAAATTTCAGCCTGGGCGTCACCAGCGGCGCCGCCAAACCCGACCCGGCCCTGCCCACGCACACGCTGATCATCCAGCTGTCCGATGAGGACGGCAAACCGATGGCCAACCGACCGGTGGTCCTGGGCGGCGTCGATCAAACCAATCAACTGAAGATCCGCAAGGCGACCTCCGACGCCGCCGGCGAGGCCAAGTTCAACGACCTGCCGACGGGACAGACGTTCGGGTACGCCGCCGTCATCGAACACCGCGGCATGCGTCTGTCCACCGAACCGTTCGTGATGCCCGACCAAGGCGGCATGCGCGCCACCCTGCGCGCGCTGGCCCGCACCGCTGATCCCTTGGCCATCACCATCGGCCAGGGCGCGCGCGTGATCCTGCAGATGCGCAACGACAACCTGCAGTTCATGGAGATCCTCCCGCTGGAGAACCGCTCTGAGAAGCTGTTTGATCCCGGCGTCGGCGCGGTCGAGATTCCGCTGCCGAAAGGATCCGTCGGCGCCGAGGTGGCGCCAAGCGATCGCAAGCTGGAGATTCGCAAGGACCACGGCATCGCCGTCTACGGCGCCATCACCCCGCACCAGGCCCTGGGGCAACTGGACGCCAAGGCCGCCGGCAACGAGATCACGCTGGGCTTCGTGCTGCCGTACGAAGGCGATTCGCGCGAATTTCACCAGCCGCTGCCGAATGGCATCAGCGCCTTCACGTTGATCACCGAACAGCTCGAAGGCCTGACCGTCAGCGGCCCCGGAATCGGCGCGCGCGAATCGCGCGAGCTCGGCGGCCGCAAATACTGGGTGATGCCGGTCGAGCCGATCGGCGCCGGACAGACCCTGAACTTCACAATCAGCGGGTTGCCGTCGACGGACCACACCGGGCGCGCGGTGTCGGGCATTTTGGCGCTGTCGTTGATCGTCTCGGCCTTCGTTTTCGGGCGCCGCCCGGGCACCGTGGTGAAGAAGACCGTCGACGAACGCCAGCGGCTGACCGTCCGGCGCGAAGAGCTGTTCACCGAACTGGTGACGCTGGAACAAAATCGCCGCGTCGCCGGCGAGCGCGGCGGCGCCGATCGCCACAACCAGCTGGTCGGCAAGCTGGAAACCATCTATCAGGATTTGGCCGCGCTGGACGAGCAGCGCGCTTTATGACTGGCCTTCGTCTTGATCAAGTTGGCAAGATCTATGAGGGCCGCCGCGCGCTGAGCGACGTCTCGACGACGTTCGCGCCCGGACAGGTCAGCGCGGTATTGGGCCCGAACGGCGCCGGCAAGTCGACGATGCTGGGGATCTTGTCGACGCTGGTGGCGCCCAGCAGCGGCCGGCTGCAATGGGACGGCGACACGCTGTCGCGCGGTTCGCCGGCGCGCGCCCGCATCGGCTACGTCGGCCACGACCCCGGCGTCTACGGCGATCTCACCGCCCACGAAAACCTGTGCCTGTTTGGCGAGCTGTATGGCGTGGTCGATCCGCCGGCGCGCGCCGCCGCGATGCTGGCCCGCGTGGGCCTGGCCGACGCTGCGCCCGAGGCCCCGGCGCGGACGTTCTCGCGCGGGATGCAGCAAAGGCTGGCGCTGGCCCGCGCGCTGCTGCACGAACCGACGCTGCTGCTGTTCGACGAGCCCGCCTCGGCGCTGGATCCCGCCGGCGCCGACTGGCTGACCGGCGAGCTGCGCACCGAACGCGCCGCCGGGCGTATCGTGGTGCTGGTGACGCACGATCTGGAAGCCGCCGGCCCCATCGCAGACCACGTGCTGATCCTGCGCCGCGGTCGGCTGGTCTTCGACGAGACCCGCCCGGGCGGCTTCGATGCCACTTCAGTGCGCGACCTTTACCGCGAGCGCACCCGTGGCTGAGCGGACCCGTCCACCGGCTGGTTTTGTTGTTCAGGCCCTGCGCATCGCCGCCAAGGATCTGCGCATCGAATTCCGCAGCCGGGAGATCATCCTGACCATGGCGTTCCTGGCCGTGGTGGTGGTGCTGATCTTCAGCTTCGCCTTCGTCGTCGGCGACGCCCGCCCGGCGCCGTCGGTGACCGCCGGTATCCTGTGGATCGCGGTGATTGTTTCCGGCACCTTCGGTCTTGGCCGCACCTTCGATCGCGAACGCGAGGGCGAGGCCATCCGGTCGCTGTTGCTGTCGCCGGTGCCGCGCGGGGCGATCTACCTGGGCAAGCTGGCGGCCACCGCCGCCCTGATGTTCATCGTCGAGGCGGTGCTCACCGCGCTGGCCGGTTTTCTCTTCGCCGGCGGCGTACTCCCGCACGTGGGCCGAGTCGCCTTGCTGCTGGCGCTGGGCACGGTGGGCTTCGCGGCGGCGGGCTGCGTGTTCTCGGCGGCGCTGCTGCGCTCACGCAGCCGTGACGTGCTGCTGTCCACGCTGCTCTATCCGATCATCGTCCCCATCGTCATCGCCGGCGCCCGCGGGTCAAGCCAACTTCTGGATCCGTTGGCCCAGGACCTGGACGCAGCACAATTTTGGACCCAGTTCCTCTTGGCCCTGGACGCGATATTCTTGACCGTGGGCCTGTGGGCCTTTGAACCGGTCGCCGCTGGTGATTAGCCGAAAAAAAATTATCGCGCCCGCTGTCTGGCGGGCCGCGTGGGCGGCGTGCCTCGCCGGCGCCGCCGCCGTCGTGGGAGCGTCCGGCTGCCAGCTGAACGACGCCGGATTGGATCCGAACGTTCAGCCAGGGATGATCGAAGCGGACGCCGCCATCGACGGAGCGACGAGCGACGCGGCCGACGCGCCGGCCCCCGTCGACACCGGCGACGGGCAGGGCGCCGAGATCCCTTCGTCCGATGCGCTGTTCGACGTCGGCGGCGAGACCATCACCGACGGCGCCGGCGAAGCGTCGGTCGACGCGCCGGGGATCGCGCCCGCGATCGCCGGCTGCGCCGACGGAACCCGCGAAGGCCTGGTGGATCCGATCATGTACCCGGCGGTCGCCGCCTGCGATGGCGCGTGGGCCGAGCCGGGTCTGCTGTCCGCGCCGTCGCGTGCGCCCGAATGCAACCGCGCCGCCGGCAACGACGGCGCCCTGCCCAGCGGCACTGGCTGCTCCGCCGCTGATCTCTGCGCCGACGGCTGGCACGTGTGCGAGTCGATCGGCGACCTGCTGGCGCACGGCGGCCAGTGCGCGGACGCGGTCTTGCCCGCCAACGGCCGCCGCGTTTTCTACGCCACAAGGCAGGACGGCGCGTGCTTGACCACCGACGCGGGCATTCCTGCCGCCGACGGCGGCCGGATCCACGGCTGCGGCAACTTCGGCGACGACGACACCGCTTGCTTGACGATGGGCGTGGTGCTGAGCGCCCCGCTGTGCGCGACCAATGCGCCCTGGCAGTGCAGCTCCCTGGTCGCCACCACCGCCTCGCCCGTGACCACGGTGGTCAAGTCGGCCGCCGATCGCGGCGGCGTGCTGTGCTGCCACAACTGACGCCGCCGCCGGCGCGCGCGGCCCCCTGTTCCGCGCGCGCCGTTCCTGGAGAAATTCCGCTCAGAACGGAAACGGCACGCCCGCGGCGCTTGCGAAGTTGCGATAGCGGGACAGCACGTTGTTGACGTAGTTCTGCGCGCGGTCGTTGAACTGCTGGCAGCCGGTGACCGAATCCTCGCCCGAGTTGTACGCGCCCGCGGCCATCAACAGATATTGCTTGTCGGTGCAGCCGGCGTGTTCGCGCTTGACCGCGTTCCAGAAGTTGGTGATGGCCAGGACGCCTTGGTTCAGGTTCAACGTGGCGTTGAAGACCGACGTGCTCCACAGTGGCGAGCTCTGATCGCGGGTCAAATTGGGGTGACCGTTCGGCAGCTTGGTGGCGTTGGATTCACCGCAAGCGGGCGTCACCTGCGTCAGGCCGAACGATTTGGACTCGGCGTCGGTCCATCCCGCCGGATCGCCGCATGGACTGTCGGGGCTGACCGCGAACTGATCAAAGTCCGACTCCAGCGCCACCTGCGACTTGATCATCATCGAATCAGGAAAGCCGTTCTGGCTGGCCAGCGAGATGATCGTGCAGTCGAAGGCGTCGCTGCGCGAATCGCCGGTCTTCAGCGGATCGTTCGCGGTCGAGCAGGAGCCGCCGCCGCTGGAGCCGCCCGAGCCGCCGCCCGACGATCCACCGCCGCCACCGCTGCCGCCGCCCGAGGACGCCGCGCTGACCTGCACCTCGAACAGCGAATAGCCCCACTGCGTTCCGCGCCGGGTGCCGAAGATCCGCAGGAAGCGGCCGCGGGCGCCCAGGCCCGCGAAGTCGTCGGTGCCACCGTCGCCATTGGTCACGCTGCGCACGGTGGTCCACGCGCTGGCGTTGTCTGAGGTCTGCAGTTGATAGTCGGCCCCGAAGGCCGCCTCCCACTGCAGCGTCACGTGATCGATGGACCGCGACGATCCGAGATCGATCTGCAGCCACTGCGGATCGCTGAACATGGACGACCAGCGCGTCGACGAATTGCCGTCGATGGCCTTCGCCGCTTCCAGGCCGGCTTTTTCGACCGACGACGCGGTGGCGGTGGCGCCGGCCAGCGCGCCCACCGCGCCTTGATCGCCGCTGGAGGCTTCATCACCCAGCGGCAAATCGCAGCCGAAAAAGGCCACGCCCAGCATCAGCATCCATCCGGCGCCTACGGACGAACGCTGCAGGGGCGCAGCAGCAACCTCGGAACGGAACAGCGATCGAGACATGAGCACCTCCGGAGTGGGGCCGCTTTGGGGCGCGCGGCGTCAGGTGCCAGCAACTGTGCAATGTCCGCGCCGCGCTGGAACGCGCGCAATGGTGCCGGATCGCTGTGGCAACCGCGCGCGCGGCGGCCGGAAACTGGGGCACGGACTCACCACCGTGGGGAGTCTGCCCTCAGGCCGAGCGCTCAGCCGCCGCGGATCATCTGCTCCAAACGAACGAGCGCCGTCTCCAGCGACGCCATCGCCGGCCCGAAGGAAAAGCGCACGTGCGAACGAAAGCGCGAGGCGCGCTGGCTGCGCCGTTTGCCGGGATTCACGTCGAAGAACTCGCCCGGCACGGTGATCACCTTGCGCTCGAGCGCGGCCCGAAAAAATCCCATCCCGTCGGACAGTGGCGGCGGCAGCCCGTCGACGCGCCCCCAGATATAAAACGTTCCTTCGGGCGCGCGATCGCAGCGAATGCCCAGGCGTTCCAGTCCCGACAGCAAGCGATCGCGCTTCTCGCGAAAGCAGGTCTGGATGGCGTTGGTCTCGGCGATCACGTGCGCGTCGGAGAGCAGCGGGATGGCCGCTCGCTGCAGCGGTTTCGAGCCGCCGCCATCCAAGAATGATCCGGCGCTGGCCACCGCTTCGATGATCCCGCGCGGGGCCAGGGTCCAGGTGACGCGCCAGCCGGGGTAACGCCAGTTCTTGGTCAGGCCGTCGAAGATGACGATCGGATCGGTGTTGACGTCGTCGACGTAACGGGCCGCGCTTTCCACCGGCAAATGTCCGGGGCGACTGCTCCAGATGTAGTGCGAATAAAATTCGTCGAACAGCAAGGCGCAGTCTTCGGCGCGCGCCAGCTCCACCCAGCGGCGCAGCTCCTCGCCTTGCACCAGCTTGCCGGTGGGATTGCACGGGTTCGACAGCAGCAGCGCCGACAGGCCGCGGCCGTGCACCTCGCGGCGCAGATCGTCGACGGTGAAGGCGTAGCCGCGCTCTTGTTCCAGCAGGATCGGACTGGCGGTGAAGGCCTTGAAGATGTCCAGCAGCTCTTCGTACGCGGTGTAATCGGGCAGGAAATGCCCCAGGTTGACGTGCCCCAGGCTGGCCGCCGCGCGGGTCAGCGAGGCGCGACCGCCGCCCGACACGCTGACGTTCTCGGCGGTGTACTGCGACGGCAGGCCGCGCCGGTAAAGCCGGTTGTAGAGATCGGCGATGGCCTCGCGCAGCTCCCAGATGCCGGGGATGGGCGCGTATTCTTGATCGTCGACGTCGATGGACAGGTCGTGGATGCGCGGCGGCGCGCCCGGCAGCGCGTCGGTCTCGGGCTGGCCCTGACCCAGGTTGCACCAGGCGGGATCGCCGGAACGAAAGCCGTGCTTGCTGGCCTCGGTGGTCACGTAGATGACGCCGGTGCGCGGCACCGGGCGAAACGCAGAAAAATGGCCGTCGTCGCTCACGATCGTTTCCTTGGCGACGGAGAATATCAGACGGAAACCCTGGCAGGGGTCCCGGGCAGGAGGCCGCGCGCCGTCCACTTTGTTGGGGAACCCAGGCAGGGTTCCCCAACCCACCCCCGACGGACTC
>DASXQB010000504.1:0-6440 GCA_036493295.1 Polyangia bacterium | reverse complement strand
GCGCCATCACCACCAGACCCAACAAGGCCGGCACCAGGATCCCGTGCGAGTCCCAGCCAAATCGCCGGTTGAAATGGCTGGCCAGGGCCGCCGTGCAGATCAGCACGATCTGCGCGCCGGGCGCGGTCAGAAAACCCAGGGCCAGGCGATCAAATGACAGCTCGAAGCCGGCCACGGAAAAGTTGGTGAAGACCTGCAAGCCCAGCAGCAGCAAGCGCACGCCGGCTGTTTCCACTGTCAGCTGAAACAGCCCCGATCGGAGCCCCGGATTCCACAGACGGTTGGCCAGCAGCGGCACCAGCACCAACCCGATGCCGAACAGGTCCGGTTCGTGGCGTGCGATCGACGGCCAGGGTCCGCGCAGCATGGCCAGCGCCGGCGGCATGGCCAGACCTTCGATGATCGAACGAACCAGAACGCTGACCACCAGAATCAGGAAAAAGCGATCGCGACCGAACACCGGGTAGATGGCGCCCGCGCGAGTGGCGACGCCGTCGACGGCGCGCGCCAGCGACCAGGTGACCACGGCCTCGACCAGCACCACCGCCGCCACGATCGGCTGCAGCATGATCACCGAGCACAGGTATCCCGGAACCACCAGGCCGACGAAGTCCCATCCAAAAAACTCGGTGAAAGCCGCATTGACCAGCACTCCGAGGAGCACCGGGATCAGGAGCGTCGCATCCAGACCGTGAGGGAAAAGGTGGAACATCAGCAGGGGATCTTTCGACCTGGCGATACGGCAGTAAGAGAGGCTATTCCGCGACAGCGGAGCCAGCGGGTTGCCAGAGACCGGCCGAGGCGGAAGTCGGCCTGGCGAGCTCGGTAACGTCGATCAGTCGACTGTCGCCGATCGCGAAAGCGCCCAGATCGAAGCCAACTGTCAGAGAAAAAAAAGCGAAGCGATCGTCTCGGACGCCGCTAGTGACAGCCGCCTCCCGTGGTCTTTCTTAAGTCGAACCATCGGATGTCGTCGTCGTCCTCCACAGTGGCGCCTCCCGAGCGAGTCAAATCGCGATCGTGCGGGACATTTACGGGTCGACACTCGACGCCTTCACCGACGGTAGACGCGAGTGTCGGTGTATATACAGCGACTGTGTGTCCAGACCTTCAGTCGTCTCCTGTCGGATTGTCTCAAACGGGTGGACGTTTGAACCGGGCAACGTGGTCAACCACAACGACCGCTCGCATTTTCTGGGATCCCGTGATTGCCGAAATCCAGGCCGCCTTGCGGACTCCGATCAGGACGGAGGCACCGGTGGCTTCGAAGGTCGGTCGGTCGAGCTCTCGCCGCGGACGAACGGCAGGAACCGCGCGAAAGGGATAAGGGCGCTCAGCGGCAGGACGCGCTCGCGGCGGCGCTCTTCTTCAAGATGCCGCGTCCGCGCCTTCAACATGTCCTTGAGGGTAACGAGACCCATGAGCCGCGTCGGGTTGTCGGGGTCGACGACCGGGATGCGCGTGAGGCCGGTCTCCGCCATGCGGTGCACGACCAGGCGCAGCGGCTCGTCGGCGCGCGCCGTGACGACGTTGCGGCGCAGGAATCCCGCCAGGGCGTGTCCGTCTGCGCCCGCTGCGAGGCGCGCGGCCGAGGAGGGCCACTCCCGCGTTGCCTTCTCTAGATCGCGCCGGGTGATGACGCCGACCAGCGCTCCCGTCACGTCGAGAGTGGGAAACAGACACTCGTTCAGCGCAGCGGGCGTCGACGACAGCACCGCTGTTGCGCTTTCCAGCGACGCGTCCGCCGGGATCACCACGACGGCGGTCTGCATGACCTCGCGTGCGTAGAGGATCTCCAACGGGTCGATGGCGTACTCGCGGCTTACATGGAACCCGCGGCGGGCCACCTTTTCGGTGAGGATCGAGCGTTTGAGCGTCAGCACCGTGAAGCCGTGCGCCACCACGCTTGCGGTGAGCAGCGGCAGCGCCATGGAGAACCGCCCGGTGAGCTCGATCGCGAAGACCAGCGCCGTCAGCGGCGCGCGCATCGTGCCCCCCAGGATCGCCGCCATGCTGACCAGCGGCCAGAAGCTGGGACCATAGTCGGGCAGCAGGTGAGACTCGAGCACGCCGAGGGCGCTGCCCATCATGAGCAGCGGCGCCAGCACGCCGCCAGAAGTACCGGACCCCAATGACACGGCCCAGATCGTTGCCTTGACGATCATCAGACGCACCGTCGGTCCGATGTCGCGGCTGCTCCCGAGCAGCGCCTGAATCTGGTCGTAACCGACGCCCAGAGCCTGCGGGCATACAAGACCGCCCAAGCCGACGGCCAGGCCGCCCAGCGCGGGCCACCACATCCAGTGAAGTTTGAGGCGCGCAAAAGCGTCCTCCGAGGCGTAGACCGAGGCCGTGAGCAACGCCGACAGCAGGCCCGCGGCGAGACCGACGGCCGCGCAAGCGAGCAGACCGCCCACCGGCAGGTCGAACGCCAGCGCCGGTAGCGGGAAGAGTGGCCCTGTGCCCAGCAGCGGGCGACGCGCCAGTGCGGCCGTGACGCTGGCGAGGGCCACGGGCACGAGGCTTCGCGGTTTGAGCTCGAAGAGCAGGAGCTCGACCGCCAGGAACACAGCCGCGATCGGGGCGGCGAAAGTCGCCGACATACCGGCGGCGGCGCCCGCCACCAGCAGTGTCTTGCGCTCGGCGGCGGTGAGATGGAGGAGCTGCGCGATCATCGACCCAAAGGCGCCGCCGGTCATGATGATGGGGCCTTCGGCGCCGAAGGGTCCGCCGGAACCGATCGAGATGGCCGACGCGATCGGCTTGAGGAAGGCGACGCGCGGTTCGACTCGGCTGCCGCGGATCAGAATGGCCTCCAGCGCCTCGGGGATGCCATGGCCGCGAATGCGATCAGAGCCATAACGCGCCATCAATCCGATGATCACGCAGCCGACCACCGGCACCAGCACGCCCAGCACCCCCAGCGTGTGAGTCGCCGGGGAAGCGGGCCCGAGTGACAGGCGCTGAAAGAAGAACAGGTTCGTAAAGAAGGCGATGAGGGCCAGCAGCGCCGCCGCAACGAAGGCGCTCAAGACGCCGATGCCGACGGCCAACGCCGATAGCGGCAGCATGCGCACGGTCGCCGTGAAGTCTCCCAGTCTTTCGTGAACGATTGGCTCAGGCGTTCCTTGAGACACGATGCGAGCCTTTCTTCCGGGTGGGCTGACGCTCGAAGAACATGGGTGGGTGGCGCCGTTCGATCCCCATCGCGTCGATCAGCACGCCGAGGTCGCGGGCAAGCCGCGCCCGCGCTGGACGGCCAATCAGCGAGAGCGCCGCGATCAGGCGGTCCTGGGTCACGGCGGGCGCGCGCGCCAGGACCGCCCGGCCCGCGTCTGTCAACGAGACCTCCAGCCGGCGCGCATCGTCGGAGGCGCGGGTCCTGCCGACCAGCCCGCGCCGGGCGAGCTTCATGACCACGACCGACACCGTGCTCTGGTGGGTCAGGGTCCGCTCCGCCAGTTCGTTGACAGAGAGGGTCTGTCCGTCTGCCAGGCGCTGAAGGACGAACAGCTGCGCGGCGGACAACCCAACGGTGCGCTCGGCCCTGCGCGAGGCTTCCCGCAGGGTGCGCACAATGTGGCGGATCCCGTCGAGGACGGCCCGCGTCGAGCGATCAGCGAGCCTTTCCCCATGGCTTGCGCCGGTTGATATATTTGCACCCATTGAATGGTCTCCCATATGTTTAACAGAAGACCGAAGGTCCGTGCAAGAACCGACGGAACCCGCCGCGCGGCTGGTGCAGGCAGATGTCGACGCGCGCGAAACGCTGTAGAAGGGCCGCATGCGCCCTTCGCCGGCCCCGGGACTCGCCGCGATTTTCCTGTGCGCGATGGGGTGCGTCCACGGCTTGAGGATCGAGAAGGTCGACGTCGACACGTACCGGCTCACCTGCCAGGTCCCGCTCGACGAGTGCCTGCACCAAGCGGCTGCCAACGCATGCAACAACGGTCCCTACTACGTCGTCCGGGCCGTCAACGAGATCAATCTGCAGGGACTTCAGGAGCTGCCCAAGCCGACTCCCTCGAGCGAGGCCGTCATCCAGTGCGGACCCGGTCGCGGGTGGGGCGACAAGGCGAAGGCTTTGATGTCGGGCGCTACGCGTGCCGCCCAGAACGACCCGGCACCTCTGCGTGATGCCGGGACACTGCCCGCGACGACGCAGATCTGCGCGCCCGGCGCGACGCAGATCTGCGTCGGCCCCGGCGCGTGCAAGGGCGGACAAGCGTGTCTCCCCGACGGCAGCGGCTTCGCGCCGTGCGACTGCGGGGCCACGCCCGCGCCGCCGCAGTAGCGCCTTTTGCGACGAATCCAGAAGACCAGGCCTTCCGTCTGCCGATGCAAGCCCTACGTGTTATGAACCGCCTGCGAGGAATCGTGGACCAGACCCAGAAGAACGGTCCGAAGAAGTCGAAGGAAATGGGCCGCCCGATGGGTGCAGCGGCAGATTCACCCTTGACCGTCCGTTTCGTGTGTTCCAACGATCCGTCGCGCGCCTTCATCGCGGCGGCGCTGGTCCGATCGATCGGGCGAGGCGCTGCCAGCGGATTGGCAGAAGGGGAGCTCGCCGACGTTCATCCCAGTGCCCGGCGGGTGATGGAGGAAATTGGAATATCGCTGACCGGCCTGGCCGCGCGGTCGGTGCCCGCTGGTGAAACAGTGGTGCTCATCCGCAACCGTGGCCTTGCGGCCCCGCGCGAAAACGCCACCTGGTCGTTCGACGATCCCGCCACGACGCCGGACCAAGCCGCCAGCCTGGCAAACTTTCGGAAGGTGCGCGACGAGATCAAGCGGCGGGTCGATTTGCTCTTGCTGGTGAAACTCAGGCAGTCCGCCACCGGCAACCGTCAGCACCAACCGCGCGAAGGCAACGCCTAGGACCCGACGCGCGAACGGCTGCAGCTGCTGACCGGCGGCATCACCGGCTCATCGATGATATGGTCCAAACATAATGAGCAAGCGCAACCGACCCACCACCGCCGTCGAGGCCGCCCACCGTCAGCGCCGGCACGAATACCGGACTGCCTACAACTCGCCTGAGGGCAAAGCGGCGCGCACCGCTGCTGGTAAGAGCACCGTAACCGCGAAGGCCGCGGCGAGACCCGGCCCGCCGCCCATCCCGAAGCAGGCTGCCCGGCCGGCGGTCAAGTCGTAGGCCGGTTGACGCCGATTCCCGCCAGTATTCTGGGCGGGGCGATGACGGATTGATCGTGCGGGCGAAGCTGATCGGTTGCCTGATCTGGACTGGCCTGGCGCCAGCTTGCGTGTTCTCGCCCACGCTCGCTCCGGGAAAAGTGACGTGCACCGTCTCCGCTGACTGTCCGGACCAGATACCGGTTTGTTTGAGCAACGTTTGTTACCGGGCTGACAGTGGCGGTGATGCCGCCGCCGACGAGTCCTCGTCATCGGGCGGCGCGGGTGGCGCTGGTGGCGCGATCGGAACCGGCGGCGCCGTCGGCTCCGGCGGGGAGGCCAGCGACGGGCAAGATGCCGCCGCCGACGCCGACGGACCGGAGTCGGGCGGGGACGCCGACGCGCCGGCGGCTCCCAACTGGCCGGTGTGCACGCCGCGCCTCACCAGCGGCCTTGACCAGGGTCTGGTGGTCTATCTGCGCCTCGACGATGGCCCGTCCGATCCAGTGATCAGCGATTCGTCACCGGGCAAGCTGTCGGCGATGCTGACCGAGCTGGATCCGACCGCCGCCTGGACGGTCGGGCGTTTCGGGCGCGCGCTCAGCCTGCCGGGCGGCACCACCGGCGGATACGTCACCGTCAGTCCTCCCGCGAAGCTGAACGTCGTGTCCGATCACCTCAGCGTCTCGGCGTGGCTGCGCTTTCCAGGCGGCAGCGCCAGCGATGGCACGGTCGTGTCGCGGCGGGCGGCCGGCGCCGGCGGGTATCACTATGTGCTGTCCACCGCGAGCAATCACCTGCGGGTTCGCATGTTCACGTCGAACGGCATCAACGCCGATCTCAGCAGCAATCAGCCCTTGCCGTCGGGAACAGACTGGATGCACGTCGCGTTCACCTACGTCGCCGATTCCAAGGTCGCCGACGGCCTGCGCCTGTTCGTCAATGGAAAGGCGTTCGGCAGCCAGGCGTTCGGGCTGCCCTTCGCGACCGAGAACACCCCGTTGCTGGTGGGGGCGGCCGAGGCGCCGAACTTTGATCTGCCGGCGAAGACCATCGGCGATCGGCTGGCGGCGATCGTCGACGACGTTGCGGTCTACAACCGCATGCTCAGCGCCGACGAGGTTCTGTCTTTGGCCTGCGGGGCGCGCCCGCTGGGACCACCCTAGGCGGCTATCGAATTGACCCGATCTCGGAGGCGACACGGGACGAGCGGTAACCGAGGCTGGACGCGCGGCTTGGACGGCGCGACAAATTCGGCGTGGTGGGCCGCTTGGCTGCTTTCGTCGCCGCATGGCATCCGACCGGCT
>DASXQB010000503.1:0-2340 GCA_036493295.1 Polyangia bacterium | reverse complement strand
TTTCTCCGCGCCCGCCGCCCTGGAAGCCGGCGGCACCGACGCCATGGGCATGCCCCTGCCCGACGGCACCGGCAGCGTGATCTTGCTGTTCCGCCAGCCCACCGCCGCCGAGCAAAAGCAGATCGACGCCGACCAACAGCGCCTGGGCTTCGACGTGCCGTGGTTGCGGCGCGATCGTCTGCACAACGAGATCCTGTACACGGTGAAGAACCTGGACACCGTGCCCGGCGTTTTCACCTTCAGCGTCGACGGCGCCAACGAATACACCAAGTACGACGAAGCCGCGGTGGCCGCCGCGTTCACCGCGCAAGGCGAGGACGCGTTGACGCTGCCGCTGATGCGCAGCGGGCCGCAGATGGTCGCCCCTGGCGCCACAGTGGCGGGCACCCTGCGCGAGGACGACGTGGTCGAAGCGTCGCTGGATCTGTACGCCATGGGCAAGTGGATGGCCCCGTTCGCGGCGGTGCTGATCAACCGCTCGGACGTCAACCCCGTCGGCCTCGAGATGGTTCCCAAGAACGCGATCATTCCCGCCCTGTTCGAGTTCGACATCACCTTCAGCTCCGACAAGCACATGACCTGCAGTTTTCTGGTGCGCGTCCGCGACGACGACGGCCGCCTTTATCAGAAAGGAAGCGACCCCTTGTTCATGCCCAACCCCGCCACTTACGTTCCGATGGTTCCGCCGAAACAATAAAGATCCTTGCGCAGACCACTCTTCAGGCTGGCAGTGGCAGCCGCGGCGTTCTTCTTGATTTCGCCGACGCGCGCCCGCGCCCAGGTCACTGAGGTCCCCAACCCGGCCATCTTCCCCGACCCGGCCAAGTTCGCCCACGGCCTCTACACCGAAGGCGAGATCGGCGCGCTGATGTTCTTCGGCAACGCGCGCGAATGGATCGGCCCGGGGTTCGCTCTCGGCGGTCGGGTCGGCTACGACCTCACGCGCTGGCTGGCGGTGCAAGCGCACGCCATCGGGTCGACCCACGAAACCCGGTTCGACGGCATGCCGCAGGCCGGACAGATCATCCAGCTTTACCAGGGCACCGCCGAATTGAAGGTGACCATCCGCATCGTGCAGACGTCGATCTTCGTCGAGGGCGGCGGCGGCGTGGCGCGCCTGTCGACCAACATTTTGGAGACCGTCGGCGGCAGCGATCAGCGCAACGGCCTGACCGCCGGCGGCGGGGCGGGCGTGGACTATCACTCGCTGTCGCGGCATTTTTCGCTGGGACTTCGAGTCGGGTATTTCTGGCTGCGCGACATCAAGGACAGCGCGCAGGTCACGGCCACCACTTACCTGAGGTACACGTTTTGACGGCGGCGCGCGCGCTTTCGCTGGCGACCGTGATCAGCGCGGCGGTGGCCACAACCGGCTGCGACACCGTCGATCTCGGCCAGCCGCCGGCGGGCATCAACGAATGTCGGCCCGGACCGTTGTTCTTCACCACCGACGTCTGGCCCAAGGTGCTGGGCGCCAGCTTCGGCGGCAAGCATTGCTCCGACGGTGGTTGCCACGACGCCGCCAGCCCGCGCCAGCTGGTGCTGCCGCCGCCCACCAGCCCAGCGGCGGTGCCGCTGCCGCCCGACTGGGAAGTCGACTATGAATCGGCGGCCAACCAGATGCAGTGCTCGAACGTCGCCGCCAGCGAGCTTTACGCCCGCCCGACCGGCATCCGCACCCACGGCGGCGGCAAGCTCTTCGAACCAGGCAGCATGGAAGCGATGATCCTGCTGCAGTGGGTGACCCAACCATGACCTGCTGGTCGCCGCTGCGGGCGTTGATTTTTCTGCTGGCGGTGGCCGCGCTGTCGCTGCTGCTGGCAGCGCCGCGCGCCCACGCCGACGAAGAAGCGCTGGTGCGCGTGCTGGCCGAACAAGCCGCCGTGCACACGGGGCCCGGCTTCGGCTTTCGCGTGGTGTACACCGCCACCCGCGGCGAGGTGCTGCCGGCCATCGGGCGCTCGACGCAAGATCACTGGTTCCGCGTGCAGCTTCCCGACGGAACCTACGGCTGGCTGCTGGGCGACGAGGTCCTGGTGCTGGAGGTGGACACCGCCGAGACCCACCGCGGACCGTCGCTGTGGAAGCGCATGTCTGACTCCGTCTTCTCGCCGTCGCCGCTTTCCGACGGGCACGTGGGCCTGACCTTCTCGGCGGGCGCGCTGGGCGGCGACGGCTTGTTTCTATTTCGACCGGCGGTGGTGCTGGCCCCGCCGCTGACGCTGGAGGCGTTCTTCGGCGAGAGCGTCGGCAATCAGGTGGACGTCATCTATTACGGAGGCGGCTTCAACGCCTTCTTGTGGCCGGCATCGCCCGTGACGCCGTTCGTGGCGGCGGCGG
>DASXQB010000502.1:0-7590 GCA_036493295.1 Polyangia bacterium | reverse complement strand
TCCAGGCCGCGCGCCTTCCAGTGATTGACGGCCTTGGACATCTGCAGGCACTCGCTGTGGCCGACCCTTTCATTGATGGTGCGGAAGCCAAGCTGGGCCATCAGCTCGCGCACTTCCTGGGCGACGAAGCGCATGAAGTTGACGACGTGATCGGCGCTGCCGGTGAACTTCTTGCGCAGCTTGGGATCCTGCGTGGCCACGCCGACAGGACAGGTATTGAGGTGGCAGACGCGCATCAGGATGCAGCCGATGGTGACCAGCGGCGCCGTCGAGAAGCCGTACTCCTCGGCGCCCAGCAGGGCGGCGACGATGACGTCGCGGCCGGTCTTCAGCTGGCCGTCGGTCTCGACGGTGATGCGCGAGCGCAGGTTGTTCAGCACCAGCACCTGGTGCGTCTCGGCCAGGCCCAGCTCCCACGGCGCGCCGGCGTGCTTGATGCTGGTCAGGGGCGATGCGCCGGTGCCGCCGTCGTGGCCGCTGATCAGGACGACGTCGGCGTGCGCCTTGGCCACGCCGGCGGCGATGGTGCCGACGCCGACCTCGGCCACCAGCTTGACGCTGATGCGGGCCTGCGTGTTGGCGTTCTTCAGGTCGTGGATCAGCTGCGCCAGATCCTCGATCGAATAGATGTCGTGGTGGGGCGGCGGCGAGATCAAGCCGACGCCGGGCGTGGCGTTGCGGACCTTGGCGATCCACGGGTACACCTTCGACCCGGGAAGCTGTCCGCCCTCGCCGGGCTTGGCGCCCTGGGCCATCTTGATCTGCAGCTCCTTGGCGCTGACCAGATACTGGCTGGTGACGCCAAAACGCCCTGATGCCACCTGCTTGATGGCGCTGTTGCGTGAATCGCCGTTGGCGTCGGGGATGTATCGCCGCGGATCTTCGCCGCCCTCGCCGGTGTTGCTCTTGCCGCCGATGCGGTTCATGGCGATGGCCAGCGTCTCGTGCGCTTCGCTGCTGATCGAACCGTACGACATGGCGCCGGTCTTGAATCGCTTGACGATCGCCTCGATGGTCTCGACCTCGTCGATCGGCACCGGCGGGCGGTCGGACGAAAGATCCATCAACCCGCGCAGCGTGCACAGGTGCTGCGACTGATCGTCGATCAGCTTGGAATACTCTTTGAACACCGAGAAATTGCCGGTGCGGCAGGCGTACTGCAGCTTGTGGATGCTCTCGGGGTTGAACAGGTGGAACTCGCCGCCGCGCCGATATTGATACTGGCCACCCGGTTCCAGGCTGTGCGTGGGCAGCGGCCGATCGGGGAAGGCGCGGGCGTGCAGGCGCGATATTTCTTCGGCGATCTCGTCGATGCCGATGCCGGCGATGCGCGACGCGGTCCAGGTGAAGTACTCGTCGATGAACTCGTGGTTGAGGCCGATGGCCTCGAACACCTGGGCGCCGTGATAGCTCTGGATGGTCGAGATGCCCATCTTCGAGCACACCTTGACGATCCCTTTGCCCACCGCCTTGACGAACTTCTGTTCGGAGCGATCCGCGTCGCCGCCCGACAGCGTCCCCTGGCGAACCATGTCGTGGATGGTCTCGAAGGCCAGGTACGGGTTGATGGCGCTGGCGCCATAGCCCAGCAGCAGCGCAAAGTGGTGCACCTCGCGCGGCTCGCCGCTCTCGACCACCAGGCCCACGCGCGTGCGCGAGCCTTCGCGCAAAAGGTGGTGCTGCACCGACGCCACCGCCAGCAACGCCGGAATGGGCGCCAGGTCATGGTTGTGGCCGCGGTCAGAGATGATGATGATGTTGTGGCCGGCGACGATGGCCTCGCTGCACTTGCGGCGCAGCTCTTCGATGCCGCGTTTCAGACCGGCGCCGCCCTCCCTGACCTTGAACAGCATCGGGATGGTGACGGTGGAAAATCCGTGCGAGGTGCCGTTGCCATGCAACTGGCGCAGCTTTTCCAGCTCCTCGTTGCGCAGCACCGGCGTGTGCAAGCCGATCTGGCGCGCCGACACCGGCGTCGGCTCTAACAGATTTCCTTCCGGACCGATGGCCGTGTCGACGGCCATGATCAACTCTTCGCGGATGGCGTCGACCGGCGGGTTGGTCACCTGGGCGAATAGCTGCTTGAAATAGTTGTAGAGCAGCTGCGGCTTGTCGGACAGCACCGCCAGCGGCGTGTCGGTGCCCATCGACCCCATCGCCTCGACGCCGTCGGTGGCCATCGGCGCCACCAGCACCTTGATGTCCTCGGTGGTGTAACCGAACGCTTCCTGACGGCGCAGCACCGTCTCGTGATCCGGTTCGATCACCGTCGGCGGCTTGGGCAGATCGTCCAGCGCCACCAGGTTTTCCTTCAGCCACAGGCCGTACGGCTGGGCGCTGGCGATCTGGGTCTTCAGCTCGTCGTCGCCGATGATGCGGCCGGCGGCGGTGTCGACCAGGAACATGCGCCCCGGCTGCAGGCGGCCTTTCTCCAGCACCCGGTCGGGCGCGATGTCCAGCACGCCCACTTCGGAGGCCATCACCACCAGACCGTCCTTGGTCACGTAGTAACGCGACGGACGCAGGCCATTTCGATCCAGCACCGCGCCGATGCGCACGCCGTCGGTGAAGGCCACGGCGGCCGGGCCGTCCCACGGCTCCATCAGGCAGCCGTGGAATTCGTAGAAGTCTTTCTTCGCCTGCGACATGGTCTCGTGGTTCGACCAGGGCTCGGGCACCATCATCATCACCGCGTGCGGCAACGAACGGCCGGTCAGCATCAGCAGCTCCAGCACGTTGTCGAACATGCCGCTGTCGCTGCCGTCGGTGTCGATGACCGGAATGCACTTCTTCAGGTCGTCGCCGAACAGCTTGGACTCGAACATGCTTTCGCGGGCGTGCATCCAGTTGACGTTGCCGCGCAGGGTGTTGATCTCGCCGTTGTGGGCGATCAGTCGATACGGATGCGCGCGCGACCAGCTGGGAAACGTGTTGGTCGAGAAACGCGAGTGCACCATGGCCAGCGCCGATTCGACCCGATCGCTGCTGAGGTCGGGAAAGAACTCGCGCAGCTGGTTGGGATTCAACATCCCCTTGTAGACGATGGTCCGACTGGACAGGCACGGGATGTAGAAATGGCCGCGCTCGGGGATGGACGACCGCCGCACGGCGTGGCGGGCCTGGCGGCGGATGACGTACAGCTTGCGCTCGAAGGCCAGATCGTCGGCGCCGTGGTCGGGCAACGTGCTGCCGATGAAGATTTGCCGGATCACCGGCTGCGATGCGACTGCCGTCGGGCCCAGCAGACGATTGTCGGTGGGGACGGTACGCCAGCCCAGGAAGGTCTGGCCTTCTTCGCGCACCGCCTGTTCGAAGATGCGCTCGCAGGCTTCGCGGCTGTCTTTGTCGGTGGGCAGAAACACCACGCCCGCGCCGTACTGGCCGACCTCCGGAAGTTTGATGGAAAGCTTGTCGCACTCTTCCTTCAGGAAGCGGTGCGGGATCTGCAGCAGGATGCCCGCGCCGTCGCCGGTGTTCTTCTCGCAGCCGCACGCGCCGCGGTGCTGAAGGTTCAGCAGAACCTGGATGGCGTTCTGGACAATGGCCGGGGACTTGCGACCCTTGAGGTCGACGACGAAGCCGACGCCGCAAGCGTCATGTTCGTGCTGCGGATCGTAAAGACCCTGCCCCCCCGGTCCCTGAAGCGTTTTCATCTCGGCGACCCTTTTCCTCCGCGGCGGCTCCGTGGAACCCCCACACACGCGCCGCGCTCGGCATCATCACGAACTTGCTACGAAACTTTGCAAAGGGGTCGAATCTAGCACAACGACCGGACCCTCCCCTTTCCAATCCTCCGGCCACGCTAGCCAGAAGGACCGCAGCCTGTAAAGCCCCGGGCGCGGTGACAGCGAAGGATTTTCAGGTTGGAAATGCGACGGAAACAATCGGCGGGCGCGGGCTTCTTCGCTTACTCGTCGCGACGGAAAATGCGGTGGAAAAGTCCCTTCTTTTTCGGCTTCGGCGGTTGCGCTTCTTGAGGCGTGCCGTCGGCCGGCGGCGGCCAGGCGGGCTGGTACTTCGGCTCGGCGGCGGTGGCGGGCGGCGGCCAGGCGGGTTGAGGCGGCACTGCGGCGGGTGCGGGCGCGGACGGTGACTCTGCAGAAGCAGCAGGCGCGGCGGCGGCCGGCTCGCCGATCGCCGCGTGGGTGGCGACGCGTTCGGCGCGCGGTTTTGCCTTGCGGGGTTTTCCCTTTTTTTCTTTCTCTTTGCTCGGTCGCTCCACCGCCGCGGTCACCGGTGGCGGCGCGGCGGCGGGTGTGGGCGTGGGCACCGGTGGCGCCCCCGGCGCGTTCGGCGCCGCGGTGACCGCTGGCGGTTTCGCCGTAGCGCCAACACCAGCGCCCGGCGGGCGCCCGCGCGTTGCGAACAGAACCGCGCCCGCCAGAACAACTGTCGCCACCACACCGCCCATCACCAGCGGCTTGCTGCTTCGGGGTGGTGGGCCGCCCTCCGGCGAAACTGCTTCGGCGGCGGCGGTGGAGAACGTCGTCTGCTTGGGGATCACCATGGCCGCCCGGCCACCATCGGCGACCGGTGCCGCGGCGCTGGCCGGCGGCGGCGCAACCGGCGCGGCCGCCAGACCCGCCACCGCGCGGCCCGCCACGGCGTCCTCGAACGCGCGCGCGAACAGCGTCATCGAAGCGAAGCGCTCCTCGATCGGTTTCGCCAGCGCGCACCCCAGCACCTGGTCAAGCGCCGCCGGCACCTCCGGCGCCCGCGTCGTCAGCGGCGACGGCGCCTGGTGCACCACCTGATACAGCAGCGACGCCGCGTTCTCCCCGGTGAACGGCGGCCGCCCCGCCAGCAGCTCGTACGCGATGCAGGCCAGCGCCCACTGATCGGTGCGGTGATCGATCTCATCGACCCGGCCCGACGCCTGCTCCGGCGACATGTAATACGGCGTCCCCATCACCACCGACGCCGCCGTCAGCCGCGTGGTCGCCGCCCGCACCTTGCTGATCCCGAAGTCGACCACCTTCACAAAGTCCGTCTCGTCGACAGTCAGCAGAAAAATATTCGCCGGCTTCAGATCGCGGTGAACGATGCCCTTGCCGTGCGTCGCCGCCAGCGCCGACGACACCTGTTTGATGATGTTCGTCGCCGCCGGCAAGGGCAGCCGCCCCACCCGCCGCAGGCGCTGGTCAAGATCCTCGCCCTCCAGAAGCTCCATCACCAGATACGGCTCGCCGGCCGCCGACACACCAAAGTCGAACACCTGCACGATGTGCGGATGCCCCAGCTGCGACGTCACCTCGGCCTCGCGCCGAAACCGGGCCAGCGCCTCGGCGTTTTCCGCCAGTTCGCGGGTCATCATCTTGACCGCCACCCGCTTGTTCAGGCGCAGGTGCTGCCCTTCGAACACCGCCCCCATCCCGCCGCGTCCGATCACCCGGGTCAGGCGATACGCATCGCCCAGCACCGTTCCGACCAACGCCGCGTCCTGAGGGTTGACGTCCAAGTCGCCTCAACTTCCGCGCGCGTCCAAGATCCTGCGAACCGTGTCGCGAACCGCGCCGTATTCGTTGGGCAGCAGCACCGGCTGGTTGGCGTACTTCGGCTTCGGCACGTCGGCCAGCGTGCCGTCGTGGTACTGGGTCTTGAAGTCGGTGAACTTCAGACCGTTGGCGGTGCTGACCACCACCACGCGGTGCTGGTTGTTGATCTCGCCGCGCGCGACCAGCTTTTCCAGCGCCGCCAGCGCCACGCCGGTGTGCGGGCAGTTGAACAGGCCAGTGCGATCGGCGCGCGCCGCCGCGTCGGCCAGCTCGGCCTCCGACGCTTGCTCGACCACGCCTTCAAAGCGCTGCAACGTGCGGATGGCCTTGCGCACGCTGACCGGGTTGCCGATCTGGATCGCCGAGGCCAGCGTCGGCTTGGCCGTCACCGAATGGAATTTTTCATAGCCGGCCTTGTACGCCAGATAGAGAGGGTTGGCCGCCTGCGCCTGCGCCACGCAGATGCGCGGCAGCTTTTGAATCACGCCCAGGTCCTTCATCATTTGAAAGCCGGCGCCCAGCGCGCTGACGTTGCCCAGGTTGCCTCCCGGGATCAGCACCCAATCCGGTACCGCCCAGTCGAACTGCTGCACCATCTCGATGGCCACGGTCTTCTGGCCTTCGATGCGCAGGCTGTTCATGCTGTTGGCCAGGTAAACGCCCTCTTCTTCGGCCAGCTGCTGCACCATGCGCATGCAGGCGTCGAAGTCGCCGTCGATGGCCAGCACGCTGGCGCCGTTGGCCAGCGGCTGCACCAGCTGCGCCGTCGACACCTTCCCGCGTGGCAAGATCACCATCGCCCGGATGCCCGCCGCCGCCGCGTACGCCGCCAGCGCCGCCGACGTGTCGCCGGTCGACGCGCACGCCACGGCGCCGATCTTCTTGCCGTCGGCGATCATCTGTTTCACCGTCGAGACCAGCACCGTCATGCCCAGGTCCTTGAACGATCCGGTGTGCGAGACGCCGCACTGCTTGACCCACAGATCGGTCAGGCCCAGCTCGCGGCCGTAGCGTTCGGCCCACAGCAGATTCGTTCCGCCCTCCAGCATCGAGACGACGTTCTCGTCGTGCACGTGCGGCTGCACCCATTCCTTCTTGCCCCACACGCCCGATCCATACGGCCACTGCGTGCGCAGGTATCGCTCGTCGAACAACTTTATCCAGGCGGCGGCGCTGCGGGACTTCAGCGCTTCGATGTCGTGCACCACCTCCAAAAGATCGCCGCACTTGGGGCAGCGGTAGATCACTTCATCAAGCGGGTATTCGCCGTGACAGCCGGCGATGCAGCGGAACGTGGATCGAGAGGCCATGATCCGTCCAATTTACCGCATCGGGCGCGTCGCTGTCGTCGCCGCGTTTGCCCGCCGGCCGCCACCTGACTGGACCGCCACCCGCGTGGTACATCTTGCCGCCAGATGGCAGGCAAGAAAGCAGCGCCAGAGGTGCACAAATTCGGCGGGGCGTCGCTGGGTGATGCGGAGGCGTTCCGGCACGCCGTGGGCATCATGCAAAAGCGCACCGCGCCCCGGGCCGTGGTGGTTTCGGCGCTGGCCGGCATCACCGACGCGCTTTTGGGCCTGGCCAACCGCGCCGTCAGCGGCGGCGACGACAACCTGGAACGCGACGCCCAGACCTTGCGCGCCCGCTATCGTTCGATCCTGGACGCCGTCTGCCCGAAGGGCGAAGCGCGCGACCAGGTCGGCAAGGTCATCGATCAATCGCTCGAAGAGCTGGTGGGCCTTTTGAACAGCCTGACCTTCCTGCGCGAGCTGACCGCCCGCACCAGCGACCTGGTGGTCTCGCGCGGCGAGCGGTTGTCGGCCCAGCTTTTCGTCGCCGCGCTGGCCGGTTCGGGCGTCAAGGCCCGTTATGTCGACGCGCTGGAGGTGGTGTTCACCGACGGTCCGTTCGGCGGCGCCTCGCCAAATCTGAATCTCACCGACGCGGCCGCGCGCAAGGTGCTGCGCCCGTTGATCGACGCCGGCATCGTGCCGGTGGTGCCGGGGTTCCTGGGCGCGGCGCCGCGCTCCGACGACGACGCCGATCGCAAGCAGCCGGCGGGCGTGGCCACGCTGGGCCGCGGTGGATCAGATCT
>DASXQB010000501.1:0-5213 GCA_036493295.1 Polyangia bacterium | reverse complement strand
AGACGCTGACCCTGCCGCAGGTGGTGGGCATGACCGGCGTCTACCAGTTCGACAGCACCGCCTTCTTCCCCATCGACAATAAAGGCTGGGGCAACGGACCGAACAACCACAACTTCGGGTTCACCTCGGCGGTTCGTTACTGGTTCGAGTACAACGGCGCCGCCACTTTGGATTTTGTCGGCGACGACGACGTCTGGGTGTTTATCGACAAGCAGCTGGCTGTCGATCTCGGCGGCCTGCACTCGCGCTTGGAAGGCTTCGCCGTGCTGGACGCTGCCAATGGCTCGGCGTCGGTGTGCGATCTGGTCAACGGATGCGCCATGAACCCCGGCAACGCGGGCCTCCGACACACCGTCAATCTGGGTCTGCAGCTTGGCAGCGTGTACGAGATCGTTGTCTTCCAGGCCGAACGGCACACCACTGCTTCCAATTACCGTCTGACGCTGAGCAACTTCACCGGCACACGCAGCGTCTGCACCAGCGTCTGCGGCGACGGCATCGTCACCAGCGGCGAATCCTGCGATCTGGGCACGGCCAACAACACCGGCGCCTACGGCACGTGCAACGCCAACTGCACGCTGGCGCCTTACTGTGGCGATTCGATCGTGCAGGCCAGCAACGAACAGTGCGACAACGGCCTGAACGTCACGACGTACGGCGGAACCGCCAAAGTGTGTGGCCCCGGCTGCAAGTGGGCCGGTTACTGTGGCGACGGCAACGTCGATGCCGGCAACGGCGAGCAGTGCGACGACGCCGCCAACAACGGCAAGGGCTATGGCTTTTGCACCACCAATTGCCAGCTGGGCCCGCGTTGCGGCGACGGCGTGGTCACCAACGGCGAGCAATGCGACAGTGGCGCCACCAACGGCGCCGCGACCGACAAGTGCCAGAGCAACTGCATGCTCAAGTGCGGCAACGGCACGTTGGAAGCGGGCGAACAGTGCGACAACGGCGCCGCCAACAACACCGGCGGTTATGGCAAGTGCAATGCTGACTGCACGCTGGGAGCCCGCTGCGGCGACGGCATCAAGAACGGCACCGAGCAGTGCGACGACGGCAAGAACGACGGCTCATACGGCAACTGCGCCCCGGGCTGCGTGCTGGGTCCGCGTTGCGGCGACAGCCTGGTGCAGACCGGCGCCGGCGAAACCTGCGACAGCGGCGCCAACAACCAACCAGTGGCCACCGCCTACGGCAAGACCGTCTGCACCACGCGCTGCTTGGCGGCGCCTTACTGCGGGAACAAGTCCGTCGACACCGCCTTCGGCGAAGGCTGCGACGACGGCGTCAACAGCGGCTTGCCCGGGTCGTGCACGACGGACTGCAAGTCGTACGTCCCGCTGGCCTCGTGCGGAAACGGCGTCAAGGACACGGGCGAGCAGTGCGATGACGGCGCCAACAACGGCACCATGGCCAGCACCTGCGACGTGCACTGCAAGCTGAAGTGCGGCGACGGCGTCAAGGATCCGGGCGAGCAGTGCGACGACGGCACCAACAGCGGCGCTTACGGCACCTGCAACGCCAACTGCACGCTGGCTCCGTATTGCGGCGACGGCGCCAAGAACGGCCCCGAGCAATGCGACAACGGCGCCGGCAATTCAGACACCGGGTACGGCCCGGGCACCTGCACCAAGCAGTGCAAGACCGGACCGTACTGCGGCGACGGACGCATCCAGGCCGCCAACGGCGAGGAATGCGACTCGACCCCAGGCTGCGACGGCCTCTGCCACAACAAAGTCGTGCCCTAGCCGCCGCACCGGCGCGGCGAGGCCGTCAATCGCAGAGGTGCAGTTCGCGCATGACGCCGGGCGGGCTTCCATTGTCCGCCTGACAAACCGGCGCGGCGACGGCCTTGGCTTCGTCGCCGCGTCCCTGGTTTTGCAGCAGCTCGCACAGCACAGAGCGGATGCCGATCTCCAGCTTCTTGTTCGGGAAGGCGTGGTCCAGGATGGCCCGCTCGGCCAGCGCCGCCTTCAGCTCGGTCTCGGCCACCCGCGCGTCGCCCTGGTCGACGGCGTGCAAGGCGCGGAAGAAGTGCACGCGCGGATCGCGCGGGTGATCTTTTCCCCACAGCTCGACATCGCGGGCCGCGACCACCGGATCTTGGGGCAGTTGGGCGTCGTCGACCAACGGATCGCCGGCGAACACCGCTGCGTCGGCCGCGTACGCGGGATAGTGTTTTTTGGCGTCCAGCAGGCTGCCGCCCAAGCCCAGCACCGCCACCACCGCCAAACCCACGGCTAGCCGGGCATGGCGCGGCTCTGGCTCGGTTCGTGGCCAGATCCGCAGCAAGACGAAACCAGCCAGCGCGCCGGCGATGGCTCCGCCAAAGTGAGCGGCGAAGTCGACGCGCCCGCCGTGGCTGCTGGCGACCAGCGGAATCAGTGACGGAACCAGGAACTGCAACAGCCGAAGCTGCGTCTGCACCTTGGCCGGCCCCGACGGCAACCGGCGCGTCGCCACCAGCGCCGCCGCCAAAAGCCCCATCACCGCGCCCGACGCGCCGACGGAGATCAGATTGGCCGGATTGATCAGCAGGCCCATCAGCGAACCGCCCAGCGCGCCCAGCAAAAAAAGCGCGAGGAACCAGGCCGGCCCCAGCAACGCTTCCAGCATCCACCCGGCCAGGGCCAGCGCGATCCCGTTCATCACCAGATGAAACAGATCGGCGTGCAGCAGCGCCGCCGACAGCAGCCGGTACCACTCGCCTTTTTGCAGCACGGCGGCGCCGTTCATTCCGCCCATCGCCAGCAGCGACGGAGCGTCGATCCCCAGCACGCCGCCGCTGTGCCCACCGACGTTGCCCAGCTGCTCGCCCGCGAACACCGCGGCCAAAAACGCCAGCAGACCGATCGTCGCCCGGGGCCACCGGTGGCGCACCTTCAGCGCCGGGTCGGGCACGAAGATGTCGCCGTCGGCTTTGCGGGGCTCGCGCAGGACGCGATCGATCCAGCGCCGCCCGCCCAGCAACCACTGTAACGGCGCCGGGGTCCACACGGTCCGACTGGTTACGTCCAGGTAGTACGGAACGATCGCCACCTTCTTCCAGCCGCCGCGGCGATGCAGCGCCTTCAATCGCGCGCGGTCGGCGTCGCTGGGCGGGCCACGGCCGATCTCGTAGATCGCCATGACCACCGGCATCTTGACGCCGTTGATGTTGCCCGAATAGCGCAGGCAGGCGCGGCCGGCTTCGATCAGTTCTTCTGGCGAACCGGCGAACGTCTTGGTCGGGTCGCTCTCCCGATCGACGATGAAGGAGATGGTCAGGCTGAAGCTGGCCTGCGAGAGCACGATATCGGCCTTTGCCACCAGGTCGGCCGCTTCTGCGGGAACCTGCGGCGCGAACCGTTTTTCGCCGGACAGCCGTTTGGCCAGATAAACGGCGAACGGCTCGTCGCCCGGCGGCGGCGCGGGGTCGGGAGCGTCCGGAAGATCGGCCACGTTGATCCGACTACTGCGCAGCGACGGGACACACGCCGTCGCCGGTGGAGATCCATTCGCCGTGATCGCACTGCCGGTTGCGCATGCCGCAACCGTAAGCGCAGGCCAGCCCTTCGACTGTGCAGGCCGTTCCGATGTCAGGCGCGCCGGTCGGGCAACCGCTGGTGGTGTTCATCGTCTGGCAGCGCCACACATAATCCATCGTGCAGCGCTTGGTCGGTCCGTCCAGGCAGTTGGTGCAGTGGCACGATCGTCCGTCGGACAGCTCGCAGTACGCGTCCTGGGCTGTGCAGGCGGTGGCCGCGATGTTCTTGCCACACATTCCCGCGTCGGTGAACGGCGGACAGGTGGTGGGATCCGGTTTCACCGCCACCCAGTGGCCGCCGGTGCACGTATCGAAGGTTCGACAGAGGTCACCGCGCGGGTCGGCGCCGTATTCGCAGACGGCGCCTTCGCGCACGCACACCACGCCAGCGACCGGTTCGCGCACCGGGCAACGCAGCGCCGCGCCGCCGTCGACGCCCAGATCGCCGCCGCCACCGTCGGTGCTGGCGCCGCCGCCGCTGCCAGTTCCGCTGGCGCCGCCGCTGCCGGGCGCCCCGCCGGAACCGCCGCCGTCACTCGCCGGCGTGACCTTGCCACAGCCGATTCCAGCGGCGATCGTCGACAGCAACACAAGTCCCGCGAATCCCCCTGAATGCATGGGCCCGGGCATCGTATCTCGGCCGAGCCAAACCGACAAAGGCGGCGCCGATCGCGGACGGCCCCGTTCACCGCGGGACGAAGCGTTCTGGTTCGCGCTTACTGGATGATCTGCGTGCAGCGACCGTTGATGCACTGATTGGCGGGGTTGCAGCAGTCGGAGGCGGTGGTGCACAGCTCGAAGGTGTTCGAGCAGGTGTTCACGGGCGGCGGCACGCACTGCAACACTGGCGTGCCGTCGGCCGCGCGCGAGGTTTCGCGGCAGAAGCCGCCGCAGCAGTCGGCGCCGGTCTCGCACGACATCGTGTTGGCCTTGCACGGCGCCAGCGCCGCGAACGCCCGCATGTTCGCGGTGTGTAGCTCTTGCCCTGGCATATAGAACGCCGGATGGCTGGGATCGGCATTGCCCGGGTGGTCGATGTCGATGGCGGCGATCCAGATCTTCTTGCGCACACTGGGATTGGCCTCGGTCCCGAACGGATCGTTGCCGGCCGGATCGCCGCTGGTGGGCGAGATGGTATTACCGTAGGCGCGGCGGCTGGTGAACAGCACCCAGTAGTAACCACCGACTGCCACCGGCAGCACGCTGGCCTCGTAGTTCATGCGGCCTTCAACCATCTCGCCGTAGGGCAAATAAAGCGTGCCGGTGGCGTCACGGCCGTTGATGGCGTTCAATGAATTGATCGTCTTGTCCGCCGACTCGACCAACCGAAGCTCGCCGAATTGCGGGGTCAGAGGCGCGCTGTCACTAACAAACTGACTGGAGTCCAGAGAGTCGCCTTGCTGATAGATAATGCCCTTGCCGTCCGGCAAGAACGTCGGCCAGGCAACCGCTTTGCCGGGGCCTGCGTCTGTCACCAAGTCGCGCACGTTCGAGAACGCCGGCGGTGACGCCTTGCCGTCGAAATCCATCTCGGACAACACGCGCTGGCACGTCTGTAGGCACGTGCCCGTGCAAGTGTCGTCTGTGCACGCGGCCGCCAGCTTGTCGCCGTTGACGAAGGCGACGTGGGCACCGTCGGGCGAGAAGGCTGGCGTGGTCGCGTAAGTCACCAGCGGGGTCAGCGACG
>DASXQB010000500.1:0-14016 GCA_036493295.1 Polyangia bacterium | reverse complement strand
TTTTTGTAACTTTTGGGCCCCTGCCACCGACTAACCAAGACAATGGGCCCGGCCGGCAACGCCGCTCTTTCGCCGAAGGACCAGCACGATCTGGTGTCGGCCTGCACCCGCGGCGATCGCGGCGCGCAGACCCGGCTTTTTCGCGCCGAGGTCCAGCGCGTGCACGGCCTTTTGCACCGCGTACTGGGCGCCAGCAACGCGCTTGACGATCTGATCCAGGAATCGTTCATTCGCATCTTCCGATCGCTGCCCACCTTCCGCGGCGAGGCGCAGCTATCGACCTGGATCGGATGCATCGTCTTGCGGGTGGCTTACGAGCACCTGCGCGCGGGTGGGCCCGTCGCAACGCGCCTGGAGGCGGTCCCTGATATTTCATCCGACGATCCCGACGCCGAGGCGCAGCTCTTGGCGCGCGAAGGCCTGCGGCGGCTGTACGGCATTCTCGATCGCCTGGACGCCCGGCAACGCATCGCCTTCACCTTGCACGTCGTCGACGGTCGGCCGGCGCACGAAGTGGCGGCGTTGATGGCGACGTCGCTGGTGGCGACCAAGACCCGCATCTGGCGGGCGCGCCGCGAGGTGGACAAGCGCGCGCGTCTGGATCCGCTGCTGCAGCCTTACCTCAGCGACGGCGCGGGAGCCCGGTCATGAAGACCCAGCGTCGTCCGCCGGTGACACCGCTGTCCGAATCGGCGGTGGCGCGCCTGGAACGGCAGGTCTTCGCCGCGCTGGACGGCGCGCCGTTGCCGGACGCGCCGGAGCGCCGTCCATCACGCTGGTGGTACGGCATCGCCTTCGCCACCGCCGCCGTGGGCGCGTTCGCCGTGGTGGCGGTGCGCCACTTTCACGCCGCCGCCGCCGACGGTGGCGCGCGCGGCGCCCGCATCACCACCGCCGCCGCCGGCTCGCACGTCACCCTGGAAGGCGCGGTGGTCGACGTGGCCCCACAGTCGGCCATTCGCTTCGGCGCCGAGAGCGGCGACGGCGTGGCGGTGGTGCTGGAGCGCGGCGCCGTCACTTGCGAGGTGGCGCCGCGCGCGCATCGCGCGCCGTTCGTGGTGCAGGCCGGCGGCACGCGCGTGACCGTCATCGGCACGCGTTTTCGCGTCCAGCGCGTCGGCGCGCACGCCAGCGTCTTCGTCGATCACGGCACCGTCGAAGTCGGCGACGGCGGCATGACCCAGATCCTGCACGCCGGCGACCGCTATCAGCCGGCCGGGGACGAGCAAAGCGGCGACGTGGTGCCAGCCGCGACGACGCCTGCCCCGGTGACGCCCGCACCGGCCGCCGGCGCCGCTCCGCCTCTTCGTCGTCGCGCGGTGGTGGCGGTCAGCAGTCCGCGCGGGGAACGCAGCGACGTCGCGGCAGCGCGCGCGAACGGCGATGGCGATCGCCCATCGACGGCCGCCGCGGCGCCTGCCCTGGCGCTGAAGGCGACCGTCGAACAGTCGAAGGCGCCTGTCGAAGCGCCGCCGGCGCCAGTCGAAGCGCCGCCGGTCGTTCGTCCGACAGTGGCCCAGCGTTTTGAAAACGCCGCCCGTCAGGAAACCAGCGACCCCGCCGCGGCGCTGGCCACCTATGCGCAGCTGGCCGCCGGCGACGGCACCTGGGCCGCCGATGCGTTGTTCGCGCAAGGCCGTCTGGAGCTGGAACGCGGCCACCACGGTCAGGCGCGCGCACTGCTGACGGCCTACCTGCGCCGGTTCCCCGACGGCCCGAACGCCGACGACGCGCACCGCTTGCTGCAGAGGCTGCGCTGATCGGCGATGAACTGCCGCGCAATCGTCACCCTGATCCTCGGCGCCGCCACCTTGCTGCCGGCGATCGCCCCGCTCGCCCGTGCCGCCGAGCCGCGCCAGCTGGTGGTCGGCACGCCCGATCCGGCGCTGGTGGCGGCGCTGGCGGCATTCTTCGCGCCGCGCGGGATCGACGTGGTGCCATCACCGTGGCCGCTGCGTAAACCAGCCGACGCCGCTACCGTTGACGGCGCCGTCTCCCGCGTCCGCAAGACCACCGACGTGGTGTGGCTGTGCGATCCGGGCAGCGGCCGGCGCGCGCTGTGCGTGCGCCCGCAAGGTCAGTCGGTGATCGTGCGCCGCCTGGCCCTTCCCGCGCCGACCGCCGGAGGCGCGCTGACCGCACCGGACGCGGCGGCCGTCGCCCTTTCCGTTCAGGTGGTCTTGCTGCGCGAGGATGCCGAGAGCGCACCCGCGACGGTCGTCGCGCAGATCGACGATGCGGCGGCGTACGAAAAGAAAGCATCCGCCGACCCTCGTCAGCCACCGGCCCTGACCGTCGAATTGACCGCCGGCGCGCAGGCGGCCACCACGGGCGACGGCTTTCGCGCCGGTTTCAACGCCGCGTACGCACCGGCGTTCCTGCAGCGTCACCTGGGCCTGGGGGCGGGATTGTCGTTGGGACCAAGCAGCGAGTCTTCACCGCCCGAATCGAACCGCGCGGGGCCACCGCCGCCCGCCGCCACGCAGAGCGATCTCACCGTGCGCCTGTTCGCCCGTGGCCAGGTCGACGTCTGGCGCCTGCGCCTGCAGCTTGATCTGGGCCCGACCGGCCACGTGGTGACCAGCCACCTCCCGATGCCGCCGACAACCAGCGCGTTGACCCGGCGGACCTTGGGTTACGCCGTCGACGCCGCCATCGGCGCGGTGGTTCCGTGGGGCCGCTTCTTCGCCGGCGCGCGTGCCGGACTGTCTTACTCGCTGACCGAACCGGCCCCCCTCGGATGGATGCCTTCCAGCCGCTGGGGAGCGCAGGCCGTCGCCGTGCTGGGCGTGGGCTTCCGTTAGGCCACCAACGGCCGGGCCGATCGCCGGCTGGACCGGCACCAGGCAGCCAAAAAGACACGCTAGGCTACGGGTTCGCAATCTCGTAGGTTGCGGGATATGCGACTCGGCATTGATCTCGGTGGGACCAAGATCGAAGGCATCGTCCTGGGCGATGACGGCGCGGTCGCGGCCAGTCAGCGCGTGGCCACGCCGACCGACAGCTATACGGCGGTGCTGACCGCCATCGCCGCGCTGGTGACAGAGCTGGAAAAATCGGCCGGCCAGCGCTGTTCGGTGGGCGTGGGAACGCCGGGGTTCCTCTCGCCGCACACCGGGCTGATTTCAAATTCGAACCTCACCTCACTGAATGGTCATGCCGTCGATCGCGATCTGTCGGAGGCAGTCGGGCGTCCGATGCGCGTCGACAACGACGCCAACTGCTTCGTCCTGTCGGAAGCCACCGACGGCGCGGCGGCGGCACCCGCGAATCGGGCTCCCACCGCCGCCATCGACGTCGTGTTCGGCGCCACCTTGGGCACCGGCGTGGGCGGCGGCATCGTGATCAATGGGCGCGTCCTCGGCGGCGCCAATGGCGCCGCAGCCGAGTGGAGCCACACCACCCTGCCGTTCTTGCTGCCGACCGAAAAATCGCCCTACGCTTGTTTTTGCGGGCGGCCGAACTGCATCGAATCGTTCGTCTCGGGCCGCGGCCTGGCCGGCGCGTTCACCGAGGTGGCCGGCAAGACCATCCCCGGCCCCGAGGTCGGCCGCCTGGCCGCCGCCGGCGACGCGCAAGCCGGACAGGCGTTTGAGCTTTACGCCGGCCGCCTGGCCCGCGCGCTGGCCGGCGTGATCAACCTGCTGGACCCGCGCATCATCGTCTTGGGCGGCGGCGTGTCGAACAACGCGCGTCTGTTCGAGCTGGTGCCGCGCCTGTGGAACCAGTACCGCGTCGCCGATGGCCTGCGCACCGACCTGGTGCCGGCGCGCCACGGCGATGCCAGCGGGGTGCGCGGCGCGGCCTGCCTTTGGCCGGTTTGAGCGGCAAAATCCACAAAAATGGTCCACCCGGCCGACCGGGCGGCCCAGAATCTGGATCGCGGACGTGTTACGATCTTGGCGGGACGTTGATGATGCTGGGTGATTGCCGCCCGGCCAGGATGGTCGGCGCAGCGTTGGCTTCCATGCTGGCCATCGCGGGCTGCGACGGTCAAACGTACTCGCTGGGGGTCAACTGCTTGCAGTCGAGCGGCTACAGCGAGCTGCAGGCGGCCGTTGATAACCAGACCGAGGTGGTCCTTTGCCCGCGCGCGATGTTCGTCTTGGACGCGCCGGTGGTCCTGCGGCGCGCGGGCAACATCCTCGAGACGCTGGGGCGCCCGACCGACCCAGCCGAGATGGCCACCATCATGTTGAGCGCGAACTTTTCCAGCTTGGACGTTGGCATTGGCGCGCCCGCCAGCAACGTCCACATCAACAGCGTGCGCATCGACGGCAACCGCCGCACGCTGGGCTCGCGCGGCAGCCGTTTTCAACTGGTCGGCATGGGTTTCGGAACCGGCTATCAACTGATCAACGACGTGTTCGCCGACTCGCCGGGATGGACGCACGTGCACATCGTCGAGCCCTGCGATTCGTCGATGATCGTCGGCAACATCATCGAAGGCGGTTCGCAGACCCACGACGCCACCGGCAACTTCTCCGACGGGCTTTCGATCTCCTGCGCCAACACGCTGATCGCCAACAACGTCATCAACAACGTGTCCAGCGTGGGCATCGTCTACTTCGGCGGCCCCGGCACCATCATCCGCGACAACACCATCAGCCAGACCACCAACGGTGCGTCGTCGGGGATCAACGTCGGCGACGCCGTTCGCCTGGACCACACCGGCGTGGTCATCAGCGGCAACACCGTCAAGGCGACGGCACCCGGTTACTTCGACATCGGCATGGCCGCCGGCCTGCGGGTTTGGCTGCCCTTGCCGCGCCAGCCGAACATCATGGGCATCACCGTCACCAACAACACCATCTCAGGCATGACCCGCTACGGCCTGGCCGTCGACGGGTGCTTGAGCTGCGACATCGAAAACAACCAGGTGCTCGACTGGCAGGCGCTGACCGCCACGCCCACCGCCGGTTGCCCGCCGCCGGCGGCGTACGTGGCCAACGTCAGCGGCGGCCACGCGGACGGAAACATCCAGGCCGGATACGTCGACGCCAACATCGACGGCTGCGTGGGCCTGCCGAACGCGGCACCATAGGCGCCCCGACTATGCCGCCGGCGCTTCGTTGAAGTCGGCGGCCAGCGCCCGCGCCTCGACGATGTTGTCTTCGATCGCGCAGTACGTCCAGCCGCCGTAGCGGCCGATGGAATAAACCCCGCTGGCCTGAAGCACACGCGACAGCCGCCGGTGCTCGGTCAGCGAGTTGCGGGTGATGTGGACATAGGCTGGATCCATCACCACCGAATGCTCCGCCACCAAATGATGGCCGTCAGTGATTCCCAGGCGCTGCAGATCGCCGAGCACCCGCGCCCGCGCCGCATCGACGTCGATCATGGCGTCGCGCGGGTAACCAAGCTCGACGTACAAGCTCAACCGATCGCTGTCGAAGATGTTGTCGTAGTAACCGATGCGATAAAACGACACCGCCGGGTCGGGGAAGTACACCCAGTGCACGCCGCTTTGCCCCTTGCGGTCAAAGCCCAGATTGAAAACCAACACCTTGTTCCAGCTGAAGGCGCCGGCGTCGAACGGCAGGCCCGCCGCCGCCACCAGCCGCGGAAACGGCGCCGACGAGATCAGCCGTTCAAAGCGAATCTCGCGCTGGGGTGTGCGGGCCACGCGGCGGCGCAGATCGATGGACAGCAACGGTTCGTTCAAGGCGATGCCGCCGGCGCGCACCTCGCCGGCCAGCGCCTTGACGTACTGGATGGCGCCGCCCTCTGGGTACGTGAAGGTGGCGTTGTAGCTGGCGTTGTCCGGCGCCTTCATGTTGCGGACGATCTCGTCGACGTTGGCGTGCGGGAAAAACCGCCCCATGGCGTCGCGGTCCAGCGCGCCCAGGTCGCAGGCGTAGAGCTTCTGGTTGTAAGGGATCAAGAACTTCTCGGCGATCGAGCGCCCAAAGCGCGCGTACAGCATCGCCTTGAAGTTGTCCTCTGACGGTGACGGGCCGCCGGCAGCGCGGGCAAAATACAGATCGTGCAGGCAGTCGATGAATTCGTCCTGGGGCAACTGGTGGATGTTCTTCTGAAACGGAAAGTCGATCATCCGCTGTCCGTAACGAATGAACGACTTTTTGTGGACCGTTCGAATGGTCTGGCCGGGCATGCGCGCGCGCAGCCAGGCTTCGATTTCGGGGTGCTTGAAGTGAAAGAAGTGCCCCGAGTAATCCCAGGTGAACCCGTCGCGCACGACCGTCTTGCAGTAGCCGCCGATCGCACCATCGGCCTCCAGCACCAGGTAGTCGCGATCGCGCAACGCCGCCGCCAGGGCCAGACCGCTGATCCCGGCGCCGACAATCAGATGCCGTACCGATTCCATTCAACGCCAGCGTACTACAGACAGGCGGCGGCTAGCGCACGGCTACCGCTGGACGCGCGCGCTGCCGCCTTTGACCAGGCTCTCGACCTCCGCCAGCGTCGCCATCGACGTATCGCCGGGGGTGGTCATGGCCAAAGCGCCGTGGGCCGCGCCGTATTCCACCGCTTGGCCCAGGTCGCCCTTCTCCATCAAGCCGTACACCAGGCCCGAGGCGAAGCTGTCGCCGCCGCCGACGCGGTCGTAGATCTCCAGGCCGGGGCGCTGGGTCGATTCGTGAAAGCGCCCGCCGCCCCAGGCCACCGCCGCCCAGTCGTTGATCGACGCCGATTTCACCGTGCGCAAGGTGGTGGCGATGACCTTGAAGTTGGGGAACTCTTTCGTCACCTCGGCGATCATCGCCTTGAAATGATCGGCCTCGACGGTGCTGAGGTTGGCGTCGGTTCCTTCGACGGCAAAGCCCAGCGAGGCGGTGAAGTCCTCTTCGTTGCCGATCATCACGTCCACGTAACGAGCCAGCTTGCGGTTCACTTCCTGGGCGCGTTTCTGGCCGCCAAAGTTCTTCCACAGGCTGGGGCGATAATTCAGATCGAACGAAATGACGGTGCCGTGCTTTTTCGCCGCGGTCATCGCTTCTTCAATGACGTCGGGGGTGGTCTCGGACAGACCGGCGTAGATGCCGCCGGTGTGAAACCAGCGGACGCCCTGCTTGCCGAAGATGTCTTCCCAGTCGACGTCGCCGCGTTTCAACTGGCTGGCCGCCGTGTGCCCGCGATCGGACACGCCCACCGCGCCGCGCACGCCAAAGCCACGCTCGGTGAAGTTGAGGCCGTTGCGCGTCTTTCGCCCCAGACCGTCGTAAGGCAGCCATTTGATCAAAGACGTGTCGACGCCGCCCTGACAGATGAAATCTTCGATCAGCCGCCCTACCTCGTTGTCGGCGAACGCCGTCACCACCGCCGTGCGCAGGCCAAAGCACTTGCGCAGGCCGCGCGCGACGTTGTACTCGCCGCCACCCTCCCAGGCGCGAAAGCTGCGCGCGGTGCGGATGCGCATGTCGCCCGGATCAAGGCGCAGCATGATCTCGCCCAGCGAGAGCTGATCGAAACGGCAAGCGCCTTTGTCTTTGACGCTGACGATGCTCATGCGTTCCCCCGCGCGCGCACCAGCGCCACCGCTTCGGCGGTCAGGCGCGTGATCTCGGCAAAGTTCCGCGCCTTCAAAAGTTCGGGCGCCACCATCCAGCTACCGCCGACCGCCACCACGGCTTTGAAGGCCAGGTAGTCGCCCAGTTTTTCCAGGTTGACGCCGCCGGTGGGAATGAACCGCACCATCGCATAGGGCGCCCCGATCGCTTTCAACGCCTTGATGCCGCCCAGTGATTCGGCGGGGAAAAATTTGACGATGTCGACGCCTTCATCGAGGGCCATCTGGATCTCCGTCGGCGTAGCCACGCCGGGAAACACCGGCACGCCCTTCTCGCGACAGCGCCGCACCACCTTGGCGTTGAACCCCGGCGTGACAATGTACGTGGCCCCGGCGTCGAGCGCGCGATCGACCTGGTCAGACTGCAGGACAGTCCCCGCGCCCAAGACGATGTCCTTGTCCTTGGCCATCTCCCGGATCGCTGCCTCGGCCGCCGCCGTCCGAAACGTCACCTCGGCCACCGGCAAACCGCCGGCCTTGAGCGCTCGCGCCAGCGGCGCGGCGTCCTCGGCGCGTTCGATGACGACGACGGGAACCAGACGACACTGGGCGATCTTACTGACTACGACAGAGACAGACTCGCTCGAAGACATGAATGGATTCCTCCACGAACTGTTCAAACAGTCCAGCGGCTATTGGCTGTTCACGTAATGATCGCTGTAAACCTTGGCCACCACTTTGATGCCGGCAGCGGTGAAGTGCGGACCCGGCCCGCTGAAGACATCGCAACTGGGGACGTAAAGTTTCGTGGCCGCCTTGACCAATCCCGGATGGGCGGCGACGGCCATATCGATCGCGCTGTCGACGAATGGCTGCACCACCACCTCGGACGTGGCGTCGGGACCGCCGCAGTTCTTGTTGTCGGGTCCGCGTATCAGCGTGTCGAGATCGATCTCTTTGACGCCGGGGAATTTGACCTGAATCGTCTTGAGCACCGCTTCGTATTGGGTCAGCCATTCGGCGTCGGTGGTGTAGGTCCAGTTCACGCCGACGAAGATGACCCGATCCGGGGTGGTCGGCCGCAACGTGCAGGGCGATATCTTCGCCATGGTCCACAGCGGCGCATTGGGATCGGCCCAATCCGCGATGAACGACGGGCCGGGTTGGCTGGGCGCCATCGCCTCCCAGCGCGTGTTATCGATGCCGGCGCCGGTTTCAAAGCCACCCGTGAACCAGTCGTAGGTGACGGACACCCCGATCACCAGCGTGCAAACAAACCCCTTCACCGCGGCATCGCCGGCGGCGGCGCCATCTGCATCCACGCGGGCGTCGGGCATCGTGACGGTGGCGCCGCCCGCGCCCGTGCTGGCGTCGGTCTCGGCTGGGGCGTCCGTCAGTCCCCGGGTGTCGCCGCCGGCGCCGATCTCCGCCAGCGCGGGCGCGTCGCGGCCAGCGTCGACGCCGCCCGGTTGGCCATCCATCACCTGCGACGAGCATCCTCCGACCACCGGCGCCGAAGACGCGCCGAAGACGCACAACAACAAGGCGAAGCGAGTCAGGGTGCGGGTCGGCGGCTGACGGATCACTGACGACTAACGTAATAGTCGCTATAGACTTTTGCCACCACCGTCTTGCCTGCGGTGGTGAAGTGCGGGCCCGGCGTGGCGAAGATGCCGTTGGGGGCGCAAAGCTTGGGCGCCGCCCTGACCAATCCGTTGTACTTGGCCACCGCCATCAGAATGGCGCTGCCGATGAACGGCTGCACCACCACCTCGTGCAGGCCGCTGGTCGGCGCGACCACCGCGCAGACCGGCGCCAAGATGTTCGTCCGAAGCCGCTCGTCTATTGGTCGTTGGCCCAATAGTCGCTGTATTCCTTGGCGACCACCTTCTTGCCCGCGTCGGTGAAGTGCGGGCCAGTGCCGGTGAAGGTGGCGCAGTTGGGCACGGCCACTTTGGGACCCGCCTGGACCAGCCCCGGATACTTCGCCACCGCCATGTCGACGGCAGAGTCGACATAGGCCGGCACCACCGCCTCGGCTGCGGAGGCGTCGGTACCGCAGGCTTTGTCGCCGGGCGCGCGCACCATCGTATCCAGCACGATGGTCTTGATGTTCGAGAACTTCCCCTTGATCGTTGCGACGAGCTTGTCGTAGGCGGCCAGCCACGCGGCTGCGCTGGTCAACTTGGGGCTGTCGAAACCGACAGCGACGACGCGGTCGGGGTTGGCCGCGTTCATGGCGCACGGCGAAACCTTTGCCATCGTCCAAAGAGGCGCCGCCGGATCGCCCCAGTTCTGGATGAAGCTCATCAGCGGCGTGTCCGTTCCCAGCAGCTCCCAGCGCGAGTTGTCGATCCCGGCGCCCATCTCGAATCCGTTGGTGAACCAGTCGTACGTTATCGATACGCCGAAGACCAGCGTACAGGTGTATTTCTTGCCGCCGGCGTCAGTGCCCACGGCGCCACCCGATCCGCCGTCCGCAGTCACGGCGCCGCCCGTTCCAGTCGCACCACCGCTGCCCATCTGCGCGCCGCCGCTGCCCGACCCCGCGGCACTGCCGCCGGTGCCGGCGCTGCTGCCACCGCTGCCGGCTCCGCCCGAGCCGCCCGAGCCGCCGCCGCTGCTGCCGCCCGTGGCGCTGCTGCCGCCGCTGCCGCTGCCGCTGGCGTCATTGCCACTGCCGGGATTACTGGAAGAGCAGCCGGCCAGCGACTGCATCGCCGCGGCGCCAACCAATGAGATCAGCATCCAACCTCGACGAGAAATAAAGGCGTTCATGGCTTTCTCCTCCAGCAAACCGATCAAGTTATTGACGACTGTTGCGACCCGGGCCACCCGTCAAGGCAGCAGTTTGGCCATCTCGCTGCCGGCCAGCAAGAAGCCCCCTACGCCATACGGCACCGTGCTGTCGGCCGGCGCGTCCGCTGGGCCCACGCCCACCGGCTGCACGTAGCCCAGCTTTCCAGCCGTGTCGACATGGCTGACCAGACCGTTCCACCCTTTGGTTGCCACCGGCAGATAAGTGGCCTTGTCCAGAATGCCGTTGTTGACGCCCCAGGCGATGCCGTAGGTGAAAAATCCTGTGCCGCTGGTCTCGGGACCGGGGAACTGGCTGGGGGTCAGCAGATTCGCGCGCCACAGTCCGTCGCTGCCCTGCGCTTTCATCAACGCCGCCGCCATGTCCTGAATCAGCTTCACAAAGTTCGGCCGCATCGGATCGTCTTGCGGAAGGTATTCGAGAACACGCGCCGCGCCGCCGATCACCCAGCCGTTGCCGCGCGCCCAGAAATTCTTGTCGTTGCCTTGATGGTCGCGGAACATCAGGCCGTCTTTGGCGCTCCACAGAAACGCATAGGTGTCCCAGTACATCTTGTTCATGGTGGCGAAGTACTGCTTGTTGCCCGTGGCGGCGCCCAGGCGGGCAAACCCCGGCGGCACCATGAACAGAGCGTCTTCCCACCACCACTCCACGCGGCCTTGCGGGGTGTTGGCCACCAGTTGATCGAAAGACGACTTGGCGGTCAAGCGAGCCATGTTGGCGGCAGTCGGATCCAACAGATATGCCTCAAAGAACGTTTGTGCCGCGCATTGATTGTCACCGCGCGCGCCGGCACCGCCGGACAAATCCCAATTGGCGCCCGCCCAATTTTTGATGGCGGTGAGATATTTGTCGTCTTTGGTCATTTGATAAAGAGCGCTGATCCCGACCCACATTGAACCGCGGATCCAATCCTTCATTGCCAATTGATCGGGTCCATTGCGCCCCAACTGCCAATCAGCCACGCGGCGCATGATTGAAATGACGTCGGCGCTGAGATTGCCATTGCCACTGTCACCGCCGGCGTCGCCAACGACGTCGCCGAGACCAGTGTCAGTCATCGTCTTCATATCTGGTGTAGTGCCCGTATCTTGTGAAACCGTCGCATCGGAACCGGCGTCGGTGATCATGTCGCCGCCGGTGCCGGTGCCGCTGCCGCCAGTCGCGTTGTTGTTGCCGCCGGTGCCGCTGCTGCTGCCGCCAGTGCCGCTGCCGCCCGTCCCCGTCATTGGTTGGCCACTTGAGCCGCCGCTGCTACAGGCGGACAGAGACAAGGCACAGACAAGTCCGGCAAAAAGCGACCGGGCGCCAGTCGATGCGTGGGTCAACGTTAGGTTTCTCATAGAGCTGCCTCCTCAATGACAAGCGTGCGGGCGTGAGCAGAGCCAATCCAAGACCGCAGAAATACCTGAGCTAAAAAACCACCCGATTTGTCGAGTGAGGCGCGGGGCGCCAAAGCCCAAAACCGAGCCTGTAAAACGTTTCAATGTCATAGCATGAAAGCCCTTGTCTCGGCCTCTGTGTTTTCGATATGGTCCCCCGCGAGCGAACTCGTGACGGTAAAGACCTTTGCTACCCGTGCTAGCCGCAACGCGTCGGGGGCGCAAACAAATTCTCTGCACGAGCGCGCGCCACGGCAAATGACCTGGGCTCGTTTACGCCGGTCGACACGATAACGAGGAGACCGAATGTCCAAAAAGAGAAATCGATATACGAGGCGAGCATTTTTGCGGGATGCAGTGGTCGGAACCGGTACGTTGGCCATGGCTGGCGCTTTGCCGGCCGCGCTTTCCAGCAGCGCGGAGGCAGCTTCTGCCAAGGGCGGCAGCAAACTGGGAACTCGTTTCGTTGGCAAGTTGGAAGGGCCGACAATCATCGTTGATCAGTCTGCGTTCCCCAAGAAGTTTTCCGAGGCGCCAATGCTGGCCGAGTTGGTCAAAGCAGGAAAATTGCCGCCCGTTGAAAAACGTCTTCCCAAATCTTCCGACCTAATGGTTATAAGGCCGGTGCACGAGATCGGGAAATACGGCGGCCGCTGGCGCCGTGGTTTCACCGGCCCCGGTGACAACGAAAACGGCAACCGGATCGTCTCCACTGACAAACTGTTAATGTGGGATTACACCGGGTCCAAGATTGCGCCCGCATTGGCCAAGGGCTGGAGTCTCAGTGACGACGGAAAGTCCGCCACTCTCAATTTACGGGAGGGCATGAAGTGGTCGGATGGACAGCCGTTCACCGCTGACGATTTTCTGTTCTGGTACAAGGACATTTATTCAAACAAGGAGTTGGTTCCGACGCCGGCCCCGGAATTCCAGATCAATGGAAAACCCGGCATATTGACCAAGAAAGACGACCACACCGTCGTCTTTGAATTCCCCGAGCCGTACTTCCTATTCGCCGAGATTCTGGCTGGCGACACATTAATCGGCGGAGGCCAGGCTACCCAGATGGCCCGCAGCGCGTACATGGGCGCGTACGCCCCGGCCCACTATCTCAAGCAGTTCTTGCCCGCCTATTCGTCGGCTGCGGCCGTAACGAAGAAGGCCAAGGATGCCAAGTTCGACAGCTGGGTCAGCTATTTCCGCAACCGCACCCACTGGGGCCTCAACCCCGACCTGCCGGTGCTGGGCCCCTGGCGCACGGTCAGCCCGATCAACACGCCGACCTGGGGACTTGAGCGCAATCCTTATTACTGGGCGGTCGACACCGCCGGCAATCAATTGCCGTACATCGACAAGATCTCGATGAGCCTGGCGGAAAACCTGGAGGTGCTGAACCTGCGCGCCATCGCCGGCGAGTACGATCTCCAGGAACGGCACGTCAGCCTGCCGAAGCTGCCCGTGTACATCGAGAACCAAGCCAAGGGCAATTACAGCATCCACCTGGATCCGCAGCTATCCGGCAGCGATGCCGCGTTGCTGGTGAACACGGCGTTCGAGGCCGATCCCGAGGTGGCAAAGTGGCTGACGAACCGCGACTTCCGTCGCGCGCTGGCTCTGGGCATGGATCGCGACCAGTTGAATGAAGCGAACTGGCTGGGCATCGGCACGCCCGGCTCGTGCGCGCCGGCCGAAGAAATGGTCTACAGCCCCGGCAAGGAATACCGCAAGAAGTGGGGCGTGCTGGATCTGAAACAGGCCAACTCGTTACTGGACAAGATGGGCCTGTCCAAGAAAGACAGCGAAGGCTTCCGGCTGCGTACCGACGGAAAAGGCCGCCTGCGGATCGAGATAATGACCGTCGGCGGACAGTTCCTGCCGTTCACCCAGGTCGCCGAGATGGTCAAGCAGCAGTGGAAGAAGATCGGCATCGACGGCGACGTCAAAGAGACCGAGCGCAGCCTGGCCTTCACCAAGACCTCCAATGCGGAGCACCACATCCTGGTGTGGTCACCGTCGGGCGGCGAGAACATCTTCCTGTTCCCGCGTCACGTCTTGCCGGTCGACCCGGCCGAGTGTCACCTGGGCATGCCGTTCGCCCGCTGGTACGCCACCAACGGCGCCAAGGGCAAAAAACCCACCAACCCCGAGATGCTGCGGGCCTTCGAGCTGTTCCGTTCGGCGGCCGGAAAAAAAGAAGCGGAGCGCATCAAGATCGGCAAAGAGATCTGGCGCATCCTGTGCGAAGAGTGCTGGGTTATCGGCACAGTCGGACTGTCGCCGGCGTTCATGGGCGTGCGCATCGTGAAAAACAACATGGGCAACATCCCGCAGCGTCAGACCAACGC
>DASXQB010000499.1:0-34288 GCA_036493295.1 Polyangia bacterium | reverse complement strand
CTTGGCGATGTCGGCGCGTTCTTTTTCGGACAGCGTCTGCAGCGCCGGATCGTCGGTGAGGCGGCGAATCTGGGCCAGCAGGGCCAGCTTGGTCCGCTGTATCTGCGGCGTGCCGGGCAGGATGTCGTACACGGTGACCACCTGGCCGATCACCGGGCGGGTGGGCGAATCGTTGGCGATGATCGCGGCGCGGATGGCTTCCACCTGATCCAGGCGATCAGCCAGCAGCACGATCGGGCTGTGCCAGTGTCCCAGCAGATCGTTCAGGTTGTCGTCGGCTTGCCTCCGCTCGGTGGTCCGGGCCACGTCGGCGCGCAGCCGGCGAAAATCGTATTCGAAGGGCGCCGCCGCGAAGTGCCGCAGGCCCAGCAGCGCCACCACGGTCATCACCGCCGCCACCACCGCCAGCACCGGCGCGCGCGCCGCCACCAACCGGGCCAGCGGGGCCAGCGAGCGGGTCGGCCGCATCGCGCTGGCTTGCCCCGGCCGGGCCCGCCACAAAAGCCACGCCGGCAGCACCGTGTACGCCGCCGCCCAACAGGCCAGCGAGCCGACCGCCGCCATCACCCCGAACTGCGAGAACCCGCGAAAGCTGGTCAGCGTCAGCGACAGGTATGCCGCCGCCGCCGCCAGCGCCGCCGTCAGCGTGGCGCGCCGGGTGCCCGTCACTGCGTCGCGCAAGGCGGCCATCGTCGCGGCGCGCGTGCTGACACCGCGCTCGCGCAAGAGCTCGCGAAAACGGGACAGCAGCACGATGGGATGGTTGATGCCGTTGCCCAAAATGATCGATCCCAGAAAAGCCGTCGACGAATTCAGATAGCCGAACGCCAGTTCGCCGGCGGCGAACGCCACCACCGTTCCCAGCGCCGCGGTGGCTACGATCTGCGGCACAGCGCGCAGTTGCCGAAAATAGAGGGCCATCGACAGCGCCACCAGCAGCGTGCAGACGATGGTCACGCCGACGATGTCCTTCTCGATGGCGCGCCGGTTCTCGAGGCCCACCACCACCGGCCCCAGGCTTTGCACGCGCATGGCCGGGTGGGCGGCGGAGGGTGGGTGAGCGGCAATGAAATGATCCACCGCGGCCAGAAGATCTTCGCCGGCGTGTTCGCCGAACATGCCGCCGGCGGGCAGCACCAGCACCCAGGCCATGTCGCCGCGTACGAAATATCCGTCGGGAAATCGATCGGCCATCGGTGATGGGTTCAGGCGCTGGCGCAGCTTCTGATCAGCGGCGGCGCTGTCGGCGTCGTCGTCCAGCGGCACCACCAGTGGGTTCTTGCGCCGCAGGATCTCCTGGCGCAGGCGATCGCGCACATCGGTGAGATCGTCCACGGAGGCATACAGCCAGCGGTGGTCGTGAAAGAAGGTCTGCAGATCGCGCATGTGATAGGCCACCAGGCCCACCTGCGACGGCGGCAGCGCGCGCAGGGTCTCGGTCAGCGCGGCGGCGTAGGCCAGGTTGGCGGCGCGATCGGGCGAGCGAATGCCTACCGCCAGCAGATTCAGATCGCCGACCCGGTTCTCCGTGCGCTGCAGGGCCACCACCGCCGGATCGCCGCTGGGCAAAAGCTCGGTGAAGGCGGTGCGCAGTTGCAGGCGCGAGGCCAGCCCGGCGGCGCCGAGCGCGACGATCGCGGCGACCAGCAGCACCGCTCGCGGCGCCGCCAGGATCACCGGCGGGCGCTCTGTGCCGGCTGGCGTGCGCTGGCCGGGTTCAGCGTCGGTCGGCGGGTGGTGGTCGTCCATCTTCACCTTACGCGGCGCGCGCCACCGAGCCATACGCCGCGGTCAAACGTGTGGCCACGGCGTCCCAGGTGAAGTGCCGCAAGATGTGTTGCCGCCCGCGCTGGCCCAGGGCGCGCCGTGCGTGCGCAGGCCGCGCCAGCACCTCACCCAGCGCTTCGCCCAGCGCCTGCGCCGAACCGGCGGCGAAAGAAACGCCGGCGCCCGATTCGGCGATGAACTCACCGACGGCGCCGCGCGCCGGTCCCACCACCGCCGTGCCGCACGCCAGGGCCTCTGCCGTCGCCAGCGAGAACGTCTCGGTGCCGCTGGTCAGCACCACCACGTCGCTGGCGGCCAGCGCGGCGGCGACGTCGCGCGGTTGATCCAGGTACGGCTCGACGGTGACGCTGGGGCGACTGGCGGCAAATTCCTTCAGTGTGTCGCGCGATGGTCCGTTACCGATCAAACGCAGACGCGCCCCGGTGCGCCGCTGCACGTTGTCCCAGGCGTCGGTCAGAAGATCGAGCTCTTTTTCCGGCGAAAAACGCCCCACGTACGTCACCACCGGCGGCGCCGCGGCGTCTGCTTCATTGGCCGTCAGCGGTTGAAAGACGTCGGTGTCCACGCCCAACCCGACCCAGCGAACATTGGGAACGCCCAGCTCGGTCAGCAAGCTGGCGAGCTGCCGCGAAGCAACCAACGTGGCGTCGTAACGGGAGAACTGATCGCGGGCAAACTGCCAGGCCAGGGCCACCGCCTTGCGATCCCATCCACGCGGCAGAAAACGGCGCGCCAGCGGTTCCACCAGCTGGCGCGGAAAATCGGTGTGGAAAAAACCGACCACCGCGGGGCGCCGCGGACCCAGCGGCGCCAGCGCGTGCCTGACCATGGCGGGCAGAAAATAGTGACTGCCCACTTCCACCACGTCGGGCCGCAGCCGCCGCAACAGTCGGCCGAGCGCGCCGTCCGGTCGAAACAGGTGATACTCCGGGCTGAAGGGAACCGCCGGCCCGGCGACAATGTGCAACGTTCCGTCGCCCAGCGCGCTCTCGCCCGGGGCAGATCCCGGCGCCACGAAGTGACAGTCGAGGCCCCGGCGTGGCAGCACGCGCGCCTTCTCGCGGTAGTACCGTTTGATGCCGCCGCTCTTGGCAGAAAAGAAGCTGGTGACGTCGACGACTCTCATGCCAACCGCCCTTCCTCGCCAGCGCCAGCGCCAGCGCCAGTGCCGATGTCGACGCAGACGCTGAAGCCGGGACCGGCGCTGGCCCGCGCGATGTCGTTGGCCGGCGCCATTGCCGATGCGCGCTCTCGAGGCGCGGGGGCCGCCGCCGGCGCGCGTTCGGCCAGGACGCGCCGGTAGGCCTGGAACGTTCCCTCGGCGGCGCTTTTCATGTCGTATTTCTGGGCGAAGGCCGCCGCTGCTCGTCCCATCCGCACGCGCGTCGGCGCGTCGGTGAGCAGGCGATCGATGGCGGCGCCGATTTCTTCCGGACGGCGTCCGTCGACGACCAGGCCAGTCACGCCGTCGACCACGTTCTCGTGGGCGGCGCCGCGCCCCGCGACGATCACCGGCAGACCCGACGCCTGCGCCTCGACCACGGTGTTGCCGAAGGTCTCGGTCTCGCTGGTCGACACGAACAGATCGCTCGACGCCATCAACGTGGCCAGCGCCTCGCCGCGACGGAAACCGACGAAGTGAACTTTCTCGGCCAATCCGTTTTGCGCCGCCTGTTCCGCCAGCGCCGCCGCGGCCGGACCTTCGCCGACCAGCAGCAGGCGCGCCGCCGGTTGCGAACGCGCCGCTTGCGCGAATCCATCCAGCAAGGCATCGAGGCCCTTTTCGCGCGACAGGCGACCGACGTAGAGCACCGTCAGCGGCCGACCAGCCCGGCTGCTGCTGCGTGCGCCAGCGCCGCCGTCGATGTCGGCGAAGGCATGGGCGTCGCGCCGGGCCGGCGTGAACAGATCGAGATCGATCCCGCGCGGCAGGCGCGCCACCTGCGCCGCCGGCACGCCCAGCTCGTGCAGCCGGCGCGCCACCGCCTGCGAGGGAGCGAACGCCTTGTCGACGGCGCCGTAGAACCACCCGACCAGCCTGCCCAACATCGCGCCGACGATCGGATCGCCGGTCAGACGCGTGGCGTATTCGGGCAAATCAGTGTGGTACTGACCGACCACCGGCAGACCGACCACCCGCGCCGCCAACAGGCCCATCAACCCCACCGGCCCCGGCGTCGAGCACTGCACCAGATCAACCTGCTGTTCCAGCAAACAACTGATCAGGCTGGGCAGGTGCGGGACGGCGAATTCCATCTCCGGATATTCCGGCAGGCGGTGGCGCAAGATCGCCGGCACGCGAATGATCCCCTCAGCGTCGGTGGTGACGTGGTCGCCGTCGCCGAACGAGATCAAACGCAGGTCGTGGCCGACGGCGCGGGCGGCGGCGTGCAGCCGGCGCAAGCCAATGCCGACGCCGTTGATGTCGTCGATGGTGTCGGTCAACACCGCGACCCGCGGCGACGAGCGCGAGCGTTCGGCGAATCCCAGCTCGGCCGAGTAGCGGCGGGCCGACTGAATGTCGTGGCCTTGCCAGCGGGCGCCCAGGATCGCCGGCAGCGCGACGGTGATCGCCTTGATCACCGCCGGCAGCTTGTCGGCGAATTCCACCAGGCGGGCGGCCAGAAGCTCGTCGGTCATTTCGCTCAAGGCCTGGCGGCTGCTGCGCACCAGCACCGTCTCGACCAGCTGCGAAAGCTGCCCCTGCATCGCATCGGTGTGGCCGCGCGCCGGCAAGGCCGCAAAGTCGACGCCGCCCTGTTCGGCCTGCGCGCGCAGCACCAGCTCTCCATAGTGCGCCAGCGTGGCCGCCAGACCCGCCGCCGGCGCGGGTGTTTCGGTCGTCGGCGCGGCAGCGGGTTTTTGTTCGTGTTCCCGTTCGTGTTCGTCATCGCCGTGATGGTGTTGCAGGTATCCGCCGATCACGCCGTAGACGTTGTGTTGCAAGACCGCGGTCGTGCCGTGCTGGCCCGAGGGGACGGTCCGCCGCGCGCGCAACGCCGCCGTCACCCCCGCGCCCGAACGCGCGCCTTCGAACGTGGTGAAGGCGCGGGCGATGGATAACCCGGCGTGGTCGTCGCTGCCGCCCACCAGGCCGTATCGCGCCTCGCGGTTGACGTAGGGCGTGCGCGGGTGCAGCTCGGCGTAACGATCCAACACTGCCGGCGTCAATCCACCCAGGATGCGGCGCAAGGCCCGTTCGTGGGCGGCGTCGCGCGTGCCGTTGCGCAGCTCCAGGTTGCGGAACATCAGCAGGCAGCGCTGCAGGTGCTCCTTGTGCAAACGGCGGTTCACCTGCGACAGGGGGTGACAGAGGAAAAATTCAACACCCTGGTGGTGAAGATATGACACCAGCTCGTAGACGTTCTTGCGCAGCGACTGGATCTCGCGATGTTGTGTTTCCGAAATGTCGAGGGCGATGGTGTGCACGATGCACCCGTCTTCCGGAAAGCGGGCCGAGATCTCCTCGCTGATAAATGTGTCGTCGGCCATCGTCCGCAGCTCGACGGCGCCGTCGATGGTGTCGTGATCGCACAGCGTCACCAGATTCATTCCGCGGGCTTTCGCCGTGGCGTAGACCTGCGCCGGTGTGGTGTAGCACTCCGCCGATTTGGCCGAACGCAGAAACCAGCTGTACGGACGATCGGAGAATCGAGAGTGAACATGGAGATCGATTCGAACTTCGATCTCCGATTCGCGGTTGATGGTCAGTTGATGGTCAGTCATTGCGGCGCTCCGAGCAGAGGGAAATCGAAAGGCGTTCTGGTCACGCGTCTGTGACAAGGCGACTTCGACGTTGTTCGTGCCGACAAGAAGCACTGTCGGGGCCACTTTCGTCGGCTGTGCGTTCCGACACTCACAAAGATCACGGTCGTTGCCATTGGCTGACGACGGGCGAGCGATGCTGACTGCGGTCCCAAAACTGCAAGGCGTTCTCCGTCGAGAAACCGCCCGCCATGAGTTCATTGCTTTCACCGCCGCGCGCTTTGATGTGCGTGTCCATCGATTGCGAGCGCGACAAAGGTCCGGGCTGGCGCATTCGCCGGCCGGCCACCTTCGCCGGCGTGCACGACGGCATCGCCGGCCGCCTGCAGCCGCTGTTCGCCGCCTTCGGCGTCAAGCCGACGTACCTGCTGTCGCCCGAGGTGATGCGCGATGACGCCAGCGCCGAACGGTTGCGCGCCTTGCGCGGCTCGTTCGAGCTGGGCACGCACCTGCACGCCGAGTACGTGGCGCCCGACATCGACGACGACGCCGAGAGCGTGACGTTCCAGGCCGCGCTGCCACCTGTCGTCGAACGGGCCAAGATGCACGCGCTGACCGCGCTTTACATCGATCGCTTTGGCCGCCGGCCGCGATCGTTTCGCGCCGGCCGCTTCGGCATCGGTGCGGCGTCGCTGCCCATCCTGGCCGAGCTTGGCTATGCAGTGGATTCCAGCGTGACGCCGTTTCTGGATTGGCGGCGCGCGGGGCGGGGCGCGCCGTGTTTTCGCGACGCGCCGCTGTCGCCTTATCGACCGGATCCGACGGCGCCGGCGCGCACCGGCGACTGCGCGCTGTGGGAGGTGCCGTTGACCATTCGTCCGGGCGCCTGGCAGCACGTGCCGGCGCTGGGCCGGCGGTTGCCGCATCGCTGGCTGCGGCCGACGTGGGGCTCGGCGCGGCGGCTGGTGCGGCTGGCGCGCGACGTGTTGGCGGAAGCCGACCAGACGACGACGTCGTCACCGCCGCGGCCGGCGATCTTGAATGTCATGTTCCACAACGTCGAGGTCACCGCCGGCGCCAGCCCCTACGCTGCCAGTGAAGGCGCCGCCCGCGCCCTGCTGGATCGCCTGGCGGCGCTACTGACCTTCGCCCGCGACGCCGGCGTCTCGTCCGTCGGCCTTGGCGACGTGCCGGAGTGGGTCTCGTGAGGCGGGCGTCGCTGCTGGGCGCCGTCGGTCGCGCGGCGCCGTGGCAGATCGTCAGTCGGATGGGCGCGGCGGCGCTGCCGCTGCTTTTGGCCGGGTGGTTCGGGCGCTCGCCGGCGACGGATCTCTACACGCTGTTCTCGGCGGTGTTCGTGCTGGCCGGCGCGCTGGTCTTCGCCTGCTTTCAAGACTCGGCGCTGGTGCCGGTGTTGATCGATCAAGAACGAAACGATCCGCCCGGTGTCCCGCGTTTTGTCGGCGCGGTGCTGGCGTACACCCTGCTTTTGGCCGCCGCAGTGGCGGTTCTGCTGGCCGCCGGGGCGTTCGTCTATTTTCGGGCCCACGCCGAGGCGAGCCTGCGTCCTTTGCTGGCGCCGCTGGCGGCGGGCTTTGCGCTTTATCTGCTGCTGCTCGCCCTGCGTTCGCTGGCATCGACGCTGCTGGCGGCGCGGTTTCACTTTGTCACCGATGCCGTCGGCGTCGCGGCCGGCGCGCTGACCACCGTCGGTGTGGCGGCGGTCGTTCACCATCGCGGCCTGGGCGCGGTTCCTTTCGCTCTCGCCGCCGGCGAGCTGGTGGCGGGCGGCGTCTTGTTTTTCGCTCTCGCCCGGCGCGGTCTGCGCGCGCGGTTGAACCTGCGGCGCTCGCCGCCGTTGCGCCGCCTGGCGCGCCTGGTGGCGGCCGAGATCGGTGGCGCCGCGGTGGTGCGGGTGAACCCGCTGGTCGATCAAGTGATGGCGCAGGCGTTGGGCGTGGTGGGCGGCGGCACGCTGCTGCGGTTATCAGGCGATCTGGGCAACGCCGCCGCGTCGCTCTTGGGAGCGTTGTTGCTCTCCATCTTGCTCAGTCATCTGACCGTGGCTGGCGCCGACGGCGATCGCCGCGCGTTCCGACAGACGCTGAACCGATCGCTGTTCGCGACGACGGCGCTTTTGAGCGCCGCCGCGCTGGGCGCCTTTGTCTTTCGCGCGCCGCTGGTCCGGCTTTCGTACGGGCGCGGGGCGATGGACGCCGCTGGCCTGGCGCGCATCGCCGACATCTTGCCGTTTCATCTGCTGGGCCTGGCGCCGATGGGGGCGCTGCTGGTGCTGGCGCGGGCCCACGTGTCGCTGGGAAACAGCCGCATTCTGCTGGGCATGGGCGCGCTGAACGCCGGATTGAATTTGCTTGCCAACGTTCTGTTGGCGCCGGTGCTGGGCCTGGAAGGGATCGCGCTGTCCACGTCGCTGGTGAATCTGATGGTGGCGGGCGTGTTCTGGTGGCGCCTCGACGGCGTGTTGCCGGCACCGCCGGTACGCGCGGAGCTCGGATGAAGACGCCGCTGGTCGCCGCGCCCATCGTTCACGTGGTGGCGGCGGGCGAAGTGGGCGGCGCTGAACGCATGCTGGCGCGGCTGGCTGATCCCGCGTCGGCGACCGCCGGCGCGGGCGCGCCCCGGCCGCACCACGTGGCCTTGTGGACCGACGACAGCGCGCTGACCGCGCTGTTCGCCGATGCCGGGATTCCGGTGGTGATACCGCCGCCGCGGGCGGGGCGCCGGCTGACCGCGCGTTTGCGCATCAGCGGCGGCGCCGACGTGGCTTGGCTGGCGGCGTATCTGAACCGCGTCGGCGCCGCCGCGGTTCACTTGCACACGGTGGCCTCGCATGTGCTGGGCACGCGCGCTGGACGGCGCGCCGGCGTGCCGGTGGTGCGCACCGAGCACTCGCTGCGCGCCTACGACCACTGGCTGTGCCGGCCGCTGTCGTCGTGGTCGCTGCGGCGATCGACGCGTGTGGCGGCGGTCAGCGACTCTCTGCGCCGGGTGATCGCCGAAAGATTTCCGGCGCTGGGCGATCGCTTGACCGTCATTCCCAATGGCGTGACCTTGCCGCTCGCCACGCCGGTGTCGGCCGCCGACGGTCCGCTGCGGCTGTCGCTGGTGGCCCGCCTCGAACCGCGCAAGGCGGTCGATCAAGCGTTGCGCGCGCTCGCTCGCGTGCAGGGGACCCGCCTCGACATCGTCGGTGACGGGCCGCTGCGCGCCGATTTGCAGCGGCTGGCCGTTACGCTGGGCCTGAACGAACGCGTGCGCTTCTGGGGTTACCGCGCCGATCCCGAACTGGTGGTGGCCGCCACCGACGCCGCGCTTTGCAGTTCACGCACCGAAGGGATGCCGCTCGGTTTGCTGGAAGCGATGGCTCTCGGGCGACCGGTGGTGGCCGTCCCGGTGGGCGGCGTGCCCGAGATCGTCAGCGACGGCGAAACCGGCTGGCTGGCGCCGCACCTCACGCTGGATGGTCTGGTCGCCGCGCTGGCGGCGGCCGCCGCGGCCGGGCGCGCCGAATTGCGCCGCCGAGGCCAGCAAGCGCGTCTCTGCGTCGAGCGTCGCTTCACCGACGCCCGCATGCGCGCCGCCTACGAAGATGTGTACCGCGCGCTGCCGCTCACCACAGCCAGCGCGCGTGTTGTCGCAACAGTTGCACCGGCGCCTGCGCGAAGTCCCGTTTGAACTGGGCGATGGACAATCGTTTGGGATCGCTGTCGCCGTCCATCGGGATACCGCCGAGATCAAAGTCGCAGCCGACGTCGCGTGCCCAATGAATGGCCGCCACCAGCGGCGGCACCATCTTCGCGATCTTCATCGGCGTGTCGTCGGAGGCGCCCCAGGCGTACGTGCACAGCCGTCCGTGGCGCACCACCAACGCGGCGGTCAGCGGCCGACCGTCGCGCTCGGCCAGGAAAAGACCGATGTCACCTTGCGGACTGAAATCGAGGGTTGCCACCGCGCGCAGCCAGGCGTCTGATTTCGGCGGCCGCCCCTGTCGGCGCATCAGCGTGTTGTAAAGCGCGGCGAACGCCGGCAGATCGGCGGCGCTGCCGCGGCGGCTTTGCACGCCCGCTTGCTGAGCGGCGCGAATCTTCTGGCGCAGATGCACGTAGTGTCCGCCGGCGAAGAGCTGGGCGTCGGTCTTGCCCGCCGTCGCCAGCCGCAACGTGCGCACGTGCGGGCCCGCCGCCGTCTGCACGTCCACCCAGCCAAGCGCGCCCAGCGCTTGCTCCAGCATCTGCGCCGCCGGCTTCTCCCAGTACGGCATCAACGCCAGCCGCGCGATGCCGCGCCGGCGCGCCGCCCGGGTCAGCGCGGCGACGAAGGGACGGAACAGCGACGGATCGCTGACCACCGGCCCGCGCTCGACGACGGCGTAAGGCAGCGGCAAACGACGCCAGCAGGCGCGCAAGACCAGCGCCGTGCCCACCACCCGAAAAGTTTCGTCGCGCGCCAGCACGAACGCCGGCACGAACAGCCGCCCGGCGCACGCGACCTTCGCCCAGCGACGGCCCTGCGCATAGTGGCCGGTGGACGCCTGTGCCACGAAGGCGTCGTAATCGGCGGCGTCGCGCGGTTCAAGCGCGCGCGTCCACTGCAGCCGCAGCGCGGGCGGGTTCAATGGCGCGCCTTCCCCAACCTGGCGGCGCCCAGGATCTCGGTTTGAATACGGGCGGCGTGGGCGCGCGCGCCAAAACGCTCGACCGCTCGACGGCGCGCCGCCTGACCCTGGCGGGCGCGCAGCGCCGGATCGCGCAGGTAACGCAGGAACGCCCCGGCCAGCGCGGCCACGTCGCCGCTCTCGGAAAGCAGCGCGCCCTCGTCGGCGGACAGCATCTCGCGCACGCCGCCCACGTCGTAGGCGATCACCGGCTTGGCAAAGGCCATCGCTTCGATCACAGCGCGCGGCAGCGGATCGGGATACACGCTGGGCACCACCGCCACGTCCCAATCGGCCAGATACGGCCGCACGTCGGCGCGGAAGCCGAGAAAAAAGACGTGGTCAGCCACGCCCAACTCGACGGCCAGGCGGCGGCACTCCTCGACGTGGTCGGGTTGAAAATCTTGTGGCGTGTCGCCCACCACCACGAAAAAACAGCGCCGGCGTTCGTCGGCGTTCATCTGCCCCAGTGCCACGCAGGCCGCGCGCACCAGCTCGACATACCCTTTGCGGCGCAGCACCCGGCCGTGGCTGCCGAAGATGATCGCGTCCGGACCCAGGCCCAATTCGGCGCGCAGAATGCCCGGCGCCAGCCCGGGCGCGAAGTCATCGGTGTCGACGCCGTTGTTGATGACCGTCGTTTTGTGGGCGAAATCCCCCACCACGCGCGCCGCCGCCGCCGACACGCACACGATGCGCCTAACCGCGCGCGACGCCGCCAGCGAACGGTGCAACGGTTGGATCGCCGCTGGCAACGAGGTGTAACGCACGTGCCACAAAGCCGGCACGCCGGTCAGCCGCGCCACCATCCCGCCCACCAGATCGGCGACCGTGCCGTTGCAGTAGATCAAACCAAAGCGCCCGCGCCACACGCGCGCCGCTGTACGCGCCACTGCCATCACCATCCGTCCGGAATTCCCCAGCGCGCGCAGGCCGCGCAGCGGCCACGACGCGGCGAAGTCGGCGCGCACCATGTCGCGCGTCCACGGTTCGAACACGTTCTCGACCCACTGCGGTTCAAACAGCAGGCGATCCGCGGCTGAATCACGCGACAGCAAGGCACTGACGGCTCCGGGGCGGGGCAGCAGCACCGTGCGATGCAGGCGCTGGCGATCAAGATGACGAAGGATCGCGTGCAAGCTGCGGCCCGGCCCGCCGTTGCGGGCAGTGTCATTGATGAAAAGCACGCGCAGGTTTTCTCGGTGTTCAATATTCAACATGGCATTTGCCTGTTGAAGTGAACCTGCAATGCCCGTGCGCGCCCGCGGTGCCGGCGCTGTCACACGGTGGAAGGCGGCGCTTGGATCACGTTCCGCAAGAGAACCAGCACCGTTCCGCTGTCGCCGTCAAGCAGCACGCGATCGCCGGTGTGCAGGCGGGCGCAGGCGCCGGCGGCGCTGACCACGGCGGGGATGCCGCGTTCGCGGGCCTGGGCCGCGACGTGGCCCAGAACGCCGCCGGTTTCGGTGATCAGGCCGGCGACGGACAGCAGCGGCAGCTCGGTGGGCAGCAGGGTGCGTGCGACCAGAATGCAGGCGGCGTCGGGTCGGACGCCGGCCGGATCGGGATAGGCGAACGCGCGGCCCACCACGCGGCCACCGGCGCCGCACCGGCCGCGCAGCAGCGGATCACCGGCGGTGGTCGGGCGTCGATCGGTGCGCGCCAGCGGTGGCGGCTGGGCCCGCGCGGCTTCGTCGTCGGCGCGGCCCCGGGCGACGCGCGTCGCTGCTTCGTTCGACGTCAGCGCTGTCGCGTCCGCGACATCGTCGCGGACGGCTTGCAGCGGCAACCAGAAGACGTCGTCGGCGGCGGCCAGGACGCCGGCGTCGCGCAAGCGTTGCCCTTCGCGCAAGAGCGCGCGTCGCACGCTCGCCTGCACGCGCGCATACAGGTGATCATCCTCCTCGCCGGCGGCGACGGCGTCGCGGGCTTGGCCGAGCAAGCGATCAAAGTGGGCCCGCTCCGCCTCCGGCAAAGACGCACGCAGGGTGGCGGCCGTGGTTCTCGAACGATCGCCGGGCGGCGCCGCGGAGACGTCATGGTCGCGGTGAACAGCGAGCAACGTCGAGTCCTCGGCGAAGGTGGGCGCTGCCACGTCCCAGACGGCCGTCTCGTCGCCGAAACGGGCAAGGTACGCGGCCTGGGCCGCTGCGCGCGCGGCGCCGGTCCTGGCGCTGTGAACGCGCCCGACCAGGGTGCGTCGCTCGTCGGCGATGGAGGGAACGTTGTCCAGCAGCGCCGTCAGCGTGGCGTCGTCGGTCACTGCGTGCGCGGCCAAGAAATCGCTCAATGCTTGCCGGGCCGCGCGCGCCGCCGGTTGCAAGTCGCCGAAGATGATCTGGTACAGCGACACGAACCTCTCCAGCGCTGCTTCCAGATCGGGTTGCGTGGACTGCGCCGCCAATGTCCTCTCGACCACGTCGCGCGTGGCCGCCAATCGCTCGGCGACGGTCAGCGTCGGTTCCGCTGACTTCGTCGCCGTCGCCGTTCCGTTCGCGGTTGTCAATGTTTTGTAAAAAAGATATCCACCTATCACCCGCTGGCGCAGACCGATGCGACAACGCTCGTCCACGAGGCGGATCAATCCGGCCTGGGCGGACGACAGCGGCCCGGGGTTGTGGCTGGCGTCCCAGCGCCAATCGCCGTCGCTCAGGGCCGACGATCCTGGCCACACCGGCGCGACCGCCCCGGCGACGAACGGCCGCATCTGCAGAAACACGATCTGGTCCGCCCGGGCCACCCATTCGACCTCGACCGCGCCGTGCCGGGCACCCAGTGCCCGCACCGCCGCGTCGAGCGCTGCGCGCGCCGCCGCGTCCAGTTCTTTTTCTGGCCCGTCGATGATCGGCGTGCCGCCCGCGGCCAGATCGTGCGCCGCGCTGCCGGACGCCCGGCCCGCCACGTACGGATGCACCAGCACCGCCATCGCCGCGGCGTCGCCGGTGATCATCCGCCCTTGCGCGTACACCAGCGCCGCCGGTTGCAGCGCCGATGCCAGCACGGCGCGGATCGCCGCCGCCACCTGGTCCGTCGCCACGTCGACCACGGATTGAAACAACCCTGCCGCCAGCGCGCCGGGCTTGTCTTCGCTGGTGAACGACGAACGCACCGACCAGCGCGCGCCGGGAGAAGCGTCGATGCCCTGCAACTGCGCGCGCAACTCGTCACTGAACCCGTCGGGAAACGCCGCCGTTTGCAGCGCCGACCGCGCGCGATCCAGCGCGAGCAGATCTGCCTCGCCGTCAATGCGCTCCGGCAGCGCCGGCCCCGATGCTCGCATGGTTCGGAACAGCGAAGCGCTGACCACGAAGGCGGGCGGCACGGGGAGGCCCGCCGCCGCCAGCCGCAGCAGCGAGCGCGCCTTGCCGCCCCAGTCGGCGCCGTCGCCGTCCGACGGTGGCGCCGCCGGCTCTTCCAGCGTCAGCGGCACGCAGAATCTCATGGACAAGATTTACACCGTGGTAGGTTTCTCCGCATGCGCGGACCTCTTCTGTCGGGACCTCTCGGCAGCGCGGCGTGTCTGTCGGCCATCGTGCGCTGGGCCGGCGCGCCGACCGTTCAAGCGCCCGCGGTGCTGTCCGGCCCGTTGTGGTTGGGCGAGACGTTGTCGCAGGCGTTCCCGGTGGTGATGCTGGTGGAAGATCTCGATCGCCCCGGCGTCAAGCGCACGCGCCGTCGCGCCGGTCGCGCTGGCCGCCCCTTCGAAGTGGCGCTGGCCGGCGCCGAGATGCCGCTGCGCCCGCGTTCGGTGGCGGTGTTGATCGTCGAGAACGTAGCCGGCCTGGAAGCCGATGCCGCCGGCGCCTGGCTGCACGCGCTGGCTCCGCTGCTGCGTCCCGGCGGCCGCCTGATCGCCGCCGATGCGACCGCCAGCGACACCGCCATGGCCCGGGTGGCGGCGGCTTTCTTGTCGGCGTCGCTGGTCGAGCTGGTGCAGGAGCAGCCGCGCGACGGTGTGCTGCTGACCGTCGGGCGCGCCCCGGTGGCGTCGATCATGACGGTGCGGTTTTCGCCGCGCGCCGCCGCGCCCGCGCCTTGACGCCGGCCCGCCCGAGGAGTCTGATCAATGGGTGCGCCGTTTGCTCTTGGCCGCGCCCGCCGCGTTGTTGCTGATCGCCGGCTGCGATCGCGCACCTCCCGCCGTCGACGTCGTGCGTGCGTCTCTGGGCCTGCCTGCGGGTGACTACCCGAACTACGACGAACGCGTGGCCCTTTACGCCACCAACCGCGCCCGCACCGATCCCACCGCCGAGGGCTGGCCGACCTACCCGGCGCAACCGCCGCTGCTCTGGCAGGTCGATCTGAATCATTCGGCCCGGGTCCATTCGCAGGACATGCACGACACCCCTTGTTTTCAGCACAATTCGTGCGACGGCACGGACGCCTTCGCCCGCGTGCAGACGTACTACACCGGTCCGTGGATGGAGATCGGCGAGAACATCTCTGCAGGCAAGTCGGTGAGCGACGGCTTTATCGCCATTCACAACTGGATCTATGAGATCGGCGCGGCCGCGGGCGAGACCGGTCACCGCGACAACATCTTCTCGGCGAAGTTCACGCTGATCGGCAACGGGTTCGTGCCGGGCGGGACGGCGTTTCAGAACTACTGGACCCAGGATTTCATCGGCACGCCGGTCACCCACCCGCGCTTGGCTGACGGCGTTCATTTCCCCGCCACCATCGCCGCCGGCGCCGCCGCCACCTTCGGCACCACGTACTACGACGCGGGCGGCGCCGCGCCGACGCGCATCGCGGTGGTCGTCGACGGCGTGTGCAACCTGCTGGGCCTGGTACACGGGATCGCGGCGCGCGGCGCGTACGAAGCCAAGTTGTCCTTGGCCACCGGCTGCCACCCATACTTTTTCCTGTCCACGACCGGCGGCGCCGACGCCACCTATCCAGACAGCGGCGCGCTGCAGGTGGGAATCGGCGTGGACGCCAGCGCTTGCCCGCTGGCGGTCACCACGCGCGCGGTGAACGGCTGCGCCACCACCGTCGACGCCGGCGCGCCGCCCGATGCTCCGGCTGCCGGCAGCGGTGGTCGCGGTGGTTCGGGCTCGGGTGGCAGCGGCGGGGCCAGCGGCAGCGGCGGCGCTCGCGGCAGCGGCGGCGCCAGTGGCAGCGGCGGCGCGGGTGATCCGGGTGGCAGCGGCGGCGGCACCGATCCCGGCAGCGGCGCGGGTTCGGGCGGTGCGGGTGATCCGAACGGCAGCGGCGGCGCGAGCGATCCCGGCAGTGGCAATGGCGGCGCGTCTGCGACCGGCGGCGCCGCGGGCGAAGGCAGCGGCGGCGACAGCGGGAACGCCGACGCTGGCGTGGCGCCAATCCCCTCGCCCGCGAACCGCGGCGGGATCTCGGGCGCCGCCGGCTGCGCGGTCGCCCCCGCCGGTCGGGTGGCGAACCGCGGCGGCGGGTGGATCGCGCTGGCGTTTCTTCTGGGCGCGTGGACGCGGCCGCGTCGTTCTCGTCGCTGATGGCCCGCACGGTCGGCGGGTCCGTGGCGCTGGCCGCTGCCCTGGTGCGCCTGCCGAACTGCCGTATGCTCCGCCGGTGTCTCGGTCGATCAATCTGATCTACGCGCACCCTTATCCGGATCGTTCGCGCGCCGGCCGCGTGCTGCTGGCGGCGGTGCACGATCTGCCGGGCGTCCGGGTGCGCAGTCTCTACCAGCTTTATCCCGATTTTTCCGTCGACATCGAGGCCGAGCGCGAAGCGCTGCTGGCGTCCGATCTGGTCGTCTGGCAAAGCCCGTTTTACTGGTACGGTCTGCCGTCGCTGCTGCATTTGTGGATCGAAAAGGTGCTGGCGCACGGCTGGGCTTATGGCGCGGGCGGCACCGCGGTCCGCGGCAAGACCGTGCTGTGGGTGACCACCACCGGCGCGCCCGAGGGAGCCTACGCGCCCGGGCAGATGCACGGTCATCCGTTCGAGGCGTTCGTTCCCGCGGTGTCGCAGACCGCGCGGTTCTGCGGCATGCGCTGGGTTGATCCGCCGGTGGTCGTGCACGGCGCCCACCGCATCGGTGACGCCGAGCTGCACGCCGCCGCCACCGACTATCGCCAGCGCTTGCAGCGCCTGGTCGAACTCGGTTCGTCCGCGGGAGGCGCCGATGCATGAGCACAGCCTGATGTTCGAAGTGATGGTCTACCTGGGCGCGGCGGTGGTCTTCGTGCCGCTGGCCAGCCGCCTGCGTCTGGGCTCGGTGCTGGGCTATCTGATCGCCGGCTGCGCCATCGGGCCGTTCGGGCTGGGGTTGGTCAGCGACGTGAAATCGATCCTGCACTTCGCCGAGTTCGGGGTGGTGCTGATGCTGTTTCTCATCGGCCTGGAGCTGGATCCCAAGCGGCTGTTCTCCATGCGCCGGCCGGTGTTCGGCGGCGGCTCGGCGCAGATGGCGGCCTGCGGGGCGCTGCTGGCCGGCGGCGGTTTGCTGGCTGGGTTGCCGTGGCAAGGCGCGCTGGTGGCCGGGCTGGCGCTGTCGTTGTCGTCGACGGCGATCGCCGTGCAGACCATGCGCGAGCGCGGGATGCTGACCGCGCCCACCGGCGCGACGGCGTTCTCCGTGCTGCTGTTTCAGGACATCGCGGCCATTCCGCTGATCGCGCTCGTACCCTTGCTGGCGCCGGCCGCGCCGGGGGCGGCCGGCTCGCACGGGTGGTGGGGCGGGCTGCGCGTGCTGGGCGCGGTGGCGGCGGTGGTGGTGCTGGGGCGGTACGTCACGCGGCCATTGTTGCGTATCGTGGCTCGCACCGGCCTGCGCGAGGTCTTCACCGGGTTTTCGCTGCTGCTGGTGGTGGGCATCGCGCAGATCATGAACGCCGCCGGGATCTCCATGGCCCTGGGCGCGTTCCTGGCCGGCGTGCTGCTGGCCGGGTCCGAATATCGTCACGCCCTGGAGACCGACATCGAGCCGTTCAAGGGCTTGCTGATGGGGCTCTTCTTCATCGCCGTCGGCATGTCCATCGACTTCGCCCTGGTGGCCAGCGAGCCGCGCCTGATCATCGCGCTGGTGTTGGCCCTGCTGTTTTTGAAAGGGCTGGCGCTGCGGCTGGTCGCCGGTCCGCTGGGCGTGGCGGCGCCCGATCGCTGGCTGTTCGCCGCGCTGCTGGCCCAGGGCGGCGAGTTCGCCTTCGTGGTCTTCGGTGTGGCCGGGCAAGCGCACCTGCTGCCGGGCGCCTGGGACGCCATCCTCACCCTGGTGGTGGCGCTGTCGATGGCGCTGACGCCGTTGCTGCTGCTCTTGCACGATCAGATCGTGCGCGCCACGGCCAAAGACCGGCCGGCCGACGCGGTCGAGTCCGACGGCGCGCCGGTGATCATCGCCGGCTTCGGACGCTTTGGGCAGATCATCGGGCGCCTGCTGTTCGCGTCGGGGATGCGGGCCACCGTGCTTGATCACGACACCGACCAGATCGAGACGATGCGCAAGTTTGGTTTTCGCATCTTTTACGGCGACGCCACCCGTTTGGATTTGTTGCAGGCCGCCGGCGCCGCCCAGGCCAAGCTGCTGGTCCTGGCCATCGATGATCCAGTCTCCAGCGCCAAGCTGGTCGATCTGGTACGGGAGAATTTCCCGCGCCTGCACATCGTGGCCCGGGCCCGCAACGTCAGTCACTGGGTCGAGCTGCGCAGGCGCGGCGTGCGCGCCGTCGAGCGCGAGACGTTCGAGTCGGCCCTGCGCAGCGGCCGCCACGCGCTGGAGCACATGGGGGTGGCGCCGTACGAAGCGCGCGAGCGCGCCGATCGCTTTCGCCGCCAGAACATCAGCGTGCTGGAGGAATTGCTTCCGCACTTTGGCGATGAGGTGCGCCGGCTGTCGACGGCGCGCGCCGGCCGCGAACAGCTGGAGCGGCAGTTCGCCGAGGACAAGGCGGCGCTGGAACGCACGCACGGCGACTGGGCCGCCGAGGTCGACACGCGCGGCGAGCGATCGCCGGCGGTGGTCGATGGCGGTGCTCACCCGCCGCCGGCGCCTGAAGCGTGAATCAAGTTCGTGTGTGAGCGGCGCTGCCGGGCGCGGCGGCGGTGGTACAGTCCGCGCCCGAAAGAAGGAGGCCGCATGAAGACGCTCCCCGTGCTTTTGCTGCTCGCGCTCGCTGTCTTCCCGTCATTGGTTTCCGCCCAAGCGCCGGCCCCGGCGCCCGCGCCGGCCGCGCCCGCCGCCGCTCCAGCGCCGCCGCCGGTGACCTCGCCCGAGGTGTTACCCGATCGCCGGGTGACCTTTCGTTTGCCAGCACCCAAGGCCGGCGAGGTGACGTTGAACGGCGACTGGATCCCCAAAGACAAGCCAAAGCTGAGCAAGGACGCCAAAGGCATCTGGAGCATCACCGTCGGGCCGTTCACGCCCGACACGTACATTTATTCGTACAACGTCGACGGCGTGGCCATGCCCGATCCACACAACCCAGCGGTCAAGCTGCGCGCGACCTCGCCGGGCAGCTTCGTGGTGGTCCCCGGCGCCGAGCCAGGCTTCGCCGACGCCAAGGACGTTCCCCACGGGACCATGGAGATCAACTGGCAGAAGTCCGCGGTGCTGGGCGACACCCGCGCCGTCTGGATCTACACGCCGCCCGGTTACGCCAAGGACAAGAAAAAATATCCGGTGCTGTATCTGCTGCACGGCCGCAACGGCACCGCCGCCGACTGGCCCGTGGCGGGCGCGGCCAATTTCATCCTGGACAATCTACTGGCCGAGAAGAAAGCCGTCCCGATGATCGTGGTGATGCCCTGGGGCCACGCGCTGCCGTTCGAAGCGCCTTCTGACAAGAACGCCGCCGCGATGGAAAACTATCTATTGAAGGACGTCATCCCGATGGTCGAGGCGAAGTACCGTGTGCAGCCCAATCGCGCCAGCCGCGCCATCTTTGGTTTGTCGATGGGTGGCGCGCACGCTGTGGAGATCGGCCTGCGTCACCAGGAGCTGTTCAGTCAGATTGGCTCGTACAGCGCCGGCGCACCGCCCGGCGAGGTCGACACGCTGGTGGGGCCGGCCCTGGAAAAGCCGGAGCTCATCAACAAACAACTGAAGTTGTTCTGGATCGGGTGCGGCCGTCAGGATTCGTTGTTCGCGCGCAACGAAGCCTTCGCCAAGAAATTGGACGATCTCAAGATCAAGCACACGTTCCACGCCACCGACGGCTTCCACAACTGGGCCATCTGGCGCCGATACCTGCACGAGAGCGCGCCGCTGATGTTCCGCTGAGCGGCGGCTCAGGTCCGCCGCGGCTTGCGCAAGCCGTGGCGGTCCAGCAAACGCAGGAAGTGCACGCGGTCGACGTGCGCGGCGATGGCGGCGGCGGTGATGTTCCCGCGGTGCTCGGTCATCACCTCGTTCAAGAAATGCCGTTCAAAGTTGGCGATGGCCTCGGCCTTGGCCACCCGAAAACGCCGGTCCGAAGAGGTGGGCGTGGGCGTGAACGAGGACGCCGTGTGCTCGTCCTCGTCGTCGTCGTCGAAGCCCAGCACGGTCAGCCGTTCGATGGCGTTGCGCAGCTCGCGCACGTTGCCGGGCCAGCGGCGGCGCGCCAGCTCGGCGATCTGGCGCGCGTCCAGGCCGTACTCTTTGCGATCGCGCTCGCACAGATCCTCAATCACGTGGTGACAGAGGATCGGAATGTCTTCCTGGCGTTCGTCCAGCGACGGCATCCGCACGCGCGTCACCGCCAGCCGGTAATAAAGGTCGGTGCGGAAGCGGCCCTGTTCGGCCTCGCGCGCCAGATCGCGGTTGGTGGCCGCGATGATGCGCACGTTCAGGCGCCGCGGCGTCGAGCCGCCCACCGGTTTGATCGCCCGGGTCTCGATCACCCGCAAAAGCCGCGGCTGGATGTCCAGCTCCAGCTCGCCGATCTCGTCCAGGAAGACCGTGCCGCCGTCCGCGCGCACGAAGGCACCCTCGCGCGATTGCACCGCGCCGGTGAAGGCGCCGCGCTCGTGTCCGAACAACTCGGCCTCGATCAAGTTGCGCGGGACCGCCGCGCAATCGACCACCACGAACGGTCCTTTGCGGCACTGGCTGGCGGCGTGGACTGCCTCGGCCGCCAGCTCTTTGCCGGTGCCGCTTTCGCCTTCCAGAAGCAACGTGGTGTTTTGCGGCGCCACCACCTTCAATTGATCGATCACCTTGCGCATGCGCGCGCTTTGTCCGACCAGGCGGCCGAACGTTACGCACACGCTGGGCGTCGACGCCTGTGGCGCGGCCATCACGCCCGAGGTCGGCGTGGGCGTCAGCGTGGTCAGTTCGTCCGTCATCGGCGTCTGGATCGAGCCGAGCGGTGGCGTGATCACTTGCTCCAAGCGCCGACGGGATTTTAGGAACGAGTCGTTCACACGATCCTCTCGTTTGGGGAAGCCTCGCGCGCCTCATGCCACCCCGGAACTCCCTCAATCACCAGCCATACTAGTAACGACCAACTGGTCCCAAAGATCAATCGAACTCCGCGAAGAATATGACTTTTTCGATGTTGCGTGGGTCACGCGGCTGCGAGCCAAACGATCGCGGCAGTGCGATCTCATGAATCGCACCAGAACGAAAGTTACGCCGATTCAGGTAGTTGGAAATCTCACGGAAACCATACTGCGATCAAGATCAAGCGGCGTACGCCGATTGGCGTTTTGGCTGTCATGTCGCTTTCCAGCTCCGATGCTTCTCGCGTATTGCGGTTTTGCCTGGTCGCCGATGACGCCGGCACCGTGGAAGAGCGCGAAGACGGCGCGTGCGTCGTCACCATCGTGACCGCGCGACCGACGTATCAGGTTCATTCGTTCGAAGAGGCATCGTTTGAATCCGCGCTGCGCGCAGCGGCCGCCGGGGGCGTGTTGCGCGCGGTGTGTGTCGAAAAGCAAATCGCCTTCACCATGCGCAAGGATCCTCTGGCCGACGCGGCGGCGGCTCGCCCGCCCGGACGCGGCGCCAGCGGTGATGCGGCCGGCGCCGCTGCGACGGGGTCGGCTTTTCTCGCGCTGGCCGACGCGGTCGGGAGCCTGGTGCACGAGACCCAGCGCGAGCGTGGCGTGTCGACGTTGTTCGTCGGTTCGGGCGGTCATCTCGTGGGCGACGAATTGACCCCTCAATGGAAGCGCACCGATCAGCAGCGAGCGGCGCTGTTCGAGATCGTCGGGCGCGAACTGGGTGCGCTGCCGGCGGCGGTGCAGCGGCGTTTCCAGCACGCCAGCAGCTTGCTGGGCGCCATCGACGGCACGCGCGACGCGGTGGTGGGCGCGCGCGTGGAGGCGGCGCGGGTGATCGAGGTGTACTCGGTGCTGAACGCCGCGCTGCTGGGCGCGATCGAAGCGTACATGACCGCCACGGTGGCCGGTGTCTCGCGCAACGACGCCCTGGCGTACGTGGTCCTGCTCCACGCCAAAGAGAAAGTGGGAATCGAACGCGCGCAGCTGGCGGTGGCGTTCCTGCGCGATCGCTTCGAACAGGGCCAGCGTCTGTCGGTGGCGGCTTTGATCGCCGCGCAGGCGACGTACCTGCACATCTTTTCGGCCACCGCGCCTCAAGCTGACGGGCAGGCGCTGCGCCAGGCGCTGACGTCGCCGGCGGCGGTCGAGGTGCAGCGCATGGAGAGCGTGGTGTTCATGGACGGCGACGCCGGCTTCGGCATCGACGCCAGCACCTGGTTCCGCACGGTCTCGCGGAAGATCGATCTGCTAGGCGACGTCTCGACCGCCATGCTGGGTACGCTGCGCACGCAGCGGTAACGGGCCGCGCGCGACGGACGTGTTAGCGTGGTCGGGTGAGCATCGGTCGCCGGGCGCATCCGCTGCTGTACTTCATCTTGTTCCTGCCCTTCGGCGCGCCCACCGGTTACGTGACGGTGGCGCTGGGTTTCCTTGCTCCGCAGCATGGAATCTCGGTGGCGGCGTTCAGTGCGCTGGCAGCGATGACCGTGCTGCCCCAGACGTACAAATTCTTGTGGGCGCCGCTGGTGGACGTCCTGTTCACCCGCAAGCGCTGGTACCTGGCGAGCAACGCGGTCAGCTCGCTGACGCTGGCCGCGCTGGGATTGGTGCCGCTGGCGGTGCAGAACCTGGGGACGCTGGAAGCGCTGACCTTCATCAACAGCGTGGCGTCGGCGTTCGTGGCCATGTCCGTCGAGGGAATCATGGCCAACGCCACCAGCGAATCCGATCGCGGGCGGGCGGCGGCCTGGTCGCAGGCGGGAAATCTGGGCGGCGTCGCCTTGGGTGGCGGCCTCGGTTTTCGGCTGGCGCGCAACCTGCCCGCGCTGTGGATGGCGCCGACGGTGATGGCGGTGGCGTTGATGGTTTGCAGCCTGGCGCTGATCCCACTGCCCGAAATTCCGCCCGAAGGCAGCTCGGGCGCGCCGGCGTCATCAGCCCGCGCCCGCCTCAAGGTGTTGTTTGCCGAGCTTTGGCACCTTCTGTGGTCGCGGAAGGGTGCGGTGGCGATGACGTTGTGTTTTCTGCCGATGGGCGCCTGCGCCGCCGCCAACCTGTTCGCCGCGGTGGCGCGCGACTGGAGCGCGTCGTCGGATCTGGTCGAGTTGATGAACGGCTGGCTTTCGGGCGTCGTCATGATCGCCGGCTGCTTGGCCGCCGGCCGCATGTCCGACGCCATGGACCGCAAGGCTGCCTACGCCATATCCAGTGCGATCCTGGCCCTGGTCGCGCTGGTGATCGCGTTCTTGGCGCGCACGCCGACCACGTATGCCGTGCTGTGCATCGCCTATTCGTTTGCCAGCGGCCTTTGCTACGGAACCTTCACCGGCTTTGTGCTGGAGGCGATCGGCGGCGGTGCGGCGTCGACGAAGTACAACGTCTTCGCCTCGCTGTCGAACATCCCGATCTGGTACATGACCCGCCTCGACGGGTGGGCGGCTGATCGCTATGGCGCGCTGAAAATGTTGTTGGTGGACGCCGGCGCGGGCGCCGTGGGCATCGCGCTGTTGGCGCTGGTCATCGCGGTGATACGGCGGCCGTCGCTGCCGCCGGCGTCGGTCAGCCTACCGCCCGCTTCATGAATGTCCGCAAGCCCAGGCGCCAGAACAGCGCGGTGATCGCCGCCAGGGCCAGCAGCACCATCGGGATCGGCATATGCGGCTGGCTGGGAATGAGGACGCCGCGCAGGCCTTCCGAAACGTAGGTCAGCGGGTTCAGCAGCACGGCGTATTTCATCACCGGCACGGCGTCGAGGCCCTTCCACGGGTAGTACGCGCAGCCGAACATGATCATCGGCGCCACCACGATGCCGAACAAAAGACCGATCTGCGTTCCTTCGATCACGCTGCCCAGAAAAAGACCCAGCATGCTGAACGACGTCGCTCCGAACAGCGTCACCACGATGATGAGGCCGACGTTGCTCAGCGACAGCCCGGCGATGGGGCCCATGATCAGGCGCGCCAGCGGCAGCACGAACAGCGCCGCGATCAACGCCTGCCCGGTGCCGGAGACCACCTTCTCCAGCGCCACCAGCCAGCTTGGCACCGGGGCCAGCAAGCGATCTTCGATCTCCTTGGTGAAACCAAAATCGGCCACCATCTGCAGCGCCACCGACTGCACCGCCGCCAGCGCCAGGCTGACCGCCAGCACGCCGGGCAAAAGCGCCGAGCTGTACCCGCGATTGACGAAGCCCATGCGCGGCAACAGATACCCAAAGACGATGGTGAACAGCAGCGGCTGCATCGCCGTGCGCATCAGGAAATAGATCAGCTCGCGGCGCACCACCACCGCGTCGCGCATCAGCAACGCCAGGAAAACGTGGCCGGCGCCAACCGGGCGGGGCGCGGGCGGGTTCAATCCAGTTTCCTTCCGGTGAGAGAGACGAACAGCGTTTCCAAGCTGGGCGGCGCCAATCGAATGTTGGTGACGGCACGGCCGGCCGCCTGCACCGCCCCCAAAAGCGGCACCAGCGCCTCGCCTTCGCGCGGATGATAAACGCGCAAGGCGACACCTTCCGCTTCGGCCGACAGCACACCGGGCAACGCGCGCGCCGCCGCCAGCACGGGCGCGGCGGGGCCGTCCAGCGTCAGGTCGATCAGCGTGCCGCCGGGCGCTTTCTTCTTCAACAGCTCGGGCGGATCGCAGGCCAGCAAGCGCCCTCGATCGATGATCGCCACGCGCCGGCACAGCTGCTCGGCTTCTTCCATGTAGTGCGTGGTCATCACGATGGTGCGGCCTTCGGCGTGCAGGCCGCGCAAGATCTCCCACAGCGCCAGGCGCGCCTGCGGGTCCAGGCCCACCGTCGGCTCATCGAGAAAGATCACCTGCGGCTGGTGAATCAAGGCGCGGGCGATCATCAGGCGCTGCTGCTGGCCGCCCGACAGTTGATCGACGCGCGATTCGCCGCGCTCGCCCAGGCCCAGGCGTTCCAGAATCTCGCTGGCCCGGGTCCGCGATTCGGCGCGCGAAAAACCAAAGTATGAAGCGTGAAAGACCAGGTTTTCCAGCACCGACAAACCGCGATCGGGGTTCGGCCGCTGCGGCACCACGCCGATGCGCTGGCGCACCGACACCGCGGCGGCCACCACGTCCTGACCGGCGATGAAGGCCTGGCCCGCCGACGGCAGCACGCGCGTGGTGAGGATGCCGATGGTGGTGGTCTTGCCCGCGCCGTTCGGACCAAGCAGGCCGAAGAACTCGCCTTGCTGGACGCTGAGGTCCAGTGCTTCCAGCGCCACCACTTCGCCGCCGGTCGCGGACACCGCGGAAGGCGGCATCATCGGCGGCCGAATGGGACCGCCCGCGCCTCCGCCGCGCCGCTTGCTGGGCTTGGGGACGCGGTAGACCTTGCGCAGCGCGCGCGTCTCGATGGCGAAATCCACGGCCGCGGATACTAGCAGCCCGGCGTTACCTTGGCCTTCGTCGCTGCGCCGGCGAGGCGAAAGCGGTAGGTTGGCGCGCATGACAGCGATCGCCACCGTTCAGGTCGTCAGCGGCTCCGGTTACGCGCAACGGATCCAGGCCGGCGCGCACACGCTGACCGCCGACGAGCCGGCCAGCAACGGCGGGACCGACACGGGCCCGGCGCCGTATGCGCTGCTGCTGGCGTCGCTGGGTGCATGCACGTCCATCACGCTGCGGATGTACGCCCAGCGCAAAGGCTGGATGCTGGGGCAGGTCGAGGTGGCGCTGCGCATGCTCAAAGGCAAAGAAGGCGAAGGCGATCAGATCGAACGCATCGTCACCTGCAGCGCGCCGTTGTCCGACGAGCAGCGCACGCGCCTGGCGGAGATCTGCGACAAGACGCCGGTGACGCGAACCTTGAAGGCTGGGCTTGCCATCGCGACCGAGCTCAAGATCGCCGGCTGAACGCGCGGCTGAGCCAGCGCGCTTACGGACCGACCGACGTCCACGCCGCATCAGCGCTGGACATCTGCCCTAACCAAGGCAAAAGCGCGGTGCCGCCGGCCACAAAGCCGCTGGGATTGCCCAGCATGGTGTGCGTCTCGCCGGAGACAAAGAAGGTGTGAAAGTTGGGGAGCGCATCCAGCTTGTCCGTCTTCAGCGACTGCAACGCGGTCTGCATGCCGTCCGCCGTCAGCATGAAATAGGTTCGGATGGTCTGATCCTGCAGCGACGACAGCAGGGCCATTCGATCGTTCGGATATTTCGCCGCCACTGCGGCTGGCAAGTTGGACACGTCGTCCTTGCAGTCCGCGCACTGCGGGTCGATGAGATCGCCGACGTGCCACTCCGCGTACCACGCCATCCGTTCGCTGGCCGGGATCGACGTGCCCGCCAGCGGCGGTCCGGAGTCGTCAATCATGATCATCTTGGCACCGGGGAAGTGGGCGCGGATCGGTTCGTAGTTCATCAGCGCCCCGAAACCGCCGGCGCTGCTGCCGGTGATCGCCACGTCGGTGGCGTTGGTCCAGGTGGCGGCGATTCGGGCCATGTACGCCGCCACATTGGCCGCGCCTTGATGGTGGTACGGCTTGGCCTGGCCAGCTACGTCATAGGTGGCCACGTTGTTGCCGGCGTGCAAATCGCCCGTGCAGTAGGGCACGAAGACCATCCCGTATCCGGCGAACGGGTTGCCGGTCAGGGTGCGATCCAAAATGCTGGACGTTGTGATGGTCGCGGATTGGGCGTCCCACTGCGCCTGGCCGAACGGTCCGTGAACTGCCGTATTCAGCCCGAAACAGGTCAGAGCGTCCCAGCAGGCGCCGCCACCTTCGAAGAAAATCAGCAGCTTGCCGGCGTCGCCGGGGCTGACGGCGATCCCGGTCGGCGAGCCGTCGTCGCAGGTCGAGTCGGGGAAGTCGACCCAGGTCCATTGGCCGGCCGGCACGGAGAGCGGCATGCCCAACGCGGTGTCGAAGGGGAACGGACTGTCCATCGGCTGGCTGGCGTCGTCGGTGGGGCTGCCATCACCGGTCACGCTGGCGTCGTCGCCCGTGCCGGGCACGCCGGAGTCCTGGATTCCGGGCGATTTTCCCCCGCATCCGACCAAAGAAACCGCCACCAGGGCCAGGATTCGGCTGTTCATGGCGGCATTGTTGCTGCGCCGCCTCGGGTCTGCAAGGGGAGGCCCGCTGATCGACGACCGTCAGCCGGCGGTCAATCCAAAGATTTTACCCAATAGTGGCGCCGCGGAAAAAAGCCTGAAACATAATGCCGCTATCCTGTTTGAACATGCTGGTGAGGCTCGTCCCGAACGGAGGAACACCGGCGCCGCCGACTGGGGCTGTCCCGGCGTCCGTCCTGGTCGTCAGCGACGATCCCGAGTTGCGCGACTTCCTGATGGAACTGGCCATCGAGGAAGGCTATGGCGTTCGTTGCGCCAAGACCGAAACGGAAGTGACCACCGCGCTGCACGAGGAGCGGCCGGGTTTGATCATCGGCGATCTGGACATGGCCAACCGTTCAGGCGAACGCGTCTTGCGGGCGCTGCGCCGAAGCGAGGTCGACCGCGACATCGCCCGGTTCGGCGTGACGTCGTCGAACGACACGATGATCGGCGTCAGCATCGACGCGCCGGTGTTCTTCAAGCCCGGCCTCGACGGCCTCAGCCAGGCCCTGGCGCACCTGTTCAAGAACGAACGCGGCTGGAGCCGCTGAGAGGATCGCGGCGGGCGGCCGCCGTTACGGGCGAATGGTCAGCTCGTCGAACGACCACCAGGGGCCGACGTTGGGGTCCGTCTGGCCGGTCTGGCGAATCTTCAGATAGCGCGCCTTGACTGGCGGCACGATGATCTTGGTGACGATGTCGCCCGCGCCAGTGGCCACGGTCGAGAACGTGGTGCCGTTGATCGACACGTCCAGGGCGTACTGGGCGGGAAAATCGTTGGGGCTTTGACGGGTGGTCATCCACACCTGGCTGATGGTGGTCGGCGCGCCCATGTCCACCATGAACCACTCGTTGCCCTGCTGGTGCGCGCCCGACGTCCAGCGCGTGGTGAAGTCGCCGTCGATGGCATTGCCCGGCCCTTCGCCGCCGACGTTGGACGACGCGGTCACGATCCACTGGCTGGGATCGAACGGATCGAAGGCGCCCGGGGCAGGCGTGGTGGCGGGCTGGCAGCCCAGGCGCAGCTCGTGCACCGTCCACCAGAACGTCGGGTCAGAGTTGGTTTGAATGATGCGGAAGGCGCGCACGGTGATCGCGTTGAAATTGATGGTGGTGATGGCACCGGCCGGCGTTTGGCCGTTGGTGGTGATGGTGGTCGGAAACGTGTTGCCGTCGGCGGAGCCAAGGACGGTGTACGCCCGCGGGTAGTCGGTCTGATTGCCGACGCTGTTGTCGAGGACGATCTGAGTCAGGCGGGCCAGCCCGCCCAGATCGACCTGTAGATACTCGCTCGGTGTTTGCGGCGCCGCCGTCGCCCACATCGTGACGGCATCGCCGTCGATGGCGTTGATGCCCGCATCCGATTGCAGCGACGCGGTGGCGGTCCAGTGCGCGCGCAAGCAATAGTTCTGGAAGGTCAGCACCTGCGGTCCGGTGTCGGCGGCGGCGTCGCGCGTGTCGGTCGAAGAAGTGTCCGCGCCGACGTCCGGTGCCTTGTCGACCGCGGCGTCGATCCCGGCGTCGGCGGTGGCGCCGCCTGTGCCGTTGCCGCCCGAACCGACCATCGTGCCGCCCGGGCCGCTGCCGCCCGAGCCGTCACTACCGCCGGTGCCGTCGCTGCCGCCGGTGCCGCCGAACGATCCGCCGGTGCCGGTGTCGCCGCCGGTACCCGTCACGACCACGGCGCCGCCGGTGCCGGTCCCCGCGCCGGCATCCGGGCCAGCGCCGTGAAACCCTTCGGCGGCGTTGCACCCAACGGCCAAAACAATCAGGCCCAGGTAGCCAGGAACTGCGCGAATGCTCCGCATGTTGACTCCTGCGGTTAGTGACCCGCGATCAACGATTCCTGCCCGAATCTTACGCCATGTTTCAGATTTGGTCGCGGAAAGCGAAATATTGCGCGTTGTCATTGGGGTTGGCGCCATTTAAGACGGAGGTTTATCGTAACGGGCTCCCGGTTTCGGCGTAGCAATAGCCGAACGCCGTGAGAAAAACCCCCAAAGGAGAGAATCAATGATCAGCACCAAAGGTACCTTGGTCGTCGCTCTTGCCGCCGGATTGTTCGCCAGCGCGGCGCCCGTTATCGCCAGCGCCGCCGAGGGCGGCAAGGTGCACTGTGAGGGCGTGAACGCCTGCAAGGGCAAAGGCGGCTGTCATTCAGCGTCCAATGCTTGCTCCGGGAAAAACGGCTGCAAAGGCAAAGGCTGGGTGGAGATGAGCGAGAAAGACTGCAAGGACAAGGGCGGGAAAGTCGCGCCGGCGAAATAGTCGCTCGCTGCGCTCGCTTCGCGGGGGGACCAGTCCCCCCGCGTCGGCCCTCAGCGGATTGCTCGCGCAAGGTGGGTCGGCCGAGCGGAGAGCGGCCTCCTGTACGAAAATAGCGGCGGCGAACGGGTGCCATTGGATAAATGAGTGGACGTCATTGGTGAAAATAGTCGGCCTAAAGAGGGAATGAATTTGTTTCCTTATTTGGGGCACGGCATTGGGCTGCGGACGGAACACTATCAGGCGGTGTTGGAGCAGCCGCCGGTGGTGGATTGGTTTGAGGTTATTTCGGACAATTTCCTGGTGGCGGGGGGAAATCCGCGCCGGGTGTTACGCGAAGTTCGCGGGCGATCGCCGGTGGTGATGCACGGGGTTTCGCTGTCATTGGGGTCGGTTGATCCAATTAACGCCGATTATTTGAACGGGCTGGCAGAGCTTGCAGCCGAGGTGCAGCCGGAGTTGGTCTCCGATCATTTGTGCTGGGGCAGCCTGGGCGGTCACTACGCGCACGACCTGTTGCCTCTGCCTTACACCGAAGAGGCTTTGCGCCACGTCGCCGAGCGCGTGCAGCGGGTGCAGGATCGGCTCAAAAGACGGATCCTGGTGGAGAACGTCTCCACCTACGTCAGCTTCTGTCAGTCGGCCATGACCGAATGGGAATTCTTGGCGGCGCTGTGCCAGCGCGCCGACTGTGGCGTTCTTCTGGACGTGAACAACATCTTTGTCAGCGCCCACAATCACAGCTTCGATCCGGCGGCGTTCATCGCCGGGATTCCTCTTGGTCGGGTGGGACAGATTCATCTGGCTGGGCACAGCACGTCGGGCGAGCTGTTGCTGGACACCCACGATCACCCGGTTTGCGACGGCGTCTGGGATCTGTACCGGTTGGCGCTGCAGCGGTTCGGGCGGGTGTCGACGCTGATCGAATGGGACGATCACATTCCGCCGCTCGAGCGATTGGTGGAAGAATCGCGGCACGCCGCCGTCATTGAAACGGCGCTGCTAGCCGCGCCGATCGAAGCGGCGCTGCTGACTTCGCCGGCGGTCAAGCATGCGGCGCGGTGATGCGCCGGCCGGGCCGACGCTGGCCGCGATCGAACGCCAGTTCTTCTCGCTCATCACCGCGCCGGAAGGGGTGGCCCAAGGCCTCGCCGCCGCCGGCGCCAGCGCTGACCAATTGGGGGCGATCATCCAGGGCGACCACCGCGCCTCCGCCGTCGAGCGCCTGGACGTCTACGCCAACATGTACTTCTACCGAATCCGCGACACGCTGGCGCAGTACTTCCCGGCCACGGCGGCGGCGCTGGACGAGACCGGCTTTCACAATCTCATCACCGACTATCTGCTGGCGCACCCGTCGCGCCATCCGTCGCTGCGCGAGGTGGGCCGATATTTGCCGCCCTTCGCCGCCGGGCATCCCCTTGCCCTGGCCGTCGAGCGTCCGTGGCTGGGCGAGCTGCTGGCGCTGGAGTGGGCGCGCCTTGACGTCTTTGACCGCGTCGATCAAACGCCGCTGACGCGCCAGCAGCTACAAACGTTGCCGCCCGAGGCCTTCGCCACCCTGATCCTGCAGCCGATCGCCGCGCACGAGCTGGTCCCATCCGCGCACGCCATCGATGACGTGTGGTCCGCGGCGCAGGCGGCAGCGTCGCTGCCGGCTCAGGTGCTCGCCCGCGAGGAGCCGGCCGCCTTCCTCGTGTGGCGCCGCGAAACCACCGTCTATCACCGGGTGATCGACACCGCCCAGGCCGGGGCGATTCGCTTGATCCAGCCTGGGTTGTCCTTCGGCGTTCTGTGCGAGCGCCTCAGCGAAACCCACGATGCCGAGGACGCCGCCCGCCTTGGCTCGACGTGGCTCGGGCAATGGCTGGCCGACGGCCTTCTGGCTGCTTGAACGGTTGCTAGCCGGCGCGAAATTGAAAGTCGCGTTCCCGTACCACCGAGCGATCCTCGAGATCGACCAGGAACGCCCGCCCTTCGCCGACCATGCCGTTGAACGTCAGCAGGAACCAGACGTCGATGCCCCAGCGCACGTGGCCGCTCTCGCACGGTGGCGACCATTCGGCCGGCTCCAGCTCGCCCAGGCCGGGGGCGCGGATCTTCGACTGCGTCTTCAGCGTCTTGAACGGCTCCGAGCTGCGCACGATCTCGACGGCGCGGTTGCCCTGCCCGGGATCGATCTCGCGCCGCCATTCGCTGACCAGGCGCAGGCGCGCCGGGCTGCCCTTCAGATCCATCTCGGTCTCGTAGACCTCGTCCGCCGGTAGCTTGACGAAGTCGGGGACGTCGAACTCGGGAAACAGATCCTGGCTGGCGATCTCGCGCTGGCGGGCCTCGTGACCTTCGAGAAATTCTTTGCGCCGCTCGGCTGAATAAAAAGCGAACAGCCGCAGCACCGCCTGCCGCGAGGGCAGCCGGTGGTCCCAGTCCAAAATCCAATCCGCCCCCGCGTACTGCGCGTTGCCGAACGGCACCAGCGGCGGCAGCGTCGAGGCCAGGCGCTGGCGATCCTCGGCCCGGCCGAACAGCGCTTGCTGCGCCACCCGCGGGTGCAGGCGCATGTCTGCTCTCAGCACTTCGCGCAGGTCGAGACCCATGAACGCTCGATTGTACGGCAACCCGACTTCCACCGCGAGTGCGCACCGCCTGCCGAACCGGTGTCGGGGACAAACGCCGCCGGTGGTAACCTGCTGTCGGTGTTTTCGCGTCGTCTGCCCTGGGATAGCCCAGAAAACGCGCTGGCCGCTGCCGAGGCAGCCTGCCGCCAAGCCGGCGGCGCGGTCCTCGATCTGACGGTGTCCAATCCCACCGCCGTCGAGCTGCCGTATCCGGTGGCGGCGCTGCGCGAGGCGCTGGCCCTGTCCGAGGTGGCAACCTATGCGCCGTCGCCGCGCGGACTGCCATCGGCGCGTGCGGCGATCGCCGCCGACTATGCCCGGCGCGGCTGCGCCGTCGAGCCCGATCACCTGCTGCTCACCGCCAGCAGCAGCGAATCGTACGCGCTGCTTTTCAAGCTGCTGTGCGATCCCGGCGACGCCGTCATGGTCCCCGAGCCCAGCTATCCGCTGTTCGACTATCTGGCGCGTCTGGAAGGCGTGCAGCCATGGGCCTACCGTTTGGCTTACGACGGCGTCTGGCACGTCGACTTTGCATCGATCGAAGCGGCTCTGGCCGGCGCGCGCGTCGCCGGCCAAAAGCTGCGCGCGCTGATCGTGGTCAGCCCGAACAATCCGACCGGATCATTCCTGAAGACTGATGAGCACCGCCGGCTGGCCGCGCTCTGCGCGCACGCCGGCCTGGCCTTGATTGCCGACGAGGTGTTCGCCGATTTTCCTTTCGGCGACGCGCCCCCCGACGCCGTGGCCTGCGCCGCCACGGCCGCCGCTGGCGACGATGCGCCGCCGCTGACGTTCAGCCTGGGCGGTCTTTCCAAGTCGTGCGGCTTGCCGCAGCTCAAGCTCGGCTGGATCGTGGCCGGCGGGTCACCGCCCGACGTTTCGGCGGCGGCGCTGGCGCGGCTGGAGCTGATCGCCGACACCTATCTTTCTGTGGCAACGCCGGTCCAGTTGGCGGCGCCGCGCCTGCTGGCTTTGGGCGGCACCATTCGCGCGGCCATCGCGGCGCGGGTGGCGGGCAACCGCGCGCGGCTGCAAGCGCTGCTGCCGGCTTCGTCGCCCTGCACACTGCTGCCGGCCGAAGCCGGCTGGTCAGCCATCCTGCGCGTCCCTGCTGTGTTGACCGACGCGGAATGGGCCGTCACGCTGTTGCGGCGCGACGGCGTGTTGGTGCAGCCGGGATATTTTTTCGATCTGCCCGGGCCGGGCGCCTACGTGGTGGTGAGCCTTCTGCCTCCGTCGTCGATCTTCGCCGAAGCTGTCGCGCGCGTGGTCGATCGCTGCAGCCGTTCTGGGGAAGGAAGTTAAGCGCCTGCTGTCGCCGCTGTTGCTGATCATTCAGGCGGCGGTCATCGCCGTGTCAGGTGGCGGGCGCGGCGACTGTCCGTCGGTGGCCGAGGTGGTGCAGGCGATCGCCGCGCGGTTGCCCGGCGTTTCGGCGTCGGCAACGCCATCGGTCGATCCGCGGGCGCTCCGGCTTTTGCTGCAGGCGCGTTCCTCGTCGTCCGGTCCGCCGGTGTTGCAGGTCGAGCTGCGCGATGCGGGCGGCCAGGTTTTGTTGCGCCGGGCGCTGCCAGCCGCCGAAGGCCGCCCGGCTGACTGCGTGGCGCTGGCCGACACCGTCGCCTTGATCGTCGACCGCTATGTGGCCGAGCTCGACGAAACGGTCGCGCCCCGTCCGCCGCCGCCGCCGCCAGCTGCGCCGCTGGCGTCGTTGCTACCACCGCCTCCGTCCGAGCCGACCACCGACGCCGCGATGGTCGGCGGCGCTGCCTGGCGATCCGCCGGCGACCCTCTGGAAGGCTTCGAGGCCCTGGCCGGGATCGATCTGCAGCGCGCCGCTCGCGAGCGCGGCGCCGGCGCTTCGCTGACCGTGGGCATCGCGCCGCTGGCCGAAGGACGTTGGCCCAACGGGCGGGCCACACTTCGTCGCATTCCACTGCGCCTCGGAACCTACCTCTCGCTGGCCGCAGGGCCGGGGCGGCTTGAGCCGGGCTTGAACCTGGGCGTCGACGCGCTGCTGGTGAACGCCAGACGCGCCGACGGCAGCGCCCATACCGACCGCAACGTCAGCCCCAACGTCGAGGCGGCCCTGGCCTATCGATTGCGCGGGGGCGATTATTTCGCCCGCGTGGGTCTGGCAATTGGCCTGGCCGTTCCCTATCGGTTGACCGGCCTGGGCGACGGCAGTGACGGCGCGGTCAGCACCCCCCGCACGTATGCAAGAGTAGGTGTTGAAACAGGTTTCTATTTTCGCTGACGAAAATTGGCCTGAAGGACACTAATCTAAAGGTCGGGGGAGCTTTGAGGACACCAGGCGTCGCCAGCAGCGCTTTGCGCGGTTCTCCGGAACCGTCCGATCGGGTTTTGATCGCCCGCTGCCAGCAAGGCGATCACGGAGCTTGGCGGCAGCTTTATGAACGATACGCGCCCATGGTGCACCGGTTCATCAGCGCGCTGGGTGTTCTTCCGGGCGAGCGCGAGGACGCCTGTCAGGACGTTTTTTTGGCAGTCTATCGCAGCCTGCCGCGGTTTCGTGGAGATGCCCAGCTGTCGACCTGGATCTACAAGATCGCGGCCCGCGGAACCTCGCGCTTGATCCAACGCCGTCGCCTGCAGCGGTTGCTGTCGACCCTGATGCTGAGCGAACCGTTGCCGCCGCCCACCTCCGACCAGTCCGAGCGCACGGAACGCCTGCAGATCTTGGACAACCTGCTTGATCGGGTCGATCCCAAGAAACGCCTGGTGCTGATCCTGTTCGAG
>DASXQB010000498.1:0-32780 GCA_036493295.1 Polyangia bacterium | reverse complement strand
GACCGGCCGCCTGCGCCGGGTGGGCGGCGCCGGCGAGGTGGCGGTGCGCGTGCGGGTGGTGGCCATGACCCTGCGCAACCTCGAGGGCGAAACCCAGCGTGGCACGTTCCGCGCCGACCTTTTCTATCGCCTGGCCGGCTTCGAGCTGGCGCTGCCGCCGCTGCGCCGGCGACGAACGGACATTCCGTTTTTGGCCGAGCATTTTCTGCGCGAGATCGCCCCCGAAGTTGGGCCGCGGGTGCTGGAACCGTCGGCCGTCGCCGCCCTGGTGGCCGCCGAATGGCCGGGCAACATTCGCCAGCTTCGCAACGTCATCAGGCGCGCCGCCATCCTCACCGTTGACCGCATCGAGGCGGCGAACCTGGATTTGCCGGCGCCGCCGCGGTTTCGCATCGCCGACGAGCCGTCGCGGGTGCGGCTGCACGATGTCGACCAGACGCCCGCGTTGGCGCCGGCACCGGCATTGGCGGCCGCGCCGTTCGCGTTTTCGCCCGCCGACGTCGGCAGCGACGACCAACTCAGCCTGCCCAACCGCACCTTCGAGGAGATCGAGAAGGCGGTGCTGGTGTGGGCCCTCCGTCGCAACGCCGGCAGCCGTCGGCGGGCCGCCAAATCTCTCTCGGTCGCGCGCTCTACCTTTTGCGACAAGGTCCGCAAGTACGGCCTCGCACCGGGCAACGCGTGAACGCGCGCTATTTCTGCTGATCGGCCTCGTTCTCGCCGGGCGCGGGCGGCGCAGGCGGCGGTGTCGCGGTGTCGTCATCGGTCGTCGGCGGGGGCGGTGGCGGTGCGCCGCGAATGGCGCCCGGTTCGGCGGGCGGCGGAGCGGGCAGCGGCGTCGGTTGCGGAGGCGCGGCCGGGGGCACCGCCGCAGGCTGAGGCGGAACGCCGTTCGGTCCTTTCGATTCGTCGATGTACATGTCCGACGCGGGGACCGGCGCGGGCGCGGCCGGCGGTGGCGGCTGCATGGCGGCCGGTGGTGGTGGCGGCGCCGCCGGCATGGGCCGCGGCGCGATCCCCGGTCGTCCCGCCGGACGAGTCGGCGGCGTCGGCCCGCCGAACTGCGACGCGGTGGTGAACACCGGCGGCGCCATGTTGGCGAACGTTCCGCTCAGGCGCACGCCGTACGAGCCATCCGGTCGCTTGCCCTGGGTGGCCGCCATTTGCAGGATGGTGGCCAGCCGCTCGGCGCTCTTCAGCAGCGCATCGCTCAGCTTGAAACGCAGGTAGAAATTGATCGACGACGCGTTCAGGGGATCGCGCAGCTGGGATTCGCCTTCCAGCGACAGCTCGCCGTCGGCAGACTTGCCGCCCACACCTTGCAACTTGGCCAGGCCTTTTTCCACCGCCACCCGGCCGGTCAGGTTTCCCAGGCGAACCCGCGGCAGGGTCAGACCGCCGGCCAGAAACGGGTTGCCTTCCACCCGCAAGGGCGTGCGTCCATCGCCCACCACGCATGCCTCGCACTGAAAGCTGATCGCGCCGGCGGCGTCGGCATAACGCCCGCTGGCCGACGATAGCTCGATGTTCAGGGCCAGCGTGCCGCCCAGTGGAAGGTTGATCGCTTCCTTCACCCCGGGCAGCTCGGCCAGATTCACCGCCGAGACCTTGATGCCGACGCTGAACGGGCCCTTGGCCTTCTGCTTGGGCGCGGTCTGCTCGAAGACGACGTTGCCGCCGAAGGCGTCGGCGTCGATGGTGATCGAGGGCGACGAGCCCAGCAGCGACAGCGGCGACACCGTGACCCGCGCCGCCTCGATGGTGAACCGGGTGGGTTTGCCGCTGGGCGGGTGGGTGCGCACGATGATGTCGTGGAAGGTGACGCCGAAACCAAAGGCGCGCCCGACCGAACCGATCTCGACGTCCAGCCCCTGCGCGGCGCACATGGCGATGGCCACGTCGCGGGCCCGGTCGTACGGGAACCAGATGTACAGCGCCACCAGAAAGACCACGAAGCCAAACGCGCTGTTGGCCGCCGACCGCCGCAAGGCGCGACGCCGCTCGGGCGTCAACGTCCAAAGGGCCATGGCTATTTGTCCTTCCCTTCGGGCTTGTCGGATTTGGTCTTCTTGGCTTTGGTTTCCTCGCGCAGCTTCTCGAAGGCGGTGGCGGTGGCCTCGACGTCCAGCTTCTCGGCTTCTGAATAGCGGCGCTTGATCGACAGGCGCGAAAAATAAATCAGCCGTGGGCCGGTCTCTACCCGGTGCATGAACTTGGTCAGCGACTGCAGATCGACGTCGCGGAGCTTCAGATCCACGTCGTGCTGGACATAGCGGCGGCCGGCCGGCGTGGTGGGACGTTCGTTGGATTCGGCGATCTGCACGCTCTCCTCGCGCGCCGCCGCTTCCAGATCGCTGGTCAACTGCGGCGGGTCGTTGCCGATGCGCGCGTCATTGGCGGCGCCGCGCGCCTTGGCCTCCATGTACTCGTCGCGGTGCTTGCTGATCTCCATCAGCGCCTGGCGGATGGTGCCGTTGCCCTCTTCCAGTTCGCCGATGCTGCTGAAGACGAAGTAAACCGACAGCAGCACCGCCACCACCATCACGGCGATCAGCAGCGCGGCCACCGACCGCCGCTCGCGCGGGGCCAGGCGATCCCACTCGGCGCCGACATAGGCGAACGGGCGACCGAAGACCCGGCCGACGACGCGGCCGGCGGATTCCTTGGCAGAGGAAAGGACGCTCATCGGTGATTCCTCACGGACACTTCGACGTCACGTTCAAAGAAAATTGTTTGCCGCCGCCGGAGATCTCCGTGATGGCGCCCTTGGTGACTTCTTCGAAGCAGTCGACCTCTTTCAGCTTGGCGGTGATGTCGTCGACCGCCGACGCCGAATCGACGGTACCCTTGATGAACGTCTTCTTCGGGCGGATATCCAGCTCCATTATGTCCAGCTTGATCTTCTCGCCCGAGGGCATCTTGCGCGACATTTGATCCAGCAGGTCGAAGGCGGTGGCCTTGGGTATCGGCGCCAGCTCTTCGCGGAAACCCTTGCGCAGAAGCTGAGTCACCGCCTCGGCGTCGTCGCGCGGCTGGCCGAACAATTCTTGGGTGGCGGTCTTGAGCTGCTTGTCCAGCTCCTTCCGTTCGGCACCCAGGTTGGAGAGCGCGGCGCTGACGTCGATGCCGCCGGCGATGATCAGCGCGGCGAACAGGCCAGCCAGGTGCACGGCCTTCTGCCGCAGGATCGAAAAGCTGGCCCGATAGACGAACGGCCCGCGCCGCAGGTCGATCTCCTTGGCGCCGCGGCTGCCAGCCAGTGCCAGCGCCGCCGCCAGCGCGTACGAGCTCGACTCGACCGCTTCCTCTACCATCACGTCGTCGTCACCCTCGACCGGCGCCAGCGCGGCGGGGTTGGCGGCCGGCGCTTCCAGCAGCTCTTTCACCGCCAGGATGCGCGTCGGCGTGCCCAGCTCGGCCTCGAAGAACTCCGGCAATCCCCGCAAGCGGCCGGTGCCGCCGGTCAGCAAGATGGCGTCCACCACGCCCTTCGACGTGGCGCGAAAGCTGGCCAGCGTCTGCCGGATGTCGCGCACCAGCGGCGCCAGCGCGTCGCGCAGAACACCGTCGAGGCGCGTCTCCAGCGGCGTGCGCGCCGGGTGCTCCGGCGTGATCAGATGCGCCTCGCCGCGCTTGGCCTGTTCGGCGCGATCCTGATCGGACCCGAAGGCCTGGGCGATGGCGCTGGTCAGATGCGAACCGCCGCGCATGATCGTGCGCGCCGCCAGCACGCGCCCGTCACGCATGATGCAGATGTTGGTGCGGGCGTGGCCGACGTCCAGGATCGCTTCGCACGGCCCGGCGTCGGCGCCTTCCACCGCCTTGCGGCCAAGCTGGCGATAGACCACCGGCCCGGCGAACAGCGCCCGCGGGTGCGCGCCCTCCGCCTCCAGCGCGGCGATGATGTTGCCCACGTCGTCGCGTTTGGCCGCCACTGCCAGCACCGTCGACGACGCGTCGGTGCTGCTGACCACCAGGTGATCGTAGACCACGTCTTCCAGAGCGTGGACGATCTGTCCTTCGAGCTCGTAGCCCACCACCTGATCGATCTTGCGCGCCTCGGTAAAAGGCAGCTCCAGCAGGCGAATGGAGAGCTGATCGCCCGGGATCGCCAGGTAGGGCGTGGCCTCGCCGGCGATCTCCGCCAGGCCGGCGCGCACCGCCCGCGCCTGCCGTTCGATCAAAGGCGCCTCGCCCGGCGGCACCGCTGTCTCCATCAGCCCGCGCAGGCGCGTGGCCCGGAAGCTGACCTCCAGCAAGACGAACTTGACCGAGAAGGTGCCAAGGTCGATGCCGCAAATGGTGTGAGCCATGATCTTCCTATTCCTCGCGCCAGTACTGCAGAACGCCGGCCGCCTTTTCCGAGGCGGCGTTCAAGGTCATCGGATGGTCCAGCGACCGCTTGGTGTCGACGATGGCGGTGATCTTGCGTTTGACCCGCCCCGCCTCGCCGGTGGCGACGATGCGGTACACGCGCGGCGGACCGACGTAGGCCAGCTGTTGCAGCGCCCCGCCGTCGATGACGATCGGCTGCGCCGACTGCAGCAGCTTGTAGCGCGGATCGTCGGGGATCACCGCGGTCTGCGGCGCCTGCAGCGTCTTGACGATGGTGTCCAGGCTGTCGAACCCGGCCGCGGTGGCCCGATCGCAAAGCGCGCTGGCGATCGGGTATAAGCGCCGATCGTCGAAGATGGCCGGATCAGCAGCCGACATCTTCGCCGGATCGATGGTGGCGCGTATGACGCCCATCAGGATCGGCGTGCAGTCGCCGCCGTTCTTGTTGGTGATGGCGCCGAGATCAACCTTGCACGCGTTCATCGACGGGTAGATGGTCAAAAAAGGCTGGAACGCCTCCATGAACGCGTCGCTGACGCCGCGGACCTGCTTGATCTCCTCGATGGTGTCGTAGTTGTCGTCGTGGGCCCGGTACTTGTCGGCGCGATCGTCATATCGATAGTCTTCGGTACCGGTGCCGGTGCCGTCGGGGGTGAACATGCGATCGTCGCGATCGGCCCAGTCGATCAAGGCCCGGGCCACGTCGGCGCGCGAGACGAACTGCCCGCTGGAATCAGCCTCGCTGAACAGCCGATCGAACCGCTGCGACGCCATCAAGCCCATCAGCAGCTTGAACATCATCTGCTGCTTGCTGACGTCGGTGGCGCAGTTGAGATCGATCTTGCCGTCCTCGGCGGTGATCTCGGCGTCGAAGTGGCCGGACGACATACCGAGGCCCTTGACGCCTTCCGTGTTGATGCCGATCAGGCTGCCCAAGCCGGCCACCTCTTCTTTTGAGCCGCCGAAGAAACCCATCAGCGGGCCGGCATAGTCGGTGACGCGGAGGCTGATGCCGAGGCCTCCCATCGGCGGCGCGCTGGTGCCGCCCGCTCCGCCAGCGCCGGTTTGCGAGCCCATCAACTTTGACATCATCTGCTGCGCCTGCGCCATCACCGGATCGACAAAGCGCGCCTGGATCTTGATCAGCAGCCGCGACAGGTTCACCGCCGATCGGGCCATGTAGTGCGCGCGCAGATCGTCGCGGGCGTTGGCCGCCTGGGCGGTGTCGACGCTGGTGCCGTAAGTGAACTCACCCACCAGCGCCACCATCAAGGCGATCCAGGTCAGGGTGATGAGCAAGGCGACGCCGCGCTGGCGGTTGCGGGCGGCGCCGGTTTTTCCTGCAGACGGCATCAGTTCGGCACCGACTTGTACTGGACCTTCTCGATCACCTGGATGCGCGCGTCGGTCGAGTAGGTGACCTCCTGGCCGCGCTCGTCGATCACCGTCAGGCTGATGCGCACGTGGCTGGGCAGATAGTCCAGCTTGTTCGCGCCGACGGTGGTCCAGTCGGTCTCCCACTCTTTGCGGATAAAGTCGTAGTAACTGAACTTCAGCTTGGCCACGTCGGGGCACAGGATGTACGACTCGCCCGGGATCAACTTGGGATCTTCCGCTTGCAGCCGGCGGGTCTCGCGCCGCATGAGGTTCAGGATGCGACGGTCGTCGGGATCGCGCTCGCCGTAATACGTGACCAGCGTGGTGTCGGATTCGGTCAGGCCGCTGCGCAGACGCTGGTGAGCGAAGCTGGAAAAAACCAGCTCGTCGACGTCTCCGCGCGCGATGCCATCGAACCGGGTGCGCGGCTTGTCGGGCAGAGCCGGATTTTCCGCGCCCGATTGATAGGCCATCTCGATCTCGCGGGCCATGCGCAACAGCGCGATGCGCACCGTGTGCATGCGATCCTGCGAGGCCTCGATGTTCCGCTTGCTGGTCACCGCCTGGGTGAACGAGCCAAACATGATGGTGGTGATGAACGCCAGGATGGCGACGGCCAGCACCACCTCGATCAGCGTGAAGCCGGCCTGGGCGTGGCGACGGGGAACGGGCGTGGTCATCGGATCGCTCCCGCTGCCGCCGCTGCCCCGGGCGTCCCGGGCGCCGGCCTTCCCGTTGCCGTTCCAGTTGCCCCGCCCGCGCCGGCCGCGCCGGGCGCCCCGCCGGTCAGCGCCAGGTCCAGCTTGGCCGGGTCGGTCACGAACATCACCAGCTCCAATGTCCGGTTGGGACGCCCGGGCTCGTCCCAGAATACCTTCAGCGTCACCCGTCGCACCGACTCTTGCAGCCCGATGCGAATCGGCTCCATGAAGCTGCTCATCAAACCGCCCACCATGCCGCCCAGCGCCTGCATCGGATCCTTCGAGTCCAGCGCCTGATCCGACGACGCCTGCTGCGCCTTCTGCGTGAGATCCGTGGGCAGCTCGACCCGTTCGATCAGCGACTCCCACAGATAATCGGGAAAGCCTTGGTCCTTGAAGGTGCCGTTGGCGCTCTCGTCGGTGTCGACAAAGCCGTTGGCGATGATGTCGTCTTCCAGATCGACCATCTTGCCGCGGGCCAAAAACGTCGCCGCCGTGGTCATCTTCGAATGGTTGGTGGCGCGCACGTTGTTGGTGATGATCTCCAGCAGCACCACCAGCGTCATGGCCAGGATGGCCAGCGCGACCATGATCTCCAGCAGCGTGAAGCCGCCGTGTTTGCTGCGGGGGGCGATCATGGATCAACCCGGTTGCCCTCATCGTCATAGCGATCGCCGATCGGCGGATTGATGTACTCGTCGTAGATGCGGACCCGGCCGGTGACCGGATGGACGACGATGGAATAGAACGATTCGCCCGATTTGTCGGACAGGTGAATGATGGCCGGCTCGGTCTGACCCATGGGGAAGAAATAGATGTACGCGCGGCCGGCGGTGGTCGGCTCGGCCACGCGCGGGGTGTAGACGTCGACCAGCTTGGCGTTCTTCAGCGTCACCGGCTTGATGGCCGTCTCTTTGAAAGCGGCGAAGCGAACCCGTTTGGGGCGAAAATCGCCCACCTCCATCTTCGACGGATCAAAGTTCGCGCCGCCCGAAAATTCCTCGCCGCGCTTCTGCTTCTCCTCGGCCTTGGTCTTGTCGTCCTGGTCTTGCTTGGTCTCGGCTTCCTCGCGCTTGCGCTGGTCACGCTCGGTCTCCGCTTCGTGCGGGATATAGAACTTGTCGTCGGAGACCTCGGCCCAGTAGCGGCCTTCGTTCAGATCCAACACCAGCCGGTGGTGTTTGCCGGTGACCGACGCGCGGTCGAACAGGAACCGCACCGCGCCCGACAGGTGCGCGGTGGCCGAGCGCAGATCGCTCTTGGCCAGCGACCGAAACCCCAGCACCGCTGAAGCCATCATCAAGCCGATGATCGCCAGGACGACCATCATCTCGATCAGGGTGAAGCCCTGGCTGCGGCGGTGCTGCGGGACCACGATTGGTTACTCCCAGGACTTGACGTCGTCGGCGGTGCCTTCGGCCTTGTCGGGACCGGCCGAGCTGACGTCGGCGCCGTCGGTGTCGTTGGTCCCCGGGCAGCGCAGGATGAAATCCTTGCCCCAGGGATCTTTCATCCCCTTTTGCAGATATTTCTGCGCCACCAGCTCTTCCAGGCTGCGCGGGCAGTTGTTGCTGTTGTCCAGCATGTACTGCGTGACCGCATTGGCCACCTGGGTGACGCGCGTCTTCGCCGTGCTGACCTGAGCCTTCTTGAATCGGTTGAACACCATCACGCCCACCGATCCGACGATGAGCCCGATGATGGCCAACACGACCATGATCTCCAGCAGCGTGAAGCCCCGGTCGCGCCGGCGACGCCCGTGGCGCCCGGCGTTTGTCCGTTTGTCATTGTTCGCGGTCATGGCCCTTGCCTCCTTTTGAGTCTCGACGTTCCTGTCACGAGACGAAGTTCTGCATGTCCAAGATGGGCTGCAAGATAGAAAACACGATGAACACCACGATCACCGCCATGGTGATGATGATGATGGGCGACAGCAGCGTGGTCAGGCGCGCCACCTTCCCTTCGACGTCGCGCTCGTAGGCGGTGGCGACGTTCTCAAGCATGGCCTCCAGCTGACCCGAGCGCTCGCCCACCGCCACCATGTGCACCATCATCGACGGGAACTGCCCCGAACGCTTCAACGGGGCGGCGATCGATTCGCCCTCGCGGATGGCATCGCGCGCCTCGTCGACGACCTTTTCCAGGACGACGTTGTTCAGGACCTTCTTGACGATCTCCAGCGCCATCAACACCGGCACGCCCGCCGCCAGCATCGTCGACAGCGTGCGGGCAAAGCGGGCCACGCCGATGTACCGCACCAGCGGGCCGATCAGCCACAGCCGCAAACGCACGCGATCAGTGATCGCCTTGCCCTTCGGCGTGCGCGACCAGCGCCGGAAGCCCCACCCCGCCGCGCCGCCGATCAAGATCAGCAGCCACCAATAGCTGGCCGCCAGGTCAGACACGAAGATCAGCACCTGGGTGTTCCAGGGCAGCGTCTTGCCCAGGTCTTCGAACACCGACGTGATCTTGGGAACCACCACCACCATCAACACGCCCATCACCAGCGATCCCATCACCATCATGATGATCGGGTAGGTCAGCGCGCCCGACACCTTGGCGCGCAGCGCGTGCTGGGCGTCGAGAAAATCCGCCAGCCGGGCCAGCACCGCGTCCAGGTTGCCGGCCGCCTCGCCGGAGCGGACCATGTTGGTGTAAAGCTCGGGAAAAATGCTGGCGTGCTGGCCCAGAGTATCGGCCAGCGAGCTGCCCTCGTTCACCTTCTGGCGAATCTCGGTCAGCACCACCTCGAACTTCTTGTTGTCGGATTGCTCTGACAGCGCTCCCAGCGCCTCGGCCAGCGGGATGCCCGCCTTCAGCAGCGTGGCCATCTGGCGCGTGAACACCGCCACCTCTTGCGGCCGCACGCGCTCGAACATCCGCTTGAAGTCGATGTCGCGCTTGAGCGCCGACGTCGAGCCTCCGCTCTGCGCCGCCCGCCCCGCGCCCTTCTTGTCACCGGCCAGCATCTCGCGGTGCTCGGTGATGAAGATGCCGTCCTTGCGCAGCGTCTGGCGCAACGCCTTCGGCCCGTCGGCGTCCTTGGTGCCGGAGATCAGCTTGCCGCTGGGGTTCAGGCCCTTCCAGGTATAGACCGGCATGGCTAGCTCGAATCCTGCGTGGTGATCATCAGAACTTCGGCGGTGGTGGTCATGCCCGCCAGCACCTTTTGCGCGCCGTCCTCGCGCAGCGTGCGCATGCCGGCGGAGACGGCGGCGACCTTCATGGTCTGCGCGTCGGCGTTCTTGATGGCCAGCTGGCGCATGGTCTCGTCGATGATCAAAAGCTCGTAGATCGCCGTGCGGCCTTTGTAGCCGGCGCCCAGGCAGGCCGGGCAGCCGCCGTTCTTGGCCCGGAAAAGCTGGCCCGGCGGTGGCAACCGTTCTTCCTCTCCCTTGAAGCGCACGCGCTTGGCCCGCCCCGTCGCGAAGTCGCCCGGATCGATCCCGATGCTCAGCAAGTCTTCGTCGGTGGGCTTGTACGGATCGCGACACTCGGCGCAGATCCGCCGCACCAGTCGCTGCGCCAGCAAGGCCATCAACGACGACGCCACCAGGAACGGCTGCACACCCAGATCCACCAGACGGGTGATGGCCCCGGCGGCGTCGTTGGTGTGAATGGTCGACAGCACCAGGTGGCCGGTCAGCGACGCCTGGATGGCGATCTCCGCCGTCGGCAAATCACGGATCTCGCCGACCATGATCACGTCGGGATCGTGGCGCAAGAATGACCGCAGCCCGGCGGCGAACGTCAGATCGATCTTGTCGTTGACGGCGGTCTGCGAGATGCCGTCCAGCTGATACTCGACCGGGTCTTCGATGGTCAGGATGTTCAGATCGGGCGAATTGATCTTGGCCAGGCAGGCATACAGCGTGGTGGTCTTGCCCGAACCGGTCGGCCCGGTCACCAGCATGATCCCGTGCGGCCGATGAATCAGATCGTCCATCTGGCGCAGGTGATCGTCGCCGAAGCCGATGTCCGCCAGATCATGCAGCACCGACTCGCGGTCCAGCAAACGGATCGTCACCCGCTCGCCTTGCTTGACGGTGGGGATGGTGGCGACGCGCATGTCGATGTCCTTGCCGGCGATCTTGCGGCGGATGCGACCGTCCTGCGGCAGGCGTTTTTCGGCGATGTTCAGGCCCGCCATGATCTTCACGCGCGAGATGATGGCCGGCATGAACTGGCGCGGCGCCCGGCGCGTCTCGTACAGCTCGCCGTCGATGCGGTAACGGACCATCACCTCTTTTTCGCCCGGTTCGATGTGGATATCGCTGGCTCGTTCCTTGACCGCATTGAAAAGCAGCGAGTTCACCCAGCGGATGATCGGCGCTTCGTCGGTGATCTCGAGGATGTCAACCAGCTCCTCGCCACCCTCGCCCATCTCATCTTCGCTCTCACCCTCGCCCAGCTCGCCCTTGTCGTGCTTGCGACCGTAGACGTCGTTGATGATCTCCAAAATTCGCTGTGTCGGGCACAGCAGCGGCTGCACCTCGCTGGCCAGCAACGATCGCAGATCGTCCAGCGCCCCGACGTCCAGCGGATCGGCCGTCGCCACCATGGTGCCGCTGTCGTCCTTCTTCATCACCAGCATGCGGTGCTGCTTGGCGAATCCGATCGGCACGTGCGTGGTCAGCTCGACGTCGATCTCGTCGGCGCGCAGGTCGGCGCGATACGGAATGCCCAGCTGCCGGCCCAGCGCCTGCAGCACGTCTTCTTCCGTCACCGCGCGCATCTTCACCAGGATCTCGCCGATGCGTCCTCCTTCGGTGGCCTGCGACTGCAGCGCCTGCTCGATCACCTCGGGCGAAAGACCGCCTGGCGGCCCGCCCGCCGGCGCCGGTGGACGCGCCGCCAGCAAGATCTCGCCTAGAAGCTTGGTCGCCATCGTGACGTCCTTCTGGCCTACCTCGCCCCCGGGGGCGCAGCCGCGGGCGGCGGCGTGGGCCGTCCATTCGAAGGCGGCGCCGCCACCGTCGGCGCCGGCGTCGCCCCGCTGTCCGAACTGCCCGGGGCACGATACCCCGGCGGCAGCTCGACCGGCCCCTGCTCGTCCTCAGAGTCGCGCTCGCGCAGCTTCTGCATCTCGTCTTCTTCCGACTCGACCTCGCGCGCGGCGCGGTTGATCTCCTCCAGCATGCCGCGCTTGCGCCGGTAATCGATCTGCGCCTCCGGGTTCGGGCGATCCTCGCCGCCGAACCGCTCGACGAACTCGCGTCGTTCTTTCATCTTCTTTTCCAGCACGCGCCGCAGGTCCGACTGGTCGGTGATGATGTACGGCGTGAGCGCGATGATGAGGTTCGTCTTCACGATCTTCTTCGTCGAGCTCCGGAAGAAGAACCCCAGGATCGGGATGTCGCCCAGGATCGGAATCTTGGTGACGCTGTCGATCACCTTGTCGGACATCAGGCCGCCGATCATGATGGTCTGCTGATCCTTGGCCACCACGATGGTCTTGGCGGTGCGCTCGGACGTCGACGGGCCCAGGTTGCTGGCGCCGGGAGCCAGCTCGGAGATCTTCTCGTCGACTTCCAGACGGATGATGTCGTGTTCGTTCACGTGCGGGGTCAGCTTCATCTCCAGCGCCACCTTCTCGCGCTGCACCTGCGGGAACAGGCCGCCCACGCCCAGACCGCCCAGCGCGCCCAACCCGCCCAGAGCGCCCGCCGCGCCGGCGCCGCCGCCGAGGCCGATCGTGCTGACCGGGAACGGCACCCGCGACCCGACGGAGATCTCGCCTTCTTCGTTGTTCATGATCAGAAGGTGCGGGTTCGACAGCACGTCGACGTTGCTGTTGGTCTGCAGCGCCTTGATCAAGACGCCGAACGACGGGATCGAAACGGCGGAGGTGGCGCTGTTGCCCAGGCTCTGCGCGTCCGCCGGACTCAGCACCGGCCCCAGGATGCCCGCCAGCATGGTGTCGGTCAGCGACCCGGTGGGAAACAATGTCTTGGCTGGATTCAAGCCGCCGGCGATCAAGCTGGGGTTGTCCATGCCGAACAGGTTGTGCGGCACAGCCAAGTGCCAGGACGCGCCCAGCTCGCGCTGCTTGTCCAGGGTGACCTCGAGGATCAGCGCCTCGACGAAGATCTGCTTGCGCGGCGAATCCAGCCGTTCGATCACCTTGCGCAACGACTGGTAGTCCTTCAGCGACGACAGAACGATCAGCGAGTTGGTCGGCCGATCAAAGTTGATGCGCACCTCACCCTCGAACAGCAGCGACGATCCCTGACCGGTGCCGCCCGCCGCTGGCGTGGGTGTGGGCGTGGGCGCCGGCGTGGCGCCCGCCCGGCTACGCGAGCGGCCGCCCGCCGCCCCGCTGACAGACACGCCGGTCACCGCGCCCAGCGTCGCCGCCAGCTCGTCGCAGTTGGCGTTCTCGCAGTAGTAGACGTGGATGCGCCCGTCGCCGCCTTCGATGGGGACGTCCAGCTTTTTCAGCATGGTCAGCACGCGGGCGTAAACCCGCTCACTGGCGATCAGGATCAGCTGGTTCGATCGTTCATCCGGGATGATCTTCGAGATCATCATTTCTGACGCCAGATCGGTGGGCTTGCCCGCGCCTGGCTTGGCGCCGCCCGCCGGGGGCGGGGCAGCGGCGCCGCCCTTCTTGCCGCCCACCTGCGCCACCTGAAAGATCTCCGCCAGCTTGGCCGCCATCTCGGAAGCGGCGGTGTTCTTCATGCGCACGATCCAGATCTTCTCGCCGGTCCCCGGCTGGTCTATCTCCTCGAGGATGTGCAGCATGCGGGTCAGGTTCGACGCCAGGTCGGTGATGATCAGCGTGGACTGCGGGGCGTAGACGACGATGTCGCCCTGTTCACCCTTGAGGCGCGTCAGCACCTGGGCAATCTCGTTGATGTCGGAATTCTCCACGCGCACCAGGCGGGTGACGAAGCCTTCGCTGGTCGGAATGTCGACGTCCGGGCCATAGACCGGAATGTTGGTCGACTTGGCTTTCATGGTCTCGATGATGCGCAGGAACTTTCCGGACGGCTCGACGGTCAGGCCCACCGAATCCAGCGCGGCCAGGAACAGGCGATACGCCTCCTCCGGCGTGATCAGCTGCGGCGCGATGATGGTGACCTTCTTGCTGTTCGGCGGAATGGTCCCCGGCAACAGAAACTGCCGGCAGGTTATCGACGAGATCCACGACAGCAGATCGCCTAGCTCCGTGTCCGGCTTCATGTTCAGCTTGACGATGCGTTTGTTGGCCGGGAACTTCTTGCACGAGTTGAACTCGCGATCGCCGTTGACGTCGCCGGGCGAAGGCGGACCTGCCGCCGACGTTCCAGAAGTCGACGCCACCGGCATAGCCCCCGGCGTCGGCATCACCACCGGCGGCGACGGCACCCGGATCGGCCCCAACTTGCGGTTCAGCCGTTTGAGCGCCGGTGACGGGAGATTTCCCGACGTGCCGATGGCGGGCGGCGGACCACCGGGCGGGGCCTCCACCTTGACCGCTTTCTGATCGGCGCCCACCACCACCGCCGCCAGCGGCATCTGCGCCGCCACCAACCCGGCCGCCGCGGTCAATCCCAAGAAGGTCGCCGCCGCCACGCCTGCCACCCGTGCCGCGCGTGTCGAGATTCGCGTTTGCCATTCCATCTTCATCGGATGCTGTATTCCTTGGTTATTTTCTGACCGTTGCGTTCCATCCCGACGGACAGGTGACTGGCTGATCGAAGCTTGGTGTAGACCTCCAGCGCCTTGTCCGGGCTGGACATATCAAGCCCGTTGATCGCGGAGATCACGTCGCCGTTTTGAAATCCGATCTTCGCGAACGGTCCGTCGGGCCGCACGCTGAACAACCGAAAGCCGGCCGCCTTGCCGTCCTTCAGTTCGGGCACGATGCGCGCCGCTCGCGACAGCACACTCATGTTGCCCAGCAACGAATCGACGGTCGCGCGCTGCACGTCGTAGGTGTTCTCATTGATCTTCTTCACGCCTTTTTCCATCTCCGCCATCAGCGGATCGCTGGGCGGTGCGGACGGCGTGGCGACAGGCGCCGCGGGCGTCGCGCTGGGCGTCTTCTCGATCAGCTCCAGGTATTCCTTGCGGCCATTGACGTCCAGGTCGACACGCGTCTCACCGATATCGGTGATGGTCGCCTCGCGAATCTTCGAGCCGATGGCGTAGGGGCCGGCGTACTTTTCGTCGTTGTCGCGGATGATGGCCATCGACCAGCGCGGGTCCACCGGCGGCGGCGCGAACATCACCGCCAGCAGCTTCAGAGGCAGCGTCGTCTTGACCGGCTCCGCGGGTGGCGGCGGACCGCTGTCTTTGACCGGGACTGCCAGAATCGGGGGGCAGGTCGAGCAGAAAACGTTCCGCTTCAAGATCTCGTCGGTCTGCTTGGTGTAGATGGTCGCGGCGACCTGAACCGGGCGCGGCGCGCGCTTTGCCGCCGGTGGCAGTCCGCGGGTCAAACTGGATTCGATGATGGTGGCGGTGGCCCGGGCGCCGAACATCGCGCACAGGGCGATCACCGCCAGATCAATCGCCCAAAGGTATTTGCGCAGCAGTGTCTCCACAGAGCCCCGGCCTTTTCAAAGCAACGGCGGGGCCAGCCCGACGGCGGAGGACGCCCAGCGATCTCGCTGGGTTAACGAGATTCGCCCACAGGGACCGCCTGCCAATTTGGCACGGTCGAACCGGCGTCGTCGGCCGCGTCCTTGGCGTCGTCGCTGGGGCCGTCCAAAGTCGCTGGCCGTTCTTCTTCCAGGCGGCGGTAGATGGTGCGCGTGGCGATGCCCAGAAGCTGCGCGCACAGGCGCTTGTCGCCGCCGACGTGGGCCAGCGTGGCGTGAATGACCCGCCGTTCTATCTCCTCCAGCGGCGTCCCCACGGCAAAGGTCAGCGAGCGTCCATCGCCGCCGGCGGCGCCGCCGCTGCGCACTTCGGGCGGCAGATCGTCCAGCTCGACGGCCGACCCACGGCACAGCACCACCGCCCGCTCGACGGAGTTCTCGAGCTCGCGAACGTTGCCCGGCCATTCGTGGCGGGTCAGGGCTTCCATCGCCGCCCGGGAGAACCCGGCCAGCCGGCGTCCGTTGCGCTCGGCGTACAGCGACAAGAAATGCTCGGCCAAAAGCGGGATGTCGTCGCGGCGGTCTCGCAAAGGCGGAATCGGCACGGCGATGACGTTCAGGCGATAATAGAGATCCTCGCGGAAGCGCCCTTCGCGAACGGCGGCGCGCAAATCCTGATTGGTGGCGGCGACCAGACGCAGGTCGACCCTGTTCGTGCGACCGCCCAGCCGTTCCACCTCGCCCTCCTGCAACACGCGCAGCAACTTCACCTGCACGTGGGTGGGGATCTCGCCGATCTCGTCGAGAAACAGCGTGCCGCCGTTGGCCTGCAAAAACCGGCCGTCGTGACGTTGCACGGCGCCGGTGAAGGCGCCTTTCTCATAACCGAACAGCTCTGCCTCAAGGATTGTCTCCGGCAGGGCGGCACAATTGACCGGCACGAACGGCCCACCCGCCCGCGGCGACGAATCGTGAATGGCCCGCGCCAGCAGCTCTTTGCCGGTGCCCGATTCGCCCAGCAGCAACACCGTCGCCAGCGACGGCGCCGCCTGCAGCACGATGTCCATGGTCCGCCGCCACGACAGCGACTGGCCGATCAGCGTCCGCTTCTTGTGCGCGGCCAGCTGCGCGCGCAGCGAGCGGTTCTCCTGGACCAGCGAGCGTTTTTCCAGCGCCTTGCCGACCACGCGGAGCAGGTGGGCGCGCTTGAGCGGCTTGGTCACGAAGTCGTACGCCCCCTGCTTCATGGCATCGACGGCGTTCTCCACCGTTCCGTACGCGGTCATCAGGATCGTCTCGGTCTCCGGCGAGACGCTGCGGCTGGCGCGCAGCAGATCGATCCCCGACATGCCGGGCATCATGAGATCCGTGACCAGCACCGAGACCGGCTCGCGGCGGATCAGCTCCAGCGCCTCGCCGCCCGACCCGGCGGTCAGCACGCGCAGCGACTCGCGCTCGAGGATCTTTTGCAGCGAATCGACGATGCCCGGTTCGTCGTCCACCACCAACACCGTCGGCGCGTTGGCCGGCACGGCGGCCGGCCCCTCTGGCGCCAGAGCCTCTTTGGTCAGAGCCATTCCGACATCCCCCTTGATTGACCTCAAGAACACTTCAACCGCGGTGCCAATTTCTCAGGAAGCCATAACCACCTGGAATTATATAATCGTAGTCTACGACAAGTTGTCCAGGCCGAAGAAACAAACGTCAAATTGACAGAACCCCATCCCAGACATCTGGCGGCGTGCCAGATTGACAAGGGCACCGCTAGGACGGTGACAAGGGCGCTGGTTCCGCCGCCGGCACCCGCAAGGGCAGCCAGATACGAAAGATGGTTCCCTCGCCGGGTCGGCTGGCGGCCTGGATTCGCCCCCCGTGTCGTTCGATGATCCCGTGGACGATCGAAAGCCCCAGGCCCGTCCCTTCGCCGACGTCCTTGGTGGTGAAGAACGGATCGAAGATGCGCGGCAACACCTCGGCGGGAATGCCCGGGCCGTCGTCGGCCACGCTGATCTGCGCTTCGCCGTCGTCGGCGCGCACGACGATGCGGATGATGCCGCCTTGGGGACGCTCGCCGATCGCTTGCGCGGCGTTGGTCACCAGGTTCATCAGCACCTGATCGATCTGGCCGGCGAACCCCACCACGCGCAGGCCGGCGTCGATCTCTTTTTCCACCCGCACGTTCTTCAGGCGGTGGCGCAGCAGATCGACGGTGTCGTCGATGCTGCGCGACAGGTTCAGCTCGCGCGGGACGGACTCATCGCCGCGCGAATAATTGTGCAGCGCCTGCACGATGGCCTTGCTGCGCGCGGCACCTCGCTGCACAACCCGCAGCATCTCTTCGGCGTCGACGACGGCGCTGGCGATCTTTTCTGGGGTCTGCGCCGCAGTGATCTGGTGAATGCAATCCTGCAGCGGTCCCAGCGTGTTGATGACGGCGTTGACCGGGTTGTTGATCTCGTGGGCAATGCCGGCGACCAGGCGGCCCATCGACGCCAGTTTTTCGGTGCGCACCAGATCGTCCTGGGCGCGGCGCAGTTTCTCCAGCGCATCGTGCAACTCGGTGTTGCGCTGTTCCAGCACCTCGGTGCGGCGGCGCACCTCGCGTTCAAGGTCGATGTTCAACGATTCGGTCGAGCGCAGCTTGTCGCGCAAGGCCCGGCGCATTTCTTCGAACGCGAAGGTCAGGCGACCGATCTCGTCGGCCTCGCCCGATGGCGGGACCGGACGCGCCAGCTCGCCGCGCGCCATCTCGTCGGCGCGTTCTTCCAGCGCGTGAATGGGCGTGACCAGGTCGCGCACGATCAGCACGACCAATCCCAGCGCCAGGGCCAGCGCCAGCGCCGTCGACCCGATCATCATCGCCGGCCCGTGCTGTGGCGACAGCGCGAACAGCAGCACCAACCCCGAGCTCAGAACGATGACGCCGCCGAAGAACAGCATCAGCTTGCGCCGCAAACCCAGCTTGGACCGCACGTCCACCGCCGGCAGCCGATGGCGCGAGCCAAGCTGCCCCAGCAACGGCCGCAGCACATCTCGCAGCAGCAGCGTCTCGTACAGCCCCGACGCCAGGACCATCAAACCGATCGCACCCAGCAGGCGCCCGGCGATCGAGGTGTTGAACCCGGTCAGGCGCCGCCCCACCGCCACCACCGCCACCGCCGCCAGCGAACAGGCCAGCGACTGGTACACCGCCAGCCGATACGGGATCGACTGGGCCGAACGAAACGCCGCCACCGCCGCCGGATCGTCGCGCGCTGGACCGCGCGAGGTGGGCCGTCGGATGGCCAGCTCGAAGTAATGCTCGATGGGCACGGTCCGCCGAGCCAGCGAGCGAAACCAGATCATCATCGGAATGACCAGCGCCGGCACCGTCAAGGCCAGCAGGGTCCCCGCCTGCACGGACGTCAGATCGGTGAATACGGCGATCAACGCCGACGCCACCGCATGGCCGAGCCCCACCAGCGCGACGGCCGTCATGCACAGACGGCGGCGATAAACGGCGGCGAAGGCGCGCAGCGGTTCCAGATTCGGCAAGACCTTCCGTCGCACCGGATCCAGCATTCGTTCCCAGACGATCCCGCGAATGGCCGCCGCGCCGCCCGCGTGCAGAAAACCAACGCACGCCACGCCCACCGCCGACGGCCAGGCCAGAAGGTGGCGCACCGCCAGCAACGCGCCGACGCCGATGCCGATCGCCGTCCACAGCCCCCAGCGCATGAGGGCCATCTCCAGCGGCGCGCGCGCCATCGCCCGCTGGGCAGCGTCTTCGGCGCCCGGCAGCAGCGCCTGCCCGCGCAGCTTGGCCGCGCGCGCCGCCAGCACCGGACGCACGCGATCGATGGCCCGCACCCACGACAACACCAGCAGCACCAGCGCCACCGCCGCGATCCGCGGCGTCTCGCCGCTGGCGGCCAGCGATTGACCAGCCAGCGCGACGATGGGCACACAGACCAGCAACGCTTCCATCAGCGTCAGGGCGACTTCGGTCACCGCCACCGCACCGATCGCCGAGGCGACTGCGCGCGCCGCTGCCGCGCGATCAATATCAACCGAGGTGGTGGCCACGCCGGGATTTTAGGGGAAAACCGGCGCCCGCGCGCCAAGACCAGCGGAACCAAGGCGCCGGGCCAGGTTCCGCGGTACAATTTTCGCCGCATGTCCTGGGAAATGATCCGGAACCTGGTGCGCGACGAGTGGGTGATCCTGTCGCTGCTGCTCTTGTGGTCGCTGGCTGGATTGACGGTGATTTGCGAGCGGATGTACGCGCTGTGGAACATCCAGCCCAAGTCGGAGGCGTTCAAGAATCGGGTGGTCGATGCGCTGAATGCCGGCGATCTGGGCAAGGCGGCGGCGCTGTGCGAGATGTCTTCGGTCCCACTGGCCGAGGTCTTCGAACGCGGCCTGCAGGTCTTTCAAAAGACGCCGCACAAGACCACCGAAGCGGTCACCTCGCAGCGAGCGGCGGCGGTGTTGTCATTCAAGCGCTATTTGTGGGCGCTGGGCACGGTCGGCTCGTCGGCGCCATTCGTCGGTCTGTTCGGCACGGTGGTCGGCATCTTGAAAGCGTTCCAGTCGATGTCGGTGGCGGGAACGGGCGGCTTCAAGGTCGTGTCGCAAGGGATCGCCGCCGCGCTGGTGGCGACGGCGGCCGGCCTGCTGGTCGCGATCTACGCCGTCATTGCCTACAACTATTTCGTCTCGCGGGTGAACGCCCTGGCGCTGCACTACAAGCTTTACTGCGAGGAGTTCCTGACCGCGCTGGGCGAGCTGGCCAAAGGCCGCGCCGGCACCAGCGCGCCGGCCGCGGCGACGCCGGCGACTCCCGCCGCCGAACCGACCAGCGCGGGCGCGGCTGGCCCTGCCACGGCGTAACGATGGCCATCAACATCCAACTGGAAGACGCCAGCGCCGGCGAGGGCGAGGCCGACACCGGCTCTGAAAACATCGTCGCGGAGATCAACATCACGCCGCTGACCGACGTTTTTTTGGTTCTGCTGATCATCTTCATGGTGACGTCGACGGCGCTGGTCGAATCGGAGGCGTCGTCGCGCGCGGGCATGAAAGTGGTCCTGCCAAAAGCCAACACCGCCGGGCCGGTGTCGCAGCGGCGCAGCGATCCGGTTCTCACGGTGACCAAGAGCAACGAGGTCTATCTGGGCGCCAAGAAGATCGAGGTCGCCAACCTGGAGGCGGAGATCCACAAAGCGCTGACTGACGTCGGTTCGGAGACGTTGCTGATCCGAGGAGACAAGAACGTTCTTCTGGGCGCGGCGGTGGACATCATGTCGGTGGCGAAAAAAGCCGGCGCCAATCACATCGCCATCCTGACCGCGCCCGGGAAATAGCGGCGGCCTCCGAAGCGCACACGAATCCATGATGTGAGGCGGATCGCCACACTCGGTCAGCGTGTGGTCGCAAGATCGCCCCACGAAGACCATCGCGCCACAACCGTCGGCGAACCTAAGTGGCGAGAAGGACGGCAATCGATCGCTCGTCATGCCGTGGCATAACCGCTGCATTCTTGGCGGCCCGCAATGGAGCTTCGGCTCCGAATGTAAACCCAATCCAGGAGTTGCCCATGACGCTCGTTCGCTCCATCTTCCTCGCCCTCGCCGTTCTCCTCCCCGCCACCTGGACCGTTGCCAAGGCCGCTGATCCGGCCCCCGCGGGCGACGCCCCCTCCGGCGAGAAGAAGGAGAAGAAGGCCAAGAAGGGCAAGAAGGCCGACGGGGACAAGAAGGAAGAGAAGAAGGAGTAGTTACTCCTGGCAATCGTCGGCTGAAAGGCTGCGCGAGCGCCAGTTCTCTATTGACCCTCGGAGCGCGCAAGCGTTCCGGGGGTTTTTTTCGTCTTGCGGCCTTGGGTGTTGGTCTTGCAGCGCCGGTATACTGAGGCGCTCGACCCGTGACCATCCGGACAAAGATTTGGCTCATTGCTGTCAGCGTGGCGGCGACGGTGGGCGTGGCGTCGTGGGGGCGGCTGTATCTGACGCGGGCGCGGATCATCAAGGACGCGCAGACGTCGGCGGAGGAGCTGGCGCACGACATCGCCGAAGACTTGAAGAGCGTCGACGCCGACTCCGACGATCGCGATCTCGAGGAAAAGCTGTACGGCTACGTCAACCGCCACTCCCGGATCGTCCGCCTGGAGCTGTCGGTCTACCGCGAGGCCGAGACGCCTTCCAGCCGCATCGTCGCCCCGCGCGGCGAGCGCCCCGAGATCACGCGCTTCGCCCCCATCCGCCGCCAGCCGCTGGTGGTGACCAAACAAGACGCTGGCAGCGCCGAGGAGACGCCCATCGAATTGCCGGTCGATCTGAAAGGCCCGTGGCAGGCGACGCTGCTGATGAAGTGGACGCTGGGTCCGGTCAAGGCCCTGCTGGAAACCGAAGAGCGCATCTCGCTGGTGTTCGCCATCGGGTTGCTGATCGTGCTGACGCTGGTCTCCGGCCTCATCACGCACAAGGTGGTGGGCAAGCCGCTGGAGGTTCTGGCCGGCGCCATGCGCGACGTCGAAGCCGGCGATCTTTCCCGCCGCGTACCCGTCGAAACCGTCGACGAGGTCGGGCGCCTGTCACAAGGATTCAACCGCATGCTGGAACGACTGTCGCAGGCCGACGCCCAGATTCGCGCCTTCAACCAGCGCCTGGGCGCCGAGATTGAAGCTGCCACCCGCGACCTGTCTGAAAAAAATGGCCAGCTGGGCCAGCTGAACCGCCTGCTGTTCGAGATGCGCCGCGAGAACGCCTCGAAGGTTCGACTGGCCACGCTGGGCCAGCTGGCCGCGCAGCTGGCGCACGAGATCGGCACGCCGCTGTCGTCCGTGTCAGGTCACGTACAGTTGGCCTTGTTGCAACGCGATCTGGATCCGGCGCTGCGCGAGCGCCTGGAGGTCTCGGGCCGCGAGATCGAACGCATCAGCCGCATCGTGCGCGACTATCTCGATTCAACCCGACCGCTGGAACCCGATCGCCAACCGACGTCGCTGCCCAAGCTGCTGGAAGAGGCCATCGAGGTCACCCGCGGCACCGAACCGGGGCGGGCCAGCGTGGCGTTTCAGGTTGACCCGCCGGTCGATTCGCTGGTCACAGATCCGGGCTTGCTGCGCCAGATCGTGATCAACCTGCTGTCGAACGCCCTGGACGCCGTAGACAAGGACGGCCACGTCACCGTCGCCGCCAAACCAGCAGGAGACGACGTGCTGATCACCATCACCGATACCGGCCACGGCATCGCGCCCGATGACCTGCGGCGCATCTTCGAGCCGTTCTACACCACCAAGGGACGCGGCAAGGGCACGGGTCTGGGCCTGGCAATCTGCCGGCAGCTCACCGCCGCGCTGGGAGGCACCATCTCGGTGCAAAGCAAGCCGGGCGCCGGTTCGACGTTTTTTGTGCGCGTGCCCCGCATCAGCGCGCCGACCGGCGCCGAGCCGCTGCTGCGTCTGGCCAGCGCCGGCGGAGGCCGCTCGTGACCCGCGTCCTGGTGGCTGAAGACGATCGTGTCGCCCGTGATCTGCTGTGCGAGATCTTGCGTGGCGAGGGCTTCACCGTCGATGCCGTCGACGACGGCGCGGGGGCCATCGAACGCGCGGCGCCGGGCCGTTATGATCTGGTGGTCTCCGACGTGCGAATGGAACGGTCGGGCGGGTTGGACGTGCTGAAGGCCTTCACCGACAAGGCGCCCGGCACGCCGGTCATCCTCATCACCGCGTTCGGCGACGTCACCGGCGCCATGGAGGCCATCCAGCGCGGCGCCTACGATTACGTCTCCAAGCCGTTCAACATCGAAGAGCTGAAGCTGACCGTCGGGCGCGCGCTGGAACGCCGCCGTCTGATGGCCGAGCACAAGGCCGCGCCCACCGACAACAAGACGCAGATCGAAGACATCGTCGGCAAGAGCGGCAAGATGCTGGAGGTATACAAGCTGGTGGCGCGGGTAGCGCCGTCGATTGCCACCGTGCTGGTGAACGGCGAATCCGGCACAGGCAAGGAGCTGGTGGCGCGCGCCATCCACACCCACTCGCCGCGCGCGCGGGCGGCGTTCGTGCCCGTCAACTGCACGGCGCTGACCGAATCCTTGCTGGAGTCCGAACTCTTCGGCCACGCCCGCGGCGCCTTCACCGGCGCCGTCGCTGCCAAGCGCGGCCTGTTCGAGATGGCCAGCGGCGGGACCCTGTTCCTCGACGAGATCGGCGACATGGGACCGAAGATGCAAGCGCAGCTTCTGCGCACGTTGCAGGACGGCGAGGTGCGGCCGGTGGGCGGCGCCGAATCGATCCGCGTCGACGTGCGTCTGGTCTGCGCCACCAACAAGGATCTCGACGAAGAGGTGAAGGCCGGGCGCTTCCGCGAGGATCTCTACTTTCGCATCAACGTCGTCACGGTGACACTGCCGCCGCTGCGTGATCGCCGCGAGGACATCCCCATCTTGGTGGCCCACGTTCTCAGCAAGGTGGCGCGGCGTGAGAACCGACCGGCAGCGGCCATGTCAACCGAGGCGCTGCGCCTGCTGTCCGCCTACGACTGGCCAGGCAACGTGCGCGAGCTGCAAAACGCCGTCGAGCGCGCGGTCGCCCTGGCCAAGGGCAACGTCATCCTGCCGTCGGATCTGCCGCCCGAGGTGGTTGGCATCGAAGCGCCGCGCGCCACCGGCGGCAGCGCCAGCGGCATCATCGAGGACCGGCCAACCCTGGCCGAGCTGGAACGCCGGTACATCGCCTTGCTGCTGACAGAATGTGGCGGCAACAAGAAAAAGGCCGCCGAACGCCTGGGCATCGACCGCCGCACCTTGTACCGCGCCCTGGAACGCAACGGCGACGGCCCTGCCGACGGCGACGGCCCCGCCGAAGACGAAGACGACGAGTGAGGGCCGCGCACCCGGTCGAGAAAAGCGCCGCCACCGGACCGACGGTCAACGTCGTCCTTGACCTCGGGCGGCCGCTTATCTAGTGTCTGCCTCGCTGCGGTCGTGGCGGAACTGGTAGACGCGCCAGATTCAGGTTCTGGTGGTGGCAACGCTGTGGGAGTTCGATTCTCCCCGACCGCACAAACGATGACGCGAGATTAGCGACGGTCTGAACACCGTCGCTAATCTCGCGTCGGTTGGGTCCCCCAACCTGATCGCCCACTGGCGGGCGCGGTTAGCACGACAATGTCGTTGGCGGGAACGCGGAGACCTGCCAGCGCCACACCCTGGTCGGCCACGCGCAACTTCTCGGCGCTGTGGACGTGGCTTTTGTGCTCGGTCCTCTCCTCCGTCACGTGCCCGGTGATGGCGCGCGTGGCGATGGCTCCGGCGACCTGGCGGCTCAGGTTGTTGAACCTGCGCCGCAGCCCGTGGACGCTGATCGCTTGGCGATCCCTAGCGCGCCCGCCGGAGCGGGCTGTCAAGAACCTGTAACTTTTGGGCACGGAAAGTTGTTGGTCCGGCCACTCATCGAAATGGGAGAGCTGGATGCGACAACTGGGTGCTTGGGCCGCGATGGCAACGCTGGCGGCGGTCGCTGCCGCCTGTCAGGCGCCCGAGACGTACGGGCCTGGGCCGAAAATGGCCGGCAGCGGTGGTACTGGCGGAAGCGCCGGTGATGGAGGGGCAGGCAGCGGCGGTAGCGGAGCGCTGGGAGGCGGCGGCATGATCTTCGGGACCGGCGGAACCAGCGCGGACGCTGGGCTGGTCAGCACCGGCGGCGCCACGGGGATGGGCGGCGCGTTGGTTGACGGTGGCGCGGCGCCGGCCGACGTCGCCATCGCCGATAGCGGCGCCGGCGGGACTGCCGGTCGGCCCTGCGCTAGCTGCAACGTCAGCGTTCACTACACGTGTTTGAGCGACGCCCCCGACCAGACCAGCTTCGTCCTCAACCTCACCAACACCGGGACAATCGCCTTCTTGCTGGCCGATCTGACGGTGCGCTACTGGTACACCGTCGATTCCGGCAAAGATCAAGAGGTGGACTGCGACAACGCCATGGAGGGCTGCATGCGCCTGGTGACCGGCGTTCAGCCGGTGACGCCCGCGCGAACCAAGGCCAACGCGTATCTCCAGCTCGGTTTCGCCCAGGGCGCGCTGGACGTCGCCGGTTCGACCGGAATCATCCAGCTGCGCCTGCACAACAAAGACTTTTCCGCGATCAATCAAGCGGACGACTATTCATTCGACAGCAGCGCAAAGGGCGCCGGCAACGTTTCCACCAAGATCACCGCGTACATCAGGGGCTTCTTGGTCTCCGGCATCGAGCCGTCTTGAATCAAAAGAGACAGTGCTGCTCATGAGTTCACCCAAGGCAGTGGAAATTGGCGCGGTCATTTCCGTCGGCCTGTTTGCGGCGTCTTTGTCTTTGCCTGCCCTGGCCGCCGTGATCGAGCCGAACGGTTTGCAGGTGCCGCGGCCGGTGCCCGCGGTCGAAGTCAACCTGGCCGCCAACTTCAATCCACCGTCGGTGGTGGCGCTGCCCGCAGTGTTCCAGGTGCGCGGCGAGAACGTCGACTGGCAAAACGACGCCATGACCACGCCGGCGGTTTTTTCGCCGACGTGCGCGTTCACCGGCGAGCTGGTCGTTCACGGCGGGGCGTGCCACATCGACTTTGGCTGGTACACGTCGATCCCGCGCGCACCGAGCCGCCAGCCGACACGGAGATCTATACGCTGATCCCGGGCACGGCAATCACGGCGCCCTGGCACCCAGGCGTCGGCGAGCCGGGCCCGACGTTCACGACCGCCGACATTCGCGCCGATCCCCACTACAAAGGCGGTCTGATCGGCTTCGCCCTTCGAGGCGATCCCAACGCGGACTGTAAGCAGACGCATTTCTCGGAACAGGAATTGAACGTCTCGTGCACCAACTGCACGCCCATCAAATCGTGGGCGGCGGCGCTGATCTGGCAATCGACCGCCACGCCCAACGCTTATTACATCGGTTTTGAAGATCTGGCGATGAGCCCCACCGACTTTGGCGGCTTCCCCGGCCAGCCGTACCGCAACGACGGCGACTTCAACGACTTTGTCTATTTTTTGAGCGGCCTCACCTGCGACGGCGGCGGCACGCCGTGCGACACCGCGATGCCGGGCGTCTGCGCGGCCGGACTCAGCGAGTGCGTCACCGGCACCACGCTGAGGTGCCGCCCGTCGATCAACCCCAGCCCGGAAGTCTGCGACGGGCTCGACAACGACTGCAACGGAATGGTCGACGACAACGCCGCCTGCCCGCAGCACCTGGTCTGCGATCGCGGCGCGTGCGTCCCGCCTTGCGGTGACGTCGAGTTTCCCTGCGCTCTCAACAAGACCTGCGTGAGCGGGCTGTGCGTGGAGACCGCGTGCATCGGCAAGGTCTGCGCGGCCGGCACGGTCTGCAAGAACGGAACGTGCGTTGGTTCCTGCGACGGCGTGAGCTGTCCGAAAGAACAGGTCTGTCGTCTCGGCCGTTGCGTCGATCCCTGCGCAAGCGTCACCTGCGACAGCGATCGGGTCTGCGATGGCGGCGTCTGCGTTCCGATGTGTAGCTGCCGCGGCTGTCAGGCCGGCCAGGCGTGCGCGCCCAGCGGGCGCTGCGTGGACGGTGGGTGCGCGGCCAAGATCTGCGGCGCGGGAACGGTCTGCGTCGCCGGTGCTTGCACCGACGCTTGCGCCCTCGCGGTGTGCCCGAAAGGTCAGATATGCACGGCCGGCAACTGTGTGGACACGCCGGCCGGGGACGGCGGCGTCAGCACGGGCAGTGGTGGGTCGTCGGGAGGCGGGGGCTCGTCAGGCAGCGGGGGAACGTCGGCGTCGGCGGGCAGCGACGGCGCATCAGGCGCCAACGGTTCGGACGCGGCTGCCGGTCAGCCCGACGGTGGCGCATCCGGAATCGACAGCAACGAGAAGATCGGTTGTCGCTGCGATCTCGACGCTTCGTCGGGGCCGGTGGGTTGGCTGGGGTGCGCGCTGGCGTTGTTCGGCGCGTCGGTTCGACGGCGGCGGCGCGCTGGTCGCCCCCGCTGAGCGGGTGGTGGCGACGCTTTGGGAGTTCGATTCTCCCCGACTGCACAAACGATGATGCGAGATCAGCGACGGTCTGAACACTGTCGCCAACCTCGCGTCGGTTGAACCCCCGCCCGCAGAATCGGCAACGCGGGCGCGCAGGGCCAACAGCCACGTCCTTGATGCCTGCGCGCCGATTGGTGATAGTGCCAAGCATGAAGCGATTCGTCGTGGCTTTCTGGTTTCTTGCCGGGTGCGCCACCGCCCCCGCCACCAGTCGGTCTGTTCCGCGCGAGCGCGCCGACGAGTGTCGCGCCAATTGCGCGAGCCTGGGCATGGACCTGAGCGCCATGGTCATCATGATGAATGCCGCGGGATGTGTCTGTCAGCCGGCGGGCCGGCCGAGCGCCAGCACGACAGGAGCGGGCGCCGCAGCGATCGCTGGCGCTGCCGCCATCGTCGTTGCTGCACGACACGTTCAGCCGACTGTCACCGGAGTCGTGGCCACTCCCGCTCATTGATCGCGCCTCAGCGCGGTGGGATTCAGGTTCTGGTGGTGGCAACACCGTGGGCGTTCGATTCTCCCCGACCGCAAAATTTCAACTACTTAGGTTGCTTATCGCTTGCGGGCGCGAACGCCGAGGGCCGGACTATTTCGGCGAGCCTGGTCAGCCATAAAAGCTTTTACCGGCCTGCCCACATATATAAGGCGTGCTCCCAGGTCCCCCCTGGGCAGCGCCAGCCGAGGTACGGATGTGCACCATCTTCCCCAGGACCGGGCTACTACTGGCCGCCTGCGTTGGGCTCGCCGCCTGCCAAGGCGTCATCGGGGACGGCTCGTCCATGTCGGGCGGCGGGCGGGCCGACGATCCTGGGTCTGGAGGCGGAGGCTCCGGCCCGGCGAAGGGACCGGACGGTTGCACGGTGTTGCCTCCACCTGCTCGGCGCCTGTGGCGGCTTTCGGCGGAGCAGTGGGGCGCGGCGGTCAAGGACCTGCTGAGCCTGCCCACGGCCCCCGTGCTGACCGCCCGCGGTGGTGAAGCAACGTTCGCGTTCTTCAGCGACGTCTCGAAGGGCGTCGACAACGCCATGATGTACAACATGTACCAGGTCGCGCAGACGGTGGTCGGCTCGCCATCGGTCGATGCGCAGGTCGGTACGACCCTCGCTCCTTGCGCCGGCACGACGGCGTCGGCTCAGGCTGCGTGCGCGACGAGCTTCATCCAGAGCTTCGCTGCCAAGGCGTACCGGCGTCCGGTCGACAGCACCGAGGTTTCCGACCTCGTGGACCTTTACGCCCAAGGCGCCCAAGGCGCGCAGGGATACAAGGCCGGCATCGAGCTCGTGATTCGAGCGGTGCTGGTGGCACCTTCGTTCGTTTACCGGACCGAGCTCGGACCTCCCGCGACAGCGAATGCCAGCGGGAGCTATCCCGATACGACGCTCACGCCATACGAAGTCGCCAGCCTGCTCAGCTTCACGCTTCTCGGTACGCTGCCCGATCCGGACCTCACGGCCGCAGCCGCCAACGGCAGCTTGGGTACGACGACGGGTGCCGAGGCGCAGATCAAGCGTTTGCTCGCGCTGCCGACGGCCCAGGCCAACATCACGAACATCGTCCTCGGCTGGTTCAACATCAACCAGCTGTACTCGAAAGTGCACGATCCGGCGCTGCTTGCATCGTTACCGATGTCGGAGCAGGACCAGATGGCCATCGAGACCGACCTCGCGACCTCCACCCAGAGTTTCGTCAGCGACGTTCTCTGGAAGGGCTCCGGCAAGATCGACGACCTCCTCACCTCACAGACCGTTTACGTCAACCAGCGTCTGGCCACGCTGTTTCCGGGACTGACCTTTGCGAACGGTACGGCGCCTACCAGCGACGCGACGTTCGTCGCGGCGACCTGGCCGGCGTCCCAGGGGCGCGCGGGCCTGCTGACCCAGCCGAGTTGGCTCTGGGCGCAGTCAGATCCAGCAGCCATGTCGATCGTGAAACGTGGCAAGGCCATCCACGACAACATCGTGTGCGCGGATCCGATCCCGCCGCCGATCGATCTGACGACGCCGTCGGCGAAGAACGTGATTGCTTGCAAATCGCCTGACGGCACGATGACGCTCTCCGACTGCACGACGGAGCAGCAGAAGTCGCAGGCGCGCATGAAGTTCGATCCCTGCCAGACCTGCCACAGCCAGATCGATCCTTACGCATCGGTCCTCGACAACTTCGGTCCGATTGGGAATTTTCAAACCAGCGACGCGGCCGGGAACCCCGTCGACCCGACGGCCACGTTTCCGGCTACGGCACCGCTGGCATCGAAGACCGTCACGGGCGCTCAGGCCTTCGCGAAGGCCCTCGTCGCGAGCGGCCACTTCGATGGTTGCTCGGTCCAGCAACTCGCGAGCTATGTCATCGGGTCGCAAATCACGACGTACAACACCTGCGAAGTCAATCCCGTCAGGGCGGCGACGGACGGCTCGATACAGAGCCTGCTCACGAACTTGCTCAAGGCCAACTTCGTGCGGGCACGCGCCGGAGGCACCCAGTGATCTCTTACAAGTTCGCTCGCCGGTCGTTTCTCTGCGGGCTCGGCGCCTCGGCCCCGCTCATCGTCCCGCTGCTCCGATCCATCGAGGCGCGCGCGGCCGGCAACGCCGCGCCCCTGCGGCTTCTGGTGATTTCACGTCCGCTGGGCGCGAATCCTGACCAGACCAAATGGGTACCGACCGCGACCAAGAACTTCACGCTGCCGTTCGAGAGCGCGCCCTTTGCGCCGCTTCAGAAGTACATGTGCATGGTCGACGGGGTGAACATCGTCACCGCGGGCGGCGGCAACGATTCGAACGGCGGCTCCAACACGCACGAGGGTGGGACAGTGGCCGTGATGACCGGCGTTCCGACCCTCGGAATCGTCGGCCCGGGCGACCACTGCGCCGGCGGACCATCGATCGATCAAATTCTGCTGGATAAGTCGCCCGTCCTGGGCGGCTCCAAGTTTGCGAGCCCGACGCCGTTCGGATCCCTGCAGCTGGCCGGCGACATTCGTTCGGATCGGGACGACGTCGCTCCTCGCGTGCTGTCGTACCTGGCCCCGAAGCAGGGGGTGAGCCAGCCGGACCAAGCACGGAGCCCACTTTTTCCGACCGTGCAGCCGCTGGACACGTACAACCGGATTTTCGGCGGCGCCCTGCCGATGGGCATGAGCGGTGCGCAGATGCTCGCGCAAGAGGAGAGCATCGTCAGCTATCTGAACAAGGACCTCAAGCGCATGCAGTCCTTGGTCCCGGCCAGCGAGAAGGATCGCATCAGCGCTCACGCGAACGCGATCAGTCAGCTCGAGGCCAGCATCAAGCAGACGTATGGGATGGGTTCAGGCGCCGGTTGCGTCAAGCCGGCCATGCCGCCCACGTTCGCCAACACGACCACTGGCAGAACGACAGTCGACAAGGATTGCACGAATGGCGGCGACTACAGCAAGGTGGGCGGCGTCGACTATTACCTTCCGAACGATCCGACCAGCCATCCCTTCGTCGACCTCGGGCAAACGCAGCTCCGCATGATCAAGGCCGCGTTTCAGTGTGACCTCGTTCGCGTCGCGACCTTCCTTTGGGCGTCCGGCACCGACTGGGTGGTTTTCCCAGGCACGTTTCAGGGCGCGTCGCTGCCCGGTGGTGTGGCTGCGATCCCGCACCATCCGCCCAGCCATTCGACCGATGCGAACACGCAAGGATGGCTCAGCCAGGTGAATCAGTTTTATTCCACGGCGACGTCGCAGGTGTTGCAAGAGTTTGCCAGTACGCCTGACGTCGACGGCAACATGCTGATCGACAACACAGTCATCGTGTACGTCACCGAAGTGGCGCGAGCCTATGACCACGATCAACGGAACTTGCCCGTCGTCATATTCGGCGGCAAGAACACCGGCATCAACGGCGGCACGGTCGTCAAAGTGACCGGGGGTCCGCTGGCGGCGCAATCCGGGGGAATGGGAAACCGCCCGTTGAACGACGTCTGGTTGGCCCTGGCGTCCATCTTTGGCGTCAACATGACCAGCCTCGGCAGCCAGAGCAACGGTCACTCATCTGCCCAGTCGGGGGCGCCTCAGTACACCGGCCCCTTGCCGGGCATCATCGGTTGATTGCGGGCCGCTGGCGCTAAACCTCCGCCGCGATTGTTCGCACGCTCCTGACGGACCGCTTCGCAGCCCGTCATTTGCCACGTGGGGGCGCTTCGATACATTCTGTGGCGATGAAACAGCCGACTGGTCTGCGAATCGCTGCGTTCTTGCTCATCGCGGCGGCAATCGTCTCGTGCGATAAATCAAAACCCGAACTGGACAAGGCCACGCAAGAGTTGAAAGAGGTTTCCTCCCAGCGCGACAACCTCAAAATGCAGCTCGAATTGTCGGAAGGAAAGCTGGCCGAAGCTCAGAAACGGATCAGCGCTCTGGAGGCTGCCGCCCAGGCCAGCGCCGCGGCAACGACTGCCGTCCCGCCGAACACCAAGGAAGGTGCCAAGGGCAAGAGGGCCAAGTCCAAGCGGTCACATCGGAAGCGCCTCTAGACAAGGCGCTCTCGATAAAAATCCCATCCATCTAGCTGGGATTGACCGACTCTACCGTGGTGTAGATGAATTGACCGGCAAAGGGCTGGGTCACGCCGGGCACGCCTGGGCAGGTGTAATTGTGGTTCATGATCGTACTGGTGAAGATCTCGGTATTGGATCCGCCATCGGTGCGATAGGTGACGGTGCTGCCGCCCTTGATATCCAGAGTGGCCGAATAGTCGATCTTCATCAGATCGTCTTTGAGGTTTCGGTTGTTCAGGAAATACGAATGCGCCGGGCTGGACACGCGAATCTCGTAGGTCGGATAGGTGATGTCAAAACCGGCGATTGACGCTGTTCCATCCACACACAGCAACGGGGCCGCCGCCTGCATCATCGTGCAGCCCGTGTAAGGCCGCGCCTCCACGGGCCCGCAAAAGTGCAGCGTGACCTTGTAAGTGACGGTGGGATCGCCGCCAAACTGCAGCGCCATCATCTTCATGCGCGGGCCATCGGGAACCGTGCAACTGCCAGACATGTCGGCGGTGACGCACGGCTGTTCGAAGATGAACCCGTTTAGCGCTGCCGCTGGGCTGCCGGCATCGCCAGCGCCCGTGTCGGCCGCGGTCTCCGTTGGTGCGTCCCCCGACGAACTGCCATCGACGGCCGTGCCTCCCGAGCCGCCGCCACTGCCGCTCGGCGCGCCGCCACTGCCGCTGCCGCCCGTCCCCGCGCTGTTGCCACCCGTCCCCGCACCGCCGCTGCCCGCGCCGCCGGAACCGCTGCCGCTGCTGCCTCCCGAGCCCGACGGCGTCGACGGCGAGCTGCTGCAGGCAGCGATCAGAGACAAGGCCAACGAACAAACAAGCGCACGGCATTTCGTCATGGTTTGGCGGCGAGGCTACTTCGTCGTCGTCGGACGGCAAAGCCAGATTTTTGTGCCATTACGAAACCGCGCACGGTGGCCGGTCCAACGTTCGGTCGTGACCTGACTTGGTCCAGCCCTTGGCATTCAACCTGGTCTGGTATTGTCAGGAAATCGAGCGTGATAACGTCCGGTGCTGTGGGTGAAGAGCAGTCTCAACCCATCCGGGTGATAGCAAGCCGCGTTGAGAGGGTCTTCACGCGATCCGTTCGGGGCGCCTGGGTAATGGTGCTGGCGGCGGGCTGCGCGGTTCAAGGGGCCAAGCTCGTCGATAGTGGCGGCAGCAGCGACGCGCCTGCCGCTGATTTGACCGTCGGTGGGACGCCGGTCGATGCGTCTGCCGATCTGAATATTGCGATGCCGGCAACCGATGCCGCCGATGCCACCAATCCCACTGACGCCACCTCAGGAGCG
>DASXQB010000497.1:0-2843 GCA_036493295.1 Polyangia bacterium | reverse complement strand
ATCGGCCGCGGCCCCGACCACGCCAGCGCCTGCCACCTTGATCAGGCGGGATCGCCGTGACCGCGCCGCTCTTGTCCGTGCGCGGTCTCGGCAAGACGTTCGTGGTCAAGCATCGCGGCCACCACGTGGCGGTTCCCGCGGTGCGCGACGTCTCCTTCGACGTCGGCGCGGGCGAGGCCGTGGCCCTGGTCGGAGAATCCGGCAGCGGCAAGAGCACCACCGCGCGTCTGATCGCCCGGCTGGAAACACCGAGCGCCGGCGCGATCATCTTCGACGGTCAGGACGTTCTGCGCCGCGAGCCGCGCCGTCCATCGCTGGGCTTTCGCGCCCGGGTGCAGATGATCTTTCAGGATCCCTTCGCCTCGTTGAATCCGTTTCACACCTTCGCCTATCAGCTCTCGCGCCCGCTGCTCCGCCACGGCAAGGCCCGCCCCGGCGCTGACGTCGCCGCCGCCGTCCGCCGCTTGCTGGAGACGGTGGGTCTGACGCCGGCCGAGGACTTTGCCCGCAAGCGCCCGCATCAAGCGTCGGGCGGCCAGCGCCAGCGGGTGGCGGTGGCGCGCGCGCTGGCCGTCGATCCCCAGCTTATCTTGGCCGACGAGCCGACCAGCATGCTGGACGTTTCCATCCGCATCGATCTTTTGAACCTGATGCGCGATCTCAAGACCCAGCGCCGCATTGGATATTTATTCATCACCCACGATCTGGGCGCCGCCCGCTATTTCGCCGACCGCATCCTGGTGATGTACGCCGGATTGATCGTCGAGTCCGGCGCCGCCGACGGACTGCTGGACGCACCCAAGCATCCGTACACGCAGCTTCTGGTGGCGGCGGTGCCGTCACCCCAGGTGCCGCTGGCGCCGGCGGGCGCACCCGCGCAAAGCCAAAGCCGGCGACTGTCGGTTCTCAGCGGCTGTCCGTTCGCCGATCGCTGTCCCTTCGTGATGGATCGCTGCTTCGCCGAATTGCCCGCGCCCCGCAGCGTCGCCGCCGGGCACGAGGTGCGTTGCCATCTTTACGCGCCGTCATGACGGCGGCTGCGGCGCGAGCGTAACCGCTAACGCGTGAGCGTGACTTTGTTCAGGCCGCGCGGCTGATCCGGATCGTGGCCTTTGGCAATGGCCAGCGAGCGCGCCCAGACCTGCCCCGGGACCACCGCCACGATCGGTGACAACCACTCGGGCAGCTCCGCGGGCAGCGAAATCGCCACCTCGCCGCGCTTCAAGATGTCCGGTTGATCCGACAAACAAATGATCCGCGTCTTGCGCTCGGCCAGCAGATCCAGAAGCTTGGGCACGTCGGCCAGACCGCGCCCCGACGGCGCCACCACCATCACCGGAAACCCTTCTTCCAGCATCGCCACCGGTCCGTGCAGGAGATCGGCCACCGAGTACGGCTCGGCCACCACGTAACTCATCTCCTTCATCTTCAGGGCGATCTCGTAAGCGGTGGCGTAATTGAACCCGCGCGCCAGCACCAGGAAGCGGTTGGCGTCGGCAAAGCCACGCGACCCAGCAATGAAAGGACCGCACTGTTTCAATGCCTCGGCCACCGCCGCCGGCACGCGCGCCAGATCGCGCCGTCGCCCTCGCTCGTCGCCCAGCGCGGCGCTGAGCATGGCCAGGGCCATCAGCTGATTGGTGTACGTCTTGGTCGCGGCGACCGATTTTTCTTCGCCCACGGTCAGACGGATGCAGTGCTGGCTGGCCTTGGCCAGCGGCGATTCTGGATCGTTGGTGATGGCCAGCGTGGCGCCGCCTTGCTTGCGCGCCTCCGTCACGACGGTGACGATGTCGGGCGAGCGGCCCGACTGGCTGATGCCAATGGTCAGGGCCCGCGACAGGCGCGGTGCCGCTTCGTACAAGGTGAACAGCGACGGCGCGGCCAATCCCACGCTGAGGCCGTTGAAGGCGCCGAACAGATACTGGGCGTACCGGGCGGCATTGTCGCTGGTGCCGCGGGCGGCGATGTTGATCCATTCGGGCGAAAAGGCGCGGATCGAGCGACATACGCCGCGAATATGGGTCCAGCCTTCTTCCAGCATCCGGGACAGCGTGACGGGCTGTTCCTGAATCTCCCGCAGCAAAAGAGAGTCGGTATTTTCAGTGGTTCGGGCCGCGGCGGGGGCGCTGGCGGCCGCTTTCGAGGGACGGGTCACGGCCTGGAGTGTGACCGAAGGGAGGGGGTCATCGCGATCATTCTCTATCAGTTTCGTGTCGCTTTCATTCCTGGGGGCCCTGTAGACGACGGCGCGCTTGATAAAACGATCACCCCCAGAATAATTGATGAACATGGCAGCCAGGCAACGGACGTCGACCAAGGCAAAGACGCCGGCTGCCCATCCCGAAGCGCCGGCGGCCCCGCCTCGCCCCGCCGGACCCTCTGGTGGCGGCGGCGACGAGCCCGATTGGCTGGCCGAGCTGCGCACCGCCTACGCCGTTCACAACGTGGTCGGCATCCGTTCCGAGCTGCCGTTCTGGCTCATCCGCTGGGACGGCAAGCGCGGCCTTGAATGGATGGATCTCGGCGACCCGAAGGATCGCCCAAAGCCGTTTCATTTCGAGATCTACTTCGGCAAGGAGGCTCTGCGCGACGAGCATTATCTGGAGGCCATCGATCAAGCCAGGCGCACCAAGCAGGTGGTGCTGCGGCAGCTTTTTGGGTTCTGGGATCTGTTCTATACGCTGCCGGCCGATCCGGAGGGGCACACGTTTCTGTTCGCCGGCCAGTTCTGCTGCGCGCAGCCGACCTGGGATTCGCTGAGCGAGCAGTGGCTGGAGCTGACCGGTCTGAAACCGGCCAGCGCCAACCAGGACTTCGTCGAGTTCGTGCGCATGGCCTTG
>DASXQB010000496.1:0-10521 GCA_036493295.1 Polyangia bacterium | reverse complement strand
GGCGTTGTGGCTCTGTCGTTCCAGCACTTCGATCAGGGCCGGCCAGCGCCGCTCGCGTTCGTACAGCGCGCTCAGGCCAGCCAGCGCGTCCGGATCGTAGCTGTCGATGGCCAACAGCTGATTCCAAAGATTGATCGCCTCGCGCACGTCGCTCAGGCGATCGGCGGCGATGCGGGCCATCTCGGTCAGTCGCTGCTTTTGTTCGGCCGGCGTGATGAACGGCAGCTCTTTGCGATGGACCTCTAACAGCTGCCGCCAGGATCGGCTGCGGGCGTAAAGCTCTTTCAGGCGGGCGCGGGTCTCGCCGTCGGCGGGCGTGGCCTCCAGGATTTTTTCCAGGCTGGCCACCGCGTTGTGGTGCTTGCCCAGTTTCTCGGCCCACAGCGAGGCGACACGCCGGTGCAGCGCCACCTTCTCGGCCGGATCGTGCAGGGCGTCCGCCTGCCGGGTGAGGATCTGGATCAGATCCGTCCAGCGCCCCTGCGCTTCGTACCGCACCGCCAGCGCCGCCAGCGCCGCCGGGTGATCCGGCTTGAGCGCCAGGACGTTCAGGTACGTGTTCACCACCATCACGTCCAGGTTCAGGTGGTCGCGGTAGATGGCGACGATCTCCAGATATCGGTTGACCTTCTCGTCGACGCCGGCGGCCGGCACCGATTCCAGATCTTCCTTCAAGAGCTCGAGCAGCGCGTTCCACTTTTCGGTGCGCGTGTACAGCCGGCGCAGCGACTGCACCGCCTCCGGCAGGTGCGGCTTGAGGCGCAGCAGGCCCTTCCACAGCTCGATGGATTTCTCGGCGTTCTGCGGGCGCTGGTCGGCGGCGCGGGCCATCTCGATGCCCATCGCCACCCGTCGATCGACGTCGGTCTCGCTCTTCTGCGCCTGCGCCAGCACCGACAGAAGCTGCGGCAGCTCGTTTCGTTCGGTGTAATAGGCGCGGTAGAACTCGACCATCTCGCGGTTCGACGGATCGACCTTGCGCACGCGGCGGAAGTACGATTCGGCCTGCGCGGTTTCGTTCAGCTGCTTCCACAGCAGCATGCCAAGCTCGACCAGCAGCGAGACGTCCTGCTCACCGCGCTTGGTGCGAGCGGCGTTCTCCAGGACCTTGATGAGCTCGGGCCAGTTCGCGCTCTTGGTCAGCGACGCCACCACCGGCCGCAGGGCGCGATGTTCGATCGGGTTCGCCTCCAGCGCCTTGCGATAGTGCAGCAGCGCCTCGTCGGGGCGGTTGATGCGCGCCAGCAACTCGGCTGCCGCCACCTCGGCCAGGGCGCGTTCATCGCGCGCCGTCGCGCCCTCGGCGCGCTTGATATAAAGAGGCAGCAGATCGTCCCAGCGTCCGGCGTCGCGCAGCAGGCGTTCCAGGTGCAGGCCTGAGCGCCGGTTGCGCGGGTCGCGCTCGAGGCTCTTGCGCAGGAACGCCTCACCGTCCTGGGTCGACGCCCCGTACTTCAGGTGAAAGTCGGCCACCGAGCCGTACAAGCTGGAGGCCAGCGTGGCGTCGCTGGCCTGCTCGGCTTGCTGCAGATAGCGGCCGGCGATCGGCTTCCAGTTGCTTTGCACCAGCGCCATCTGCGACAGCGCCTCGCGCGAAGGCCCGTGCTGCGGGTCGGCCTCCAGCGCGGCGCGCACGCAGGCCTGTCCGTCCTGGTCGCGCAGCAGCTCGTCGCTGAGGATGCGGCCCTTCTCGTGCAGCAGATCGGCCCGCCGGGTGCGGTCCGTCGTCCACGCCAGTTCCAGATCGATAAGCTGCAGGCACAGCTCGAAGTCGCTGCGCTCGCGGTGAAAACGACGGGCGTCCGACAGCTCTTTCGAGAGATCGTCGCGTTCAATGCCGCTGCCGTTGCCGGGGTGAACCGCCGCCAGTGCCTTCAAGGCCTGCGAGTTGTCGGGATCCAGTTGCAGCGTGGCCAGCGCGGTAGAAACGTCAGTGGTCATGAGTTGATCGCTCTAGGCGACTCCCGACTATAGCCCCACCGGTTTCGCCGGTTCAACGTGTAAAGCTGGGCGCTCCAGCACCGTCGGAAATCGTGTTGCGGACGGCGGGCGATCTTGCGACTAGACTTCCGCGGCTCGAGATGGACGTTCGCGAAGCAAGCAGTGGTCCCGATACATTGTGGGGACGCATGCGGCCAGAGGCAGCGCGAATCGCCGCCGGCTGTCTGTGCCTGCTGGCGACGAACGGTTTCGCGCTGGCGATCCCCTGGCTGTTGAAGGACGCCATCGATGCTCTTCGCCACGCCGGTACCGCTGGGCCGGTCACGGGCGTTTATGGATTGGTCACGCGCGACGCGCTCTGGATCGCCGGTCTGGCCGTCACTCAGGCGGTCATCCGCACCTACTCACGCATGCTCATCTTCAACGCCGGCCGCAACATCGAGTACACGCTGCGCCGTGATCTTTTCGCCCATCTGCTCCGGATGGACGCCGCGTTCTATCGCCAGCACGCCACCGGCGACGTGATGTCGCGGCTGACCAACGACCTCGGCACCGTGCGCCTGCTGTTCGGTCCGGGGCTTTTGAACCTGGTCAACACGGCGATCGTCTACTCCACTGGTTTGTTCCTGCTCATCCGGTTGAGTCCGTCGCTGACGCTGATCGCGTTGATTCCGTACCCGGCGCTGGTGCTGGGTGGGCGCGCGTTTTCGCGGGCCATGTATCGGGCCAGCCGCGACATTCAGGATCAACTGGGACGCATGTCGACGGCGCTGCAGGAGGATCTGGCCGGCATCACCGTGGTGAAAAGCTATGCGCTGGAGCCAGAGCGGCACGCCATCTTCTCGCGCTTGAACGACATGTACCTGCAGAAATCGCTGCGCCTGGTGCGGGCGCGCGGCATCTTGACGCCATTCTTCGCGGTCATCGCCGCGCTGGGCACGTTGATCGTGCTGTGGGCGGGCGGACGCGAGGTGATCGCCGGACGCATCACCATCGGCGGGCTGACCGCCTTCAACGCGTACCTGGCGTATCTGTCGTGGCCCACGGTGGCGCTGGGGTTCGTGCTGTCGATCTGGCAACGCGGAATGGCCGGCTGGAACCGGGTGCGCGAGCTCTTGCGCACGACCTGCGAGATCCGTGACAGCGAAGCGATGGCCGCCGGCAACGGAGACGCCGGCGAAGCCCTGAGCCCGTCGATCGAAGCGCGCGGCCTGTGCGTCACGCGCGGCGAGCGCACGGTGCTGGACAACGTGTCGTTCACCTTGCCGGCGGGCGGAACGCTGGCCATCGTCGGACCGACCGGCTCGGGTAAGACCACGCTGGTCGACACCATTCCGCGCTTGCAAGAGGTCGCGCCCGGCACGCTGTTCATCGGCGGGCACGACATCCGCGACATTCCACTTTCGCGCTTGCGTGGCATGGTGGGCTACGCCCCGCAAGAGGCGTTCCTGTTCTCCGCCACCGTCGCCGAGAACATCGGCTTCGCGCATCCGGACGCCGCGGGCAGCGATCCGGCCGTCCGCGCCGCCGCCGACGCAGCCGGCCTGGGTCCGGATCTGGCGGTGCTGCCCGACGGTTACGACACGATGGTCGGCGAGCGCGGCATCACCCTTTCCGGCGGGCAACGGCAGCGGGTGGCGCTGGCCCGGGCCCTGGCCGCGCAGCCGCGCATCTTGATCCTGGACGATTCGCTGTCGTCGGTGGACGCCAGCACAGAAAAAGAGATCCTCACCCGGCTGCGGCCGATCTTGAAGGGCCGCACGTCGATCTTGATCTCGCACCGGGTGGCGGCGGTGAAAGACGCCGATCAGATCCTGGTCCTGGACGCTGGCCGCGTCGCCGAGCGCGGCACCCACCGCGAGCTTCTGTCCGGCGGCGGCCTTTACGCCCAGCTTTACCGCGAGCAACTGGCCGCCGAAGCGCTGGCCGAGGCGGCGCTGTGAGCGGCGGCGACAACAATCCAGCGAACGAAAACGCGGCGCTGAACGCGTCCGCGCGCGCCCGCCCGCGACCGGCTCACAGCGACGACATCCTGGGCAAGGCCCTCGACCGCACGCTGCTGCGCCGGATTTTTCAGTACATCTGGCCATACCGCGCGCTGCTCATCGGCGCCGTCATCTTTCTGCCGGTTATCGCCGGGTTCGAGGTGACGCTGCCGATCCTGCTCAAAAAAGCCATCGACGAGCACATCGCTGTCGGCCGCCTAGAAGGTCTGAACCGCATCGGCCTTTTGTACCTGGGGGCGCTGCTCGGTCAGTACGGCGCGATGTTCGCCCACCTTTACCTGACGCAGTTGATGGGCCAGCGGGCGATGAACGACCTGCGCCTGCGCCTGCACGGCCACGTCCTGTCGCTGGCCGCGTCGTTCTTCGATCGCACGCCGGTGGGCCGGCTGATGACTCGCATGACCAGCGACATCGAATCGGTCATCGACATGTTCGCCTCGGGCATCGTCAGCCTGCTGGGTGATCTCGTGCGCATGACCGCGTTCCTGGTGGCGATGTTCGCCATCGATTGGCGGCTGGCCTTGTTTTCCATGGGCTCGGCGCCGATCTTGTTCGGCATCGCCTCGCTGTTCCGGCGCGTGGTGCGTGACGCCTTTCGCGAGATCCGGGCCAAGCTCGCCAGGTTGAACAGCTTCCTGCAAGAGCATCTGTCCGGCATGAAGATCGTGCAGGCCTTCGCCCAGGAAACGCGCATCGCCGCCGCCTTCGACGAGATCAACCTGGCCTACCGTCAGGCCAACACCCGGGCCATCGGCGCCGACGCCGCGCTGTACTCGATCGTCGAGGCGGTCGGTTCGGTGGCCATCGCCGGGCTCTTGTGGAACGGCGGTCTGCGCATCGCCGGCGGCACGCTGACCTTGGGCGTGGTGGTGGCGTTCATCGAATACCTGAGCAAGTTCTTCGGGCCCATCCGCGATCTGTCGACGAAGTACACGGTCATGCAGCAGGCGATGGCCGCCGCCGAGCGCATCTTCGCCCTGCTGGACACCGTCGAGCCCGATGCCCCCACCCGCGCGGCGATCGCCGCGCCGGCGCCAGCCGACGCGCCGCTGATTGAACTCTGCCACGTCACCTTCGGCTATCGCCCCGACCGTCCGGTGCTGAACGACGTCTCGCTGACCATCGGTCGCGGCGAAACGGTGGCTGTGGTGGGCGCCACCGGGGCCGGCAAGTCCAGCCTGATCAAATTGCTGCCACGCCTCTATGAAACCCAGGGCGGCGTGGTGCGCATCGACGGCGCCGACATCCGCACCGTCGACGCAGCATCGTTGCGGCGCCGATTGGTGGTGGTCAGCCAGGATGTCTTCCTGTTCGCGGGAACATTGGCCGACAACATCGGCCTCGGCGATCCGGCCGTCACGCCCGAACGCATGAGCGAGGCCGCCCGGCGGGTCGGCGCCGATCGGGTGATCGCCTCGCGGCCGGAGGGCTTGCAAGCCATGGTGGTCGAACGCGGCGCGAACTTCTCCGCCGGCGAGCGGCAGCTGGTCGCTTTTGCCCGGGCGTTGTGCCGGCAGCCGGAGATCCTGATCCTCGACGAAGCCACCGCGAGCGTCGATCCCGAGACCGAACGCCTGATCGAGCGCGGCATCGCCGAGCTGATGCAAGGCCGCACGTCGATCGTCATCGCCCACCGCCTTTCGACCATCCAGCGCGCCTCGCGCATCGTCGTCGTGCACCGCGGGCGCATCGCCGAGGAAGGCACGCACGCCGAGCTTCTGGCCAAGGGCGGCATCTACGCCAAGCTGTACCGCCTGCAAATGATGAGCGCCCACGCCCACCCTGAAACCTCGGGCGAAAGCGCGTCAATCTGACCGGACAGGCGCCGGCCGGCATTTCGCCGTATATTGACCGGCTGGTTGAATGAAATCGTTTCGCGCCATCCGGGATGAGCGGCTGCACGCCGAGACCGGAACGATCTTCAAGCAGGCCGAGCTGGGCGTGGCGCTGTGCTACCCCAGCCCGTACCACATCGGCATGTCGTCGCTCGGGTATCAAAGCATCTACCGCGAGCTGAACGCCCTGCCCGGCGTCTGCGCCGAACGCGCCTTCCTGCCCGACGACGCGGCCGCCGCGCGCATCGCCCGCGAACCGTTGCTGACCTACGAATCCAGCCGACCGGTCTCGAACTTTCGCGTGGTGGCCTTCTCGCTGGCGTACGAGCTGGAGCTGGCCGGCCTGGTCGATTGTCTGGATCTGTCAGGCATCCCCGCCTTTGCCAGTGAACGCGCCCAGAATCCCGGACGCTATCCGCTGATCGTGGTCGGCGGGCCGCTGACCTTTTCGAACCCGGTGCCCGCCGGTCCCTACGCCGACATCATGATCCTCGGCGAAGCGGAAGAGCTGGTCACCGTGCTGATGGACGCCGTCCGCGACGCCACCGATCGCGCGTCTTGGCTGGCCGAGATGGCCCGCCTGCCCGGGTTCTATGTGCCGTCGATCCATGGCGAGAACCTGCCCGCCATCGCCGCCGCGCCCAACGATCGCCTGCCCGCCTATTCGCAGATCCGCACCCCGAACACCGAACTGACGAACATGTTCCTCATCGAAGCCGAACGCGGCTGCCACCGCGGCTGCACGTATTGCGTGATGCGCCGATCGACCAACGGCGGGATGCGCCTGGTGGAAGCCCAGCGCGTGCTGGGGCTGGTCCCCGCCGACGCCCAGCGCGTTGGCCTGGTCGGCGCCGCCGTCACCGATCACCCGCAGCTTCCGCAGATCCTGGCCGGCCTCGTCGACCAGGGCCGCGAGGTCGGCGTCTCCAGCTTGCGCGCCGATCGTTTGACCTCCGAGATCGTCGGCCTGCTCAAGCGCGGCGGCTATCGCACGCTGACCACCGCCTCCGACGGCTCGTCCGAGCGCATGCGCACCATCATCGAACGCAAGACGAAAGAGAAACACCTGTTGCGCGCGGCAGCCCTGTGCCAGGAACACAAGCTGCGCTTGTTAAAGCTTTACATGATGATGGGTCTGCCCGGCGAGACCATGGATGACATCGACGAGCTGGGGCGCTTCGCCCTGGAACTGGCCAAGGTGGCGCCCAAGGTCGCGCTGTCCATCGCGCCGTTCGTGGCCAAGCGAAACACGCCGCTCGACGGCTCGCCGTTCGAACCGATCGCCGTCATCGACGCCAAGCTGGCCCGCCTGCGTGGTCATCTGCGCGGGCGCGTCGACGTACGCCTGACCTCGCCCAAGTGGGCGTGGATCGAATACCGCCTGGCCCAGGGCGGGTTCGCCGCCGGTGCCGCCGCCGCCGTCGCCACCCGCGCCGGCGCCCGCTTCGCCGACTGGAAAGCCGCCTTCGCCGATGTCCCCGCGCCGGTCCCGCGCGCTGTTGAGCTACCGCCGATCACCGCCGCCAGGCATTCCTCCTTGCCCGTCGCCTCCGCATAACCTCGAAGGCGCCGCTTGGATCCCCGCAGGAGCGGGGATCCAAGGCGGACGCAGCTTACAGATTCGGGATTATCGGCGTTGCCGTGAATCGCAAAACGACGTCACGGGGTCACCGTGAGTGTCGTCATACCGCTGACGGTGCCGCTGGTCGCGGAGATGACCGTCGTTCCCGCCGCGACGCTGCTGCCCAGGCCGTTGGAGCCAGCGGCGTTGGAGATGGTGGCGGTGGCCGTCGTCGCCGACGCCCACGTCACGGACGTCGTGAGCACCTGCGTGGTCGCGTCGCTGAAGGTCCCCGTCGCAACGAACTGCAGGGTCGTGCCGTTGGCGATCGAGGGTGAGGCCGGCGTGACGGCGATGGATACCAGCGTGGCCGCGGTCACGGTGAGCGTCGTCATGCCGTGGACGGCGCCGCTGGTAGCGGAGATGACCGTTGTGCCCAGGGCGACGCTGCTGGCCAGGCCCTCGGAGCCGGCGGCGTTGGAGATGGTGGCGGTGGCCGTCGTCGCCGACGCCCACGTGGCGCTGTCCGTCAGATCCTGTGTCGTGGCGTCGCTGAACGTACCCGTCGCAACAAACTGCTGTTTGGTGCCTTTGGCGATCGAAGGGGTGGCCGGGGTGACGGCGATCGAGACCAGGGTCGCAGGCGTCACGGTGAGCGTCGTCATCCCGCTGATGGTGCCGCTGGTTGCAGAGATGACCGAGGTGCCCGGGGCGACGCCGCTCGCGAGGCCCGCGGAGCCGGCGGCGCTCGAGACAGTGGCGGCGGCTGTCGTTGCCGATGCCCACGTCACGCTGTCGGAGATATCCTGCGTGGTGGCGTCGCTGAAGAAGCCGGTCGCGACGAACTGCTCGGTCGTCCCCTTGGCGATCGACGGGTTGGCGGGGGTGAGGGCGATGGAGACCAGGGTCGCCGCGGTCACCGTGAGCGTGGTACTGCCGCTGATGGTGCCGCTGGTGGCGGAGATGACCGAGGTGCCGGGAGCGACGCCGCTGGCCAGGCCTGCGGAGCCGCCGGCATTGGAGATGGTGGCGGTGGCGGTCGTCGCCGATGCCCAGGTGGCGGAGCCCGTCAGATCCTGCGTCGTGGTGTCGCTATAGGTCCCGGTGGCGATGAACTGCCGCTTGGTGGCCTTGGCGATCGACGGCGTGGCCGGGGTGACGGCGATGGAGACCAGGGTCGCTGCGGTCACGGTGAGCGTGGTGCTACCCGTGACGGCGCCCGAGGTGGCGGAGATGACCGTCGAACCGGGTAGCAGGGCGCTCGCGAGGCCCTTCGAACCAGCGGCATTGGAGATGGTCGCCGTGGCGGCCGTCGCCGATCCCCAGGTCACCGTGGCGGACAGGTCCTGCGTCGTGGTGTCGCTATAGGTTCCTGTGGCGACGAATTGCTGGGTGGTCCCCTTGGCGATCGAAGGCGTCGCCGGCGTGACGGCGATGGAGGCGAGCGTAGCGGCAGTCACCGTGAGCGTCGTGCTGCCACTCACCGTCCCGCTGGTTGCGGAGATGACCGTCGTCCCCACCGCCACGCTGCTGGCCAGCCCCTGCGAGCCGGAGGCGTTGGAGATGGTTGCCGTGGCCGTCGTCGCTGACGACCACGTTGCCGTGGTGGTGAGGTTCTGCGTGGTGGCATCGCTGTACGTCCCGGTCGCGGTGAACTGCCGGGTGGTGCCCTTGGCGATCGAGGGCGTCGCGGGTGTCACCGCAAGCGAGACCAGAACCGCGGGGCTGACTGTGAGAGTGGTGGAGCCGGTCACGGAGCCGATGCTCGCGGAGATAACCGAAGTCCCCACCGCGACACTGCTGGCCAGGCCCGAAGAATCGTCCGCGTTGGAGATGGTCGCCGTGGCGGCCGTCGCGGACGCCCAGGTGACGCTCGCCGATACATCCTGCGTGGTGGCGTCGCTGAAAAATCCAGTGGCGGCAAACTGCTGGGTGGTCCCCTTGGCGATGGTGGGACTGGCCGGCGTGACCGCGATCGAGACCAGCGTCGCCGCGGTCACGGTGAGCGTCGTGTTGCCGCTGACGGTTCCGCTGGTGGCGGAGATGACCGAGGTGCCCGCGGCCACTCCGCTGGCAAGGCCCTTGGAGCCGGCGGCGTTGGAGATGGTGGCCGTGGCGGTCGTCGCGGACGCCCAGGTCGCGGTGGCCGAAAGGTCCTGCGTGGTGGCGTCGGTATAGGTGCCGGTCGCGACGAATTGCTGTTTGGTGCCCTTGGCAATCCGGGGTGTGGCCGGAGTGACAGCGATCGAGGCCAGGGTCGCGGCGGTCACGGTGAGCGTCGTGTTGCCGCTGATTGTCCCGCTGGTCGCTGAGATGACCGAGGTTCCCGGGGCCACGGCGCTGGCGAGGCCCTCGGAACCGGTGGCGTTGGAGATGGTGGCCGTCGCGGTCGTTGCGGACGCCCAGGTCACGGTGGCCGAGAGATCCTGCGTGCTGGCGTTGTTGTAGGTCCCGGTCGCGACGAATTGCTGCGTGGTGCCCTTGGCGATCGAGGGCGTCGCGGGCGTGACGGCGATCGAGACCAGGCTCACGGCGACCACGGTGAGCGTCGTGCTGCCGGTGATCGTCCCACTGGTGGCGGAGATGAGGGACGTCCCCGTATCAACGGCGCTGGCGAGACCCTTGGAACCGGTGGCATTGGAGATGGTGGCCGTCGCGGTTGTCGCCGACGTCCAGGTCACCGTTGCGGAAAGGTCCTGCGTGGTGGTGTCGTTGTAGGTCCCGGTCGCGACGAACTGGCGCGTGGTGCCCTTGGCGATCGAAGGCGTGGCTGGGGTGACGGCGATCGAGACCAGCGTCGCCGGCGTAACGGTGAGCGTGGTGCTGCCGCTGATCGCGCCGCTGGTCGCCGAGATGACAGACGTGCCTGCGGCCACGGCGGTCGCCAGTCCCTTTGAGCCGGCCGCGTTGGAGATGGTGGCCGTCGCGACTGTCGCCGACGCCCAGGTGACCGTTGCGGAAAGGTCCTGCGTGGTGGCGTCGTTGTAAGTCCCGGTGGCGACGAACTGCTGCGTGGTGCCCTTGGCGATCGAAGGCGTGGCCGGTGTGACGGCGATCGAGGCCAGGACCGCAGGTGTCACGGTGAGCGTGGTGTTGCCGCTGATCGCGCCGCTTGTCGCCGAGATGACAGACGTGCCTGCGGCCACGGCGGTCGCCAGTCCCTTTGAGCCGGCCGCGT
>DASXQB010000495.1:0-25686 GCA_036493295.1 Polyangia bacterium | reverse complement strand
AACCCGGCGCTGCCCAGCGCCAGCTGCCCGCACGAAAGCGTCGTGTACACCGACAGCGCCAGGAGCGCGTTGATGCCGATGTACCCCAGCGTCGATTGATAGGTCGCGTAGAGATCAGCGAGGTCGGCCCACACGGCGCGCGCCTACGCTTCGCGCAGCGACGCCGCGCCCAGCAGACCGCGCGGCCGCAGCACCAGCACCAAAAACAGCGCCGCGAACGAGATGGCGTCGCGCCACGAGCCGCCCAGGTACGCGACCACCAGCACCTCGCACAGGCCCAGGGCGAAACCGGCCACCACGGCGCCCACCATCGAACCCATGCCGCCCAGGATGATCACCGCCAGGCCTTTCAGCTCGACGCTGCGGCCCATGTCGGCCTGGATGGAATTGAAGGCCAGCCCGAACAACACGCCGGCCGCTCCGCCCAGCGCCGACGAGATGAAGAACGACCAGGCGATCACCCGATCGACGTTGATGCCCAGGATGCGCGCGGCGCGCGGACTCTCGGCGACGGCGCGCATCTGCCGGCCCAGACGACTACGCCGGACCAGAAACGTCAGCGCCACGAACAGGGCCAGCGCGATCACGATGATCAAGATCTGCAGGCGCGAGATCACGCCGCCCGCAAAGGCGATCGGGTGATCCGCCACCGTGCCGATGGGAAAGCGCGCCACGTTGGGCCCCCAGATCTGCAGCGCCAGCGCCTGAAAGATCGTCGCCACCGCCAGCGAGCTGATGAGCCCGCTGATGTTCGAATCGGCGCGCCCGCGCAGCGGACGGAAGGCGATCCGTTCCAGCAACACGCCCAGCACGCCGGCGGCCAGCACCGCCAGCGGCAGCGCGGCCCACAGCGGCAGGTGCGCTCCCCCCACCAGCGACAGCGCCACGAACGCCGCCAGCATGAACACCGCCGCGTGCGCCAGATTCAAGATGTCCAGCACACCGAAGACCAGCGTGTACCCCAGCGCGAACAGCGCGTAGATGCTGCCGAGAAACAGCCCGTTGATGATCTGCTGGCCCACGACAACCTTGGCGACGGTGCGCGGCGCGGGCCGCTTACGGAACGACGATTTGGAACTTGCCGTCTTTCACCGACTGCAGGGCCGGCTCGTGGTCGCCGTCGCGGTTGGCCTGGAACGAAAACAGACCAAGCGGCGTGGCCAGGCCTTTGACCTTGGCGAAGCCGGCGCGGATGTGATCGCGGCTGGCTTTGTTCCCGGATTGCACGATGGCCTCGGCGATCACCAGCACGCCGGTGTACGCCTGGGCGCAGAACTGATCGGGATCGACGCTGCGGTCCTTCATCAGTTTCAAGAACGCCTGGTTGGCGCCGTCGCTGCTGAGCCTGTTCCAGGCGGTTCCGACGTAGACGCCTTCGGCGGCGGGGCCGGCGTTCTTGATCAGCGCCGGGCTGTTGAACCCGTTGCCGCCCATGATCGGCACGTTCCACCCGAGCTGCCGCGCCTGGGTGACGATGCCGGCGGCGTTGTCGGCCAGCGCCGAGACCAGCAAGATGTCCGGCGCCAACGCCTTCAGCGCGGTGAGCTGCGCGTTGTAGTCGCGATCCGGCTTGGCGAAGGTCTGCGTGCCGACGATGGTGGTGCCGCTTGCGTCCAGGGCCCCTTTCATCACGGCGAAACCGGCCTGCGTGAAGGCGTCGTCGTTGCCGTACAGCACGGCCGCCTTCTTGAAATGCAGCTTGTTTTGCAGGCGTTTCAGCGCTCCCGGGATGACCTGACCTTCGGTCAACGACACCCGCCAGATGTAATCGCCGATGTCGGTGATCCCTTTGGGCGCGGTGTTCGACACGGCCACCACCGGCACCTTGCCGGCCTGGGCCAGGGGATCGGCGGCGGTGGCGGTGTTGGACAGCGTAGGGCCGATGATGGCGGCGACCTTGTCTTTATTGATGAAGCGCTGGAACACGGCGATGCCTTGTTCCTTCGTCGAGGCGTCGTCCTCGAAGACCGCCTCCAGCTTGATGCCCTTGAGGCGGCCGCTCTTGTTGATCTCGTCGACGGCCGCTTGCACGCCGGCCTTCTGGCTGGCGCCGTAGACGGCGGCCGGCCCGGTCATGCTGAGGGCAGCGCCGATCTTCACGACGGTCTCGGCAGCGTTGGCGCGGCCGGCGGCAGCGACGGTCAGCAACGAAAGCGCGACAACCACGGCGGTCGAGCGGGCGGAAAGGCGCATGGGGATTCCTCCATTGGGGCGCATGGGCCACCGTTCCTACGCCAACGTCCCCAGCGAATCAAGAGGCGGCGGCGCCGCGGCGCGGGACAGTGACCGGCAAAAATGGTATCGACAAGCCCATGTCGGAAACGCGCGCGACGAAGCAACCCACAGGCGAACGTCCGATGGCCGGCAAGATCGCCTGGGTGACCGGATCGTCGCGCGGGATCGGCCGGGTGATCGCCGATCACCTGGCTTCGCTGGGCGCCAGCGTGGCGGTGCACGGCACCAGCCCGACGTCGACCCGCGCCTTCAACGAAGCCGATTCGCTGGAGGCGGTGGCGCGGGCCATTGCCGAGCAGCACGGCGTGGAGGCGCTGGCGGTGGCCGGCGATCTGACCAGCGAGACCCGCGTCGACGAGATCGTCGCCGAGATTCGCGCCCGCTTCGGACGCATCGACATTCTGGTGAACTGCGCCGGCGGCGACATCGGCGCCCAGGGCGTCACCGCCGCCAACGCCGGCAAGCCACAAAAGAACGACGCTGTGAACATCTCGGTGGCCGACTTGCGCACGGTGCTCGAACGAAATTTGATGACCTGCATCTTGCCCTGTCGGGCGGTAGCGCCCGAGATGCTGGCCCGCAAGCGCGGCTGGATCGTGAACATCGGCAGCGTGTCCGGTCTTTCGGGGCGCGAAGGGGAAGCCATCTACAGCACGGCGAAGGCCGCCGTGCACGAGTACTCCCGCTGCCTGGCCGCGCAGGCCCGCCCGCACAACGTGTGCGTCAACGTCGTCGCCCCGGGCGGCGTGATCACGCCACGCTTTTTGGCCAGCCGTCCCGTCGACGAGGCCCGCAAGGTGAAAGACGGCACGTTGATCCGTTACGGCTGGCCCGAGGAGATCGCCAAGGTGGTGGCATTCCTGGCGTCGGACGCATCGTCGTACATTTCAGGCCAGGTGTTGCGCGTCGACGGCGGCGAGCAGCTGTTCCCGGCGTAGGTCGCGTGACCAGCGCAGCGCCCGCGCCCGCTGCCATTCGCGTCGGCGTGTCGGCGTGCCTGATCGGGCAAGAGGTCCGTTACGACGGCCAGCACAAGCGCGACGACTTCGTCACCGACGCGCTGGGCGCCTTCGTCGAACTGGTGCCGGTCTGTCCCGAGGTCGAAGTCGGCCTGGGCGTTCCGCGCCCGCCGGTGCGGTTGGTGAGACGCGGCGATGAAACACGATTGCTCGGCGTGGAGACCGAACGCGATCTGACCACGACGATGCAAGCGTGGGCCGAGCGCCGCGTTCGCGCGCTGGGCAGTGAAAAATTATCCGGTTTCGTCCTGAAGAAAGATTCTCCGAGCTGCGGAATGGAACGGGTGAAGCGCTATCCGGCAGACACCAGCGGCCAACCGATCCGCGACGGCGTCGGCCTCTTCGCCGCCACGCTGATGGGCGCCTTTCCCAACCTGCCCGTCGAGGAGGAAGGCCGCCTGGGCGATCCCGCCCTGCGCGAAAACTTCGTCGAGCGTATCTTCGCCCATCACCGCTGGCAGACCTTCGCCACCCGTCCCTTCACCGTCGGCGCGCTGGTGGCCTTTCACACCGCACACAAACTGACCTTGTTGGCCCATTCACCAACCGCCTATCGAACCATGGGCCGCCTGGTGGCGCAGGCCAAGACCATCCCGCGCGCCGAGCTGCGCGCCCGCTACGAATCCGACTTCATGGCCGCCCTGAAAAAACCGGCCACCCCCGGCCGCCACGCCAACGTCCTGCAACACATGCTCGGCTATTTCAAGAAGACCCTGGACGAGCCCAGCCGCCACGAGCTGTCGGCGCTGATCGACGACTATCGCCAGGGTCTGGTGCCGCTGATCGTTCCCATCACGCTCTTTCAACACCACGTGCGCCGGCTCAACGTCACCTACCTGGCGGATCAGATCTACCTGTCGCCGCACCCCAGGGAACTGATGCTGCGCAACCGGGTTTAGGCCCGTCCCCTCACCCGCCAGCCTCCGGCCGGCGACCTCTCTCGCCGGGAGAGGTTTTTCGGAGCCTTTCGCGGCGCTATTTTCGCCAGGAGCGGAGGCTCTGCGTCCTTAGTAGCGAATATCGACCAGCGTCTTCTTGCGCAGTTCGGTCAGGTAGGTCTTGGTCTGGCGTTCCATCTCTTTTTGCCGCAGCTGCATGCGGATGTCGTCTTTCACTTCTTCCAGCGGCTTGGCTTCTTTGATGCGCTTGTCGACGAGCTTGATGACGTGAAAGCCGCGATCGGCGCGCACGGGGCCGCGGATCTCGCCGACGTTCATGGCGAAGACGATCTCCTCGATGGGCTTGGGCAGCATGTCCTTGCCAAAATAACCAAGGTCGCCGCCTTCGTTGCGCGTCGCCGGATCGTCCGACAGCTCGCGCGCCAGCTTGGCAAAATCGTCGCCTTTTTGCGCCCGCTCCAGCACGCGCTGCGCCTGCGCTTGTTTTTCGGCCACCGTCGCCGCGTCGGCGCCGTCGGGAATGGCCACGAAGATGTGGCTGGCCCGCACCTGGGTGTTCGAACCGGTCTTCATGTGCCGTTCGTAGTACGACTTCACGTCGTCGTCGGAGATCGACACCCGCGACCCGACCGAGATGTTGATGACCCGGAACCGCAGCAGCTGGCGCTTGATGTCGGCGCGGTAGGTCGCCATGGTCATGCCCTGTCCCTTCAAGGCATCGCGCAGCTGGGCGTCGTCGATGTTGTTCTGCCGCTTGATCTCGTCGATCGACGAATCGATCTGTTCGCTGGTGATGGTCAGCTTCAGCTCGGTGGCTTGTTGCAGGATGAGCTCGTCGTCGATCAGGCGTTCCAGCACCTCGTGACGAAGGGCGCTGGCCCGGGCGCTGCGCTTGGCCGGGTCGGGGATCTGCGTGGCCTCGGACAAAAGCGGGGCGGCTTTTTCTTCGACCTCGCTGGCCAGGATGACGTCGTCGCCCACCACCGCGGCGATCTTTTCGACCACCCGCCCGTGCGCGGCGGCCGCCACCAGCAGCAGCGTCGACGCCACCGCTCCGGCCAACCAGCGCGTGGGCAAACCCGTCATGGCTTCTTCGGGGCGGGCGCCGGTGTGGCCGGCGTGATCATTGGCCGCGGCATACCGGGCATTCCCGGCATCGCGCCGTGCGGATTGCCGGGCATCCCCGGCATGCCGCCGCCCGCGCCCGGCGTTCCCTCGGCGCCGGTCGTGTCGACCACCACCTTGCCCAGGTTGGCGTCGACGACCTCGACGTTCGCCTTCTTGCGCATGTCCGTATAAAAATCGTCCAGCGCCTTGGTGCGAATGTCGCGGAACAGCCGCTGCTGGATCTGCCGCTTGACCTCGGCCATCGGACGGTTAAACCCGGGCCGCTTCTGCATCAACTTCAGGATGTGATAGCCCTTGTCGGTCTTCACCGGCGGCGAGACGTCGCCGACCTCTTTCAAGGCGAAGGCCGCTTCGATCACCGGCTTGGGAAACTGCGGCGAGTCCTTGTCCAAAAACAGCAAGTCGCCGCCGCGCGCCTTTGAATCGGCGTCTTCGGAGTACTTGGCCACCAGATCGCGGAACGGCTTCTGATCCAGGCCGGCTGGCGTCTTCGGCAGCGCCTTCAGCTCGGCCTCGACCTTGTCGGCCTTGGGCTTGTCCTTGACCAGGATCTGGCTGACCCGCACCTGGTCCTTCTGATTGAACTCGTCGGGATGGCCGTTGTAGTACTTCTCGACGTCGGCGTCGGGCACGTCCTCGACCTTCAGCTTTGACTCGAAGTCCTTCTGCAGGAACTTCGAGATCATCTGCTGCTTCATCACGCGCACCACCTCGGGATCCTGGTCGTACCCGCGCTTCTTCGCCTCCTTGGCCATCACCTCGAAGCGGATCAGGTTGTCCAAGTATTCCTTCTTCTTTTCGTTGCTGGTGTAGCGCGAACGGATGAAGGGCGATTGCTTGTTGATGCGCTCTTGCAGCTCGGCGACGGTAATGACGGTGTCATCCACCTTTGCGACTGCCTGAGACATATCCACGTTGCCCGAGCCGGACGAACTGCTGTTGCTCTTGGTGCAGGCGGAAAAACCGCCGGCCAGCAGCAGGCAAACCAAACCTAGACGGGAAGGGGCGTTGCGCATGGCGCAGAGATTACACGCCTCGAACCGCACCGCAATCTGAGAATCGCCGGGCGCGGCCAAGCGATTGCCGCAGACTGTAAATTTCCCGGCGGCGGCAAAAGGCCTGACGTAATATCGCCCATTCTTTCGGCGCTGAAAAAGAAGAACCTGCACACCTGGCTGCCCGGGTTCGCTCGCTTCTACGCGCAATCGACGATCAACCGCTGGGGCGCGCCGGCAAGCGGCCCGCGGCACCTGCTGTTCGCCTTCTGCGATCACTATGAACCGCTGTGGAAGCTGCCGGCCGAGACCGCCCCGCCCCACCCCGCCGGCGTGGCGCGCGTGCAGGCCTGGCTGACCGGCTACCCGGCGCTGGCCCAGGAGTTTCGCGACGCCGACGGCCGCCCGCCGCGGCATTCGTTCTTCTTCCCTGGCGAGCAATACACGCCTGATTTCTTGGACCCGCTGGCCGAGCTGGCCCGGCGCGGCTTCGGCGAGGTCGAGCTGCACCTGCACCACGACGGCGACACCGCCGAAAAACTGCGCGCCGACATCGACCGCTATCTGAAAGAGCTGGCCGCCCATGGTCACCTGACGCGCGATCCGGCCGGCAAATTGAAATACGGCTTCATCCACGGCAACTGGTGCCTGGCCAACGCCCGTCGCGACGGCCGCTGGTGCGGCGTGGCCGAAGAGATCCCGCTGCTATTCGAGACCGGCTGTTACGCTGATTTTACGTTTCCGTCTGCCCCCGACGAATGCCAGCCAGGGATCGTCAACCAGATCTACTGGCCGCAAGGCGATCTCTCCCAGCGCCGCGCCTACGAACAAGGCACGCCGGCCCGGGTGGGCCCGGCCGAGCGCCGCGACGATCGGATTCTCATCATCGAGGGGCCGCTGGCTCCGGCGTGGCGCGCCGGCGGCGGCCTGCCGCGCGTGCGTATCGAGAACGCCGACGTGCGCGCCGGCGATCCCGGCACGCCGGCGCGGATCAAGACCTGGGTCCAGCAAGGCATCGGCGTGCAAGGCCGGCCGGAGTGGGTCTTCGTCAAGGTGCACACCCACGGCGCGCCGGAAAAACAAGCGGCGTCGCTGCTGGGCGAGGACGGCCGGGCCATGCACCGCGAGCTGACCACCCGCTATAACGACGGCGTCAACTGGAGCCTGCACTACGTCACGGCGCGCGAGATGTTCAACATCGCGCTGGCCGCCATCGACGGAAAAAACGGCAACCCGAACGCCTTCCGCGACTACGTGCTGCCGCCACCACCCGTGGCGACCCTGAACGCACCCGCCTGACCATTCTCTGCGGAGCCTCGGTCAGCGGTCGTTCAGTCAGGACGGGCGTTCACTCAAGCAAGCTTTCACGTCCAGCAACCGCGCGCGCGCCGTGCTCATTCGATCCAGCTTCTCGCGCTCGTCGAAGGCGTACGAAAGGCGCATGTCCGGCGTCAGCTTCCAGCGGCTGCCTTTCTTCTGCACCATCTTCAGCACGCGCGCTGGTTCCAGGCGCGTGTCGCTGCCCAGCGACACCACCACGCGCGTCGGCCCCAGTTCGTAACCAATGGCGCCCAGCGCGCGCACCAGCGTCTTGTCCACCATCACCTCGCCCAGCAAGCGCGCCTCGTCGGGCAACTGACCGTAGCGATCTTGCAGCTCGATCAGGGTGGCGCGGACGTCGTCCTCGTCCTTGGCCTGGGCCAGGCGACGGTAAAAATCCAGGCGCTGGCCGGTGTCGGGCACGTAATCGTCGGGCAAGAAGGCCGGCACGTCGACGGTGATCTCCGGATCGAACTCTTGCTTGATCGGCTCGCCCTTCAGTTCGGCCACCGCCTCTTCGAGAATCTTCGCGTAGGTCTCGAAGCCCACCGCCGCCACCGAGCCGTGCTGCCGCTCGCCCAGCAATTCGCCGGCGCCGCGGATCTCCAGATCGTGGGTGGCCACCTGGAACCCGGCGCCGAGCTCCGTGAACCGCTGCAAAACCGACAGGCGCTGCTTCGCCTCAGGCGTAATCTTCGTTTCTTCGGGCACCACCAGATAACAGAACGCCCGCTCGCGCGAGCGGCCGATGCGGCCGCGCAGCTGATAAAGCTGGGCCAGCCCGAAGCGGTCAGCGCGGTGGACGATCATGGTATTGGCGCGCGGGATGTCCAGGCCGGCTTCGATGATCGTCGTGCACACCAGGATGTCGAAGCGCCCGTCGACGAAATCGACCATCACCTTTTCCAGCTCACCCTCCGCCATCTGGCCGTGGCCGATGGCGATGCGCGTGCCGTCGGGTGCGATCTCGCGGACCTTGTTCGCCCATTCGGCGATGTCCTCGACGCGGTTGTGCACGAAGAAGATCTGCCCGCCGCGCGCCAGCTCCTTGCGGATGGCGTCGCCCAGGATCTCCGGATCGAACCGACACACGAAGGTGCGGATGGCCAGGCGATCAGCCGGCGGCGTGGCGATGATCGAGATCTCGCGCAGGCCGCCCATGGCCATCTGCAAGGTGCGCGGGATGGGCGTCGCCGTCAGCGTCAGCACGTCGACCTGCGTGCGCAGCTCTTTCAGCCGCTCTTTGTGGGTGACGCCAAAGCGCTGCTCCTCGTCGATCACCACCAGCCCCAGATCTTTGAAGCGCACGTCCTTGGAAAGGATCCGGTGCGTTCCCACCAGCACGTCCAGCTTGCCGTCAGCCAACCCTGCGATGGTCTGCTGCTGCTCCTGCTTGGAACGAAAGCGCGACAGCGCCGACACCTTGACCGGAAACTCCGCCAGACGTTCAGAGAACGTCACGAAGTGCTGCTCGGCCAGCACCGTCGTCGGCGCCAGCACCGCCACCTGCTTGCCGCCCAGCACCGCCAGCAGCGCCGCCCGCAGCGCCACCTCGGTCTTGCCATAGCCGACATCGCCGCAGATCAGCCGATCCATCGGCACGCCGTTCTGCATGTCGGTCAGCACCGTCTCGATGGCCCGCGCCTGATCGGGCGTCTCTTCGAAGGGGAAGGTCTCTTCGAATTCGCGGAAGACGGCGTCGGGCGCGGGAAACGCATGCCCCGACAGCGCGGCCCGCTGGGCGTACAGCTGCAGCAGCTCCTCGGCGATCTTGCGCGCCTCGGCCGAAACCCGCCGGCGTTTCTCCAGCCAGGTCTTGCCGCCCAGCTTGTCCAGGCGAATGGCGTCCGCTTCGCCGCCGCTGTAGCGATGGACGAGACCGATGCGATAGACCGGCACATAGACCGCGCCGCCGTCGTATTCCAGGTGCATGAAGTCCTGGAAGACCCCGCGCACCTGTAATTTTTTCAGGCCGCGGTAACGGCCGACGCCGTGCTCGTCGTGAACGACGGCGTCGCCCTCGGCGATCTCGCCCAGCTCGCCCAGACCGGGGCCGGCGGCCGGGCGCGCCTCGCGGTGCGACCGCGCGCCGAAAATTTCCTCCTCCGCCACCAACACCAGGCGATCGGCGGGCAGGCGAAACCCGCGCTGCAACGATCCGTGCATGATGGCCAGCGGCGGAACGCCAGACATTCTTCCGTCGACGGAGCCGGCGAATTTTCCGTCGGGACCGGCCCCGCCGGCCACCAGATCCAGAATGTCCGCGCCGCCGGTCTTCACCACCTGCGGCGCCAGGCCCCACGCCGACAGCACACCAGCCAACCGATCGGCGTGCGTGCGGTTGGGCGCCACCAGCCGCACCCGCTGGCCTTCGCCCAGCCAGGATTTCAGGCGATCGCGCAGCGGCTTGCCGATGTCTTCTTCCGACGGCGCGTCGGCGCGCGCCCGTTGCAGCTCGGCGCGCAGGGTGGTGTTGGGTTCGCACACCAAACGCACGCGTGGCACCGCGCCGCCGTCGCTGTCATCGGCGCGCCTGTCTTCGATCTCCACCGCGCGCAGCTCGACGCAAGCGCGCGCCGCCAGCGCCGCCTGCGCTTCGTCCTCCAGCATGACGAACTCGCTGGCGTCTAAAGCCAGGCGGTGCTCGTGGCGGCGGGTGGCGGCGCTCTCGCGCAGCTTTGAAGCGTGGCGGCGCGCCTCGTCGAGCACGGCTTCGGGATCCTCGACGACGAACAACGCGTCCGGCGGCAGGTAATCAAAGAACGGCACCATCCCGGCGTGAAAAGCCGGGGCCAGCGCCTCGATGCCGAAGAACAACTCGCCCTCGTCGATCTGCTCCAGCAACAGACGCGTCTTCGACGACGGATAGGTCGCCGCGTCGGCCGCCGCCAGCAGCTTGGCGCGCGGGTCGGCACCGTCGGTGCGAATGGTCTCGCGCACCGGGTGAATGAACAACGCGTCCAGCGGGCGCAGCGTCCGTTGCGAGGCCGCGTCGTAAAGGCGAATCGACTCGACGTCGTCGCCGAACAATTCGATGCGCACCGGGTGGCGGTACACCGGCGGAAACACGTCGATCACCGAACCGCGCACGGCGAAGGTGCCCGCGTCCTCGACCACCGCCGACCGCGAGAACCCGGCCCGGATCAACATCGCCTGCGTGGCCTCGCGATCCAACGGCGAACCCGCTTCGATCACGTCGCACAGCTTGTCGAACGGCACCCGCGGCACCACCCGCCGGAACAGCGCCGACGCCGACGCCACCAGCACCGACGGCGCGAACCCTTGCGACAGCCGAAACAGCATGGCCATCCGGCGCAAGATGCTGCGCCGATCAGGCTGCATCTCGGCGTACGGCGAAGAGTCGGGCGCCGGTAGCTGCAAGACCGCGGGCGGCACCAGCGGATCATCGGTGCTGGCCGTCGACGGCAGAAAAAATCCCAGGTCGCCGACGCGCGCTTCGGCCGTGTCCTCGTCGGCGACGACGTAGACCAACGGGCGGTTCTTGTCGCCCGCGCGAGTGGCCAGGCGCGCCGCCACCGCCGGGCCCAGCGACCCGGCGGCGCCGTACACTTCGACCACGCGCGAAGACGGCAGGTGATGCTCGATCTCGCGCAGCACATCGGCAGCGCTGCGCCGTTCGGGGGCCACCAGCCGCGACAGCGGCGATGAAACTTCGGGCCGGTTCATGAGGGAGGTGCCCCGTATTTACACCAAACCGGCTGCGGTCGCCGCGGTGTCTCGCGTCGTGGGAGTCTTGTGGCGTGCGCCGGCTACGCGTGGGCGGGTCCTGTCACTGCGTGGACGCCTTCCCAGCGGGTTGGCTCGTCGGGCTGGCGTTCGAGAGCCTAAGCCACGCGATCCAAAAATTTGTGGCGCCGAGGAACGCGGCCCGACGAACCAACCCGCTGGGTCCCCTCCACTCCGCGCCACCCGCCCACGCTGCGCCGGCTGGCAACAAGAGCCACGGTCGTGAGTATCGAAACGGATCCGGATCTTTCTTCCCAGGTCAATCGTGGGAATAGGCGGAGCGCAGCGGGGGTGGGGTTTGGACTGGCGGGGGCGTTGGGAGCCGCTCCGGCCGCGCAGCGGCCGGTTGCCAGGCGAGGATCGAGGGGTTCCCGCGCGGCCGCGGGATCGGTTGAAGGTTCTGGTCACGCTCGGAGACCCGCACGAATCTTTTCCCGCTCACCTCGCCGCGGCCGCGTAAGAACCCCGTCCCCCGCCAGGCCAAACCCCACCCCCGCGACAGCGCAGCCGGCCCGCGCCCGAAAGCGACCTATTCCGCAGCGCTCACCGCCCCGCCGCCCAACCTGTCGCCGATGACCCGCAGTTCGGCCAGGTTCTCGATGTCGTGATCCAGCAGCGGGATCTCGGTGACGCCGATGCCGGGCGCCTCGCGGGACAGACGCAAAAGCTCTCCCTGCTCGGCAGCGCACAACGCGTGCGCCCGCTGCGCCTCGCCCGCCAGACGTTCGGCGGTCAGCGCGATATCGTCAAGCGGCCAGGTCGCCAGGCCCGGCTGCGCACGCAAACGCGCCGCCAGCGTCGCCGCGTCGGTGATTCCGGGCGCCGGGTGAACCCGGTTGGCGATGAATCCGCCCAGCGCGATTCCCGCCCCGCGCAGCCGGCCGTGAAAATACAGCGCCTCTTCGACGGCCGGGCGCTCGGGCGCCAGCACCAGCAGAAACGAAACCCGCGGGCCGCGCAGCAGCTGATCGATCTGTTGCGCCCGCGCCTGGAACCCGCCCAGCACCTGGTTGAAGTCGACCAGGAAAGCCCCGACGTCGTCGAGAAACTGGCTGCCCACGAACTTGGCCAGGCGCCGCACCACCATCGCCCCACCGGACCGCAGCCGCTGCAGCGAAAATCGCCCGCTTTGATCCAGCGGCCGGGCGAACCATTGCAGCGCCGGGCTGGCCACGGCGTCGGCGATCCGGCGCGGCGCCTCGAGAAATTCCAGCGCGTTCGCCGTCGGCGGCGTGTCCAGCACGATCAGATCGAATTTCTTTTGCCGGACCAGATCGTACAGCGCCAGTGTGGCCGCGTACTCCTGCGAGCCGGACAGCGTAGTGGTGATTTGCCGGTAGATTCCGTTGGCGAAGATGCGCCGGCGCATCTCCGCATCGCTGACTTGTTCTTCGACCAGGGCGGCGAACGCGCGCTGGGTGTCCAGGCGCACCGCCCACAGCAAGTCGTCGGCCGGAATGCCCAGCGTGCGGCAAGCGTCGGGCAGCACCGGCTGCGGCTCAACCGACAGACGGCCGACGCCCAGGGCGTCCGCCAGGCGTGGCGCCGGATCGATGGTGCACACCAGCGTGCGCCGCCCTTGCCGCGCCGCCAGCGCCGCCAGCGCCGCCGCGGTGGTGGTCTTGCCGACGCCGCCCGGGCCGACGCAGACGACGACGTCCTTGTCGCGCAACAAGGAACCGATCATCGCGCCCGCCCGCCCTTCAACCGACGCGCACCAGGACCGCCGAGATGTTGTCCGGCCCGCCCGCCTCGTTGGCGGCGTCGATCAAAAGCTGGCAAGCCGCTTCGATGTCTTCGTTGGCGTTCAGGATGGATTCGATCGTGGGGTCGGGCACCACGCTCCACAAGCCGTCGCTGCACAGCATGTAACGATCCCCGCGCTGCAAGGTGTTCACGTACAGCGTCGGTTCGACCTCGTCCTTGCTTCCCAGTGATTTCGTGACGACGTTGCGATGGGCAAAGGCGGCGATCTCGTCGGCCGACATATCCGGGCGGGCGGCCATCATCTCCTCCAGCACCGAGTGATCGCGGGTGAGGCGCTTCAGCTCATCTCCCCGCATGCGATAAACGCGGCTGTCGCCGGCGTGGGCCACCGTCACCTGCGCGTCGCCCACCGCCAGCGTCACCACCGTCGAGCCCATGCGCGCGCGGGTGCGATCGGCGGCGGCGGCGGCGCGGATCTTGTCGTTGGCGACCTTGACCCCCACGCGCAAAAGGTTCGCCCCCAGCGACAGCGTCTTGTCGATCGGGTGCGGCCAGGTTTGCCGGGGCTCCACGTGATAGCTGCGAAAGAAGGTCTCGATGGCGTCGACGGTCATCAGCGCCGCCACCTGGCCGGCGTTGTGCCCGCCCATGCCGTCGGCGACGATGAACAGCCGCTCCTCGACGAAGCTGCCGAAGGCGTCTTCGTTCTCCTCGCGCACGCAGCCCGGGTGAGAAAAGCCACAAGCGGTCAACGGTGGCCGCAGCGTGGCCGGGGGCGTAGGCATGCGCGCAAAGGGTCGCAAGAACCGCCTTCTCTAATCAAGAAAATTAGCGCGGCACTACGCGCGCGAGACGGCGGCGTGCCAGCGGGTCAGCATCAATTCGCGATCGGGGGCACGCATGTTTGCATTGAATATGTCCATGCGGGTGGTCTCGGCTGCCGATTCAGGACGCGGCAGGCCGATTCCGCGAGCGGCCAGCTTGGCGGCACCCAGGGCAGTCGCCTCGACCATCTCCGGGCGGAAAATCTGCACGCCCAGCAGGTCGGCCTGCAGCTGCAGCAGAAGATTGTTGGCCGAGGCGCCACCGTCGACGCGCAGGTTGTTGACGCTGCGGCCAGCGTCGGCCTCCATCGCCCGCACCAGGTCGACGTTCTGCAGGGCGATGGCCTCCAGCGCCGCCCGGCAAAGGTGGGCCTTCGTGGTGCCACGGGTGAGGCCGGTGATGAGGCCCCGCGCCTCTGGCCGCCAGTGCGGCGCGCCCAGCCCGGCCAGCGCCGGCACGATGGTCACGCCGCCCGCGTCGGGGACGCTGCGCGCGGCCGCCTCGACGTCGGCGGCCTTGGCGATGATGCCCAGGCCGTCGCGCAGCCACTGCACCAGCGCGCCGGCCACGAAGGCGCTGCCTTCCAGCGCGTAGGCCGTCTCCGGTTGACCGCTTTCGGTGGCGCCCGCGTCCAGGGTCCAGGCCACCGTGCCCAGCAGGCCATTGCGCGACACGATCGGCGTCGGCCCGACGTTCATCAGCAAGAAGGCGCCGGTGCCGTACGTGCACTTGGCGTCGCCGGCCATGGTGCAGTCCTGGCCGTAAAGCGCCGCCTGCTGGTCGCCGGCCACGCCAGCGATGGGAATTCCGTCGGGCAACCCGGGTACGCCGCGCGTGACGGCGATGAGCCCCGCCGAGCTGCGCACCTCGGGCAGCAGCACGCGCGGCACGCCGAACAGCTGGCACAGATCATCGGAGAACCGCCGGCTGTGCAGATCCAGCAGCAGCGTGCGCGACGCATTGGTCACGTCGGTGGCGTGAACACGCCCGCCCGACAGCCGCCAGATGAGAAAACTGTCGACCGTCCCGAAGGCCAGGGCGCCGTCGTCGGCGCGGCGGCGCAGGCCGGCGACGTTGTCCAGCAGCCAGCGAATCTTGGTGGCCGAGAAATAGGGATCCAGGACCAAGCCGGTCCGTTCGCGCACCAGCGCTTCGTGACCGGCGGCCTTCAGCGCCGCGCAGGCGTCGGCGGTGCGCCGATCTTGCCAGACGATGGCGTTGCCCACCGGGCGGCCGCCGTCGCGTTCCCACAGGATCGTGGTCTCGCGCTGGTTGGTGATGCCCAGGGCGGCGATGCGCGTCGGGTTGACGTCGCGCAGGGCATCTTCCATGGCCCCGCCCACCGACGCCCAGATGGCTTCCGGATCGTGCTCGACCTCGCCGGGACGCGGGTAGATCTGGGCGAACTCGCGGTAGCCGCGCCCGCGCACAGTCATCCGCTGATCGACGACCAGCACGGTGGTGCCGGTGGTGCCTTGATCAATCGCCAGCACCAGGTCTTTTTGATCGCTCATGGCTGTGCGGCGCGCAGCCTACCACTGCGGGCCCGGTGGCGGCGTGGCCGGTTATCGCGCGTCGGACCAGCCGGCATGCCGAAGCAGAAACTTCGTCACCGTCTCGACCACCAGCGGGCGTTCAACGTCCATGGTGACGATGTGGAACGAGCGATCCAGCCACAACCGTTCGATCACGTCCGAGCCCAAGCTGCCGGTCAACTCCAGCGAATCGTCCATCGGCACGGTGTGGTCGTTGCGGCCGTGCACCACCAGCGTCGGTGTCTTGATGTACGGCAGGTCGGCGCGCACGGTGTCCATCAGATCCAGCAGGCTGCTCACTGCCGAGATGGGGAAGGCCCGCAGGCCGGGGTTTTCGTATCGTACCACCGGATCCGAAACGTCCGAGCCGTTCAGCTTGGGCACCGCCGCGAATGGCAGCCGGCGAAAGTTCACCGGCAACCGCGACAGCGCGCGCACGCCGCGCACCTGGAAAGACCGCAGGCGCAGCGGCGCCGCGATGACCACCAGGGCGGCGATGCGCTCGGGAAATAGCCGGGCCAGGCGCAACGCCAAAAGGCCGCCCATCGAAAAACCAACCACCGCGATCGGTTGCCCGCCGGTGCGGACAGCAAGCGCGTTCATGCTGTCCTCGGCGGTGCGCAGCCAGTCAGGCCATTGCGTGGCGGCCAGCGCGCGCAAGGTCTGGCCGTGGCCGGCCAGCATCGGCGATTCGACGCTGCAGCCAGTGCGGGCCAGCGCTTCGGCGATCGGGCGCACTTCGTACGGCGTTCCGGTGATGCCGTGCAGGCACAGGACGCCGCGCGCGTCGCCGACGATCGACAGCGGCGCCTTGTCCCCCGCGCCGGACTGAAAGCGCCGGCGCAGGTTCAGACGTTGCCAGTCGATCGCCAGATCAGCCCGCCCCGAATGCGCCGGCCGCGGTCCGCGCGCTGATTATGGGCAGCCCGGGTTCTTGACCCCGGCGATGCAGACGGCGCACGCGACGTTGGTCTTCAAGTTGGACGGCTTGTCGCCGGCGCGCTTGACGTCGACCAGCGTCTTGCCCGGGCAATTCATGCCGTCGGCGACGGCCTCCCAGCAGGGCATGGTCCCACCGTTCTTGGCGCAGCTTGCGACCGGGGTCTCGACGTCCTTGCCCTGGGCGTCTGGGGTCACGTCGGAGACGACACAGTCCGGCTGGACGCCGGCCATGGTCAGGTCGCTGTCTACCAGCTGGCCTTCGACGCACTGGGGACCGATGGCCTGCCCGATGGCGGTGGCGATCTGGGTCAGCGCCGGCTTGAAGGTGTCGGCACAGATCGAAACGAACTGCCCCTTGAAGGCGTCAACCCACATCTTGATACGAACGGCCGGATCGCCATACGTGCCGTCCTGCTCCGTGCACGAGTGAGAGATTGTCGGCTCGTCCTCTGTAACGCCGGTGGCGGTGAGTGCTTTATCCAGCTCGACCTTATAGGGTGTCGTTGGAGCCGCGATGGCCGCCACTAGGATCTTGCTCATGTCGTTGTTCTTCAGCGCCGCTGTCCGTTTGATGATGTCCGAAATCTTCAGCAGTCGGCCGTCCTCGGCCGAGGTGCAATTGTCGGCGCTAAGATCGACGGCCGTGCGCGGAGGCTTCATGCCGTTGCACAGGTGACCAAACTCGTTGCAGCGATACGACGCTAGCGGACCCAACGGATCGGTGACCGTCATCGACGAGGTGTCGAACAAGTTCGAATCCGGTGGCGCCGAGCAGTCGTCTTCGTTGGTCATCAAAATGATCGACAGATATGCGCTCGGGCGCAGGAAGGGGTTGGTGCCCGAAACGTTTGAAGGCGCCTGCAGCGGTCCCGGCTCAAGGGCGCGGAGCACCGACGCCAGCTGGTGCTCGAAGCCGCAGCCCTGATCTCCCAAAAGAGCAATGCACGAGAATGCGTCGGCGATGTTGCCGGTGAAGTTCTGCTTGCCGGCAATCGACGATAGGAAGTGGTCAGTATCTGCCAAGCCGGTCATACACCCAGGCACGCGCGGGGCCGTCTGGAAGGCGCCCTGGTCACCGCCGACCCGGCACGAACTGACCGGAGCCATTGGCCCGGCCCCCAGGTCTGACGACACCACGCCGATATGCACGTTCGGCAACCCGCCCGGCAAGCCGGTGAGGACGTTCATGAAGACCGGAAAGTTCGCAGCCAGTTTGGTTTGCAGATCTTTCATGGAGTACGAGTTGTCGACCATGAACAAGATGTCGATGTCGCGATTCACCGCCGCCTGAAACACCTGGTTGATGGTTCGTTCCGGCGCGGGATTCGGCGGCGACAGCGGGGGCGAACTGCAGGCCCAGATTACGGGCAACGCCGCGGCGGCCAGAACCCATCGCACATGGCGCCAACGCAGCGGCAAAAGACCGGTCATGGGGATCCTCCTGGGAAACGTCCTTCGAACCAGATTGGGGAGTGCCGGGAAAACCGACTGAGTATAGGTGAGTTTCCGTTCTCCCCGCAATCGTGCAGTCAGGGGCTAACGCAAGGGTCGTTCCAGGGCCAGCCCGCACAATCCCGGGCGGCCGGCCAACAAGTGGCAATCGAGTTGGCAATTGTGCGCAACAAGGTTTGCGAAGGTCGACCCTCACAGACGCGAGACCCGCGCCACCGCGCACAGCATCTGACCGGCGAAATAGCGGCGATCCGGCGGGTCGTCGATCTTCTTCGGTCGCATGAACGAGTTCAGCACGTGGTCGCTGGCGTCCCGGCGCACCAGCGGCATCCCGGGGTGGGCGTAGCTGGTGCGCACGTGACCGTCGCGAACCTCCAGAAAGGCGATGCGCCCGTCGGCGTCGACGTCGGTGACGATGCCGGCGTGGTCGGCGCATTCGGGCGGCCGCTCGGCGCTGCCGACGGTGTCGAAGAAGACGACGTCACCGGGGCGCGCGCGGCTGGCAGCGACCACCTGGTGGCTGGTTCGCAAATATCCCCACAGGGCGCGGGCGCTGCCGTCGGTGCCGAAGCGCAGACCGGTGTCGCGCAGGGCGCGAGCGACCAGGACCGCGCTCTCGTCGCCACCGGTCTTGTCACCGGTCTTGTCCCCGGTCTTGGGGGCGTGTTGTTCCAGCGTGCGAGCCTCGCGGCGCGCGGCCTCGATCACCGTCGGGCGCGCGTGTCGCCCGTGCCCCGGCGTCGCGCAACCGAAGGCGCATAACCCCAGCACCAACCCAACCGCCAGCGCCGCCTCCCAGACCGAAATCGATCGTCTCTCACCTGGCAACAACAACGACATGAAGGCTATTGTTCCATATGTCGGATAAAAGTCTACATTCTCACCGGCGACGGCTCGCCCCGAACGCGCTATGATTTCGCCATGAAAGACGTGGTGATCGTCGGCGGGGCGCGCACCCCGATCGGGTCGTTCCAGGGCGAACTGGCCAGTGTCTCGGCGCCGCGGTTGGGCGCGGTGGCCATCAAGGCGGCGCTGGAACGCAGCGGCGTCCCGGCCGCCAGCGTGGGCGAGGTTTATATGGGCTGTGTCTTGCCTGCCGGCATCGGCCAGGCGCCCGCGCGCCAGGCGTCCATCGCCGCCGGCGTTCCTCAGTCGGTCGGCGCGGTCACCGTCAACAAGGTTTGCGGGTCGGGCTTGAAGGCTGTCGTTCTGGGCGCGAACGCCATTGCCACCGGCGAGCACGAGGTGGTGGTGGCCGGCGGCATGGAGTCGATGTCGAATGCGCCTTACCTTTTGCCCAAGGCCCGCGAGGGTCTGCGTCTGGGCCACGCGCAGGTGATCGATTCGTTGATTGCCGACGGGCTGTGGGACGCCTACGGCAATGTCCACATGGGCGACTGCGGCGAGCTGTGCGCGAAGGAGAAAGGCGTCTCGCGCAAGGAGCAGGACGATTTCGCCGCCGAGTCCTATCGCCGGGCCCTGCGCGCGCAAGCGGAAGGAAATTTTCGGGGCGAGATCGCACCGGTCGAAGTCGCCCACCGCAAAGGCCCGCCCAAGATCGTCAGCGAGGACGAGGAACCCAAGCGCGGCGACATCGACAAGCTGCCCACGCTGCGCCCGGCGTTTCAAAAAGACGGCACCATCACCGCCGGCAACGCCTCGTCGATCAACGACGGCGCCGCGGCGCTTGTGCTGACCAGCGCCGAGCTGGCCAAGAGCAACGGCTGGAAGCCGCTCGCCCGCATCGTCGGCTCGGCCGGCCACGCTCAGGCGCCCGAATGGTTCACCACTGCACCCGCCGGCGCCATCGACAAGCTGCTGAAGAAAATTGGCTGGAAGGCAGCGGACGTGGATCTTTGGGAGATCAATGAAGCGTTCGCGGTGGTCTCGGTGATCAACAACCGCATGCTGGGACTGGACCCGGCGCGGGTGAACGTGTGGGGCGGCGCCGTGGCTCTGGGCCATCCCATCGGCGCCAGCGGGGCGCGCGTGCTGGTGACGTTGCTGGCCGCGCTGGCGGCGGCGGGCAAGAAGCGCGGCGTGGCCTCGCTGTGCATCGGCGGCGGCGAAGGGATCGCCCTCGGCGTCGAGCGGCTGTGACGGTGCGGACGTGGTGATCGAACACCTGGGCGTCGTCGGCGCCGGACAGATGGGTCGCGGCATCGCCCAGGTGGCGGCCGCGCATGGCCTGGGCGTCACGCTGATCGACAGCACGCGCGGCATCGCCGACAAAGGCCGCAGCACGGTGGCCGCGACACTGGCCAAGCTGGTCGAGAAAAAAAAGCTGACCCCGGAGGACCGCGACCAGATCATGTCGCGCATCCAGCCGGCCGATCTTTACGGCGGCGATCTGGAGGCGGTGGACTTCGTGGTCGAAGCCGCCACCGAGCGGCCCGACACCAAGCGCGAGATCTTCGCCGCCCTCGATCAAAGCTGCCGCGCCGGCGTCATCCTGGCCACGAACACGTCGTCGATCAGCATCACCGGCATCGGCGCGGCGGTGACCCGACCCGATCGGGTGATCGGGATGCACTTCATGAATCCGCCGCCGCTGATGAAGCTGGTGGAGATCATCCGCGGCCTGCCGACGTCGGATACCACCTACGAAACCACCCGCGCCCTGGCTGAACGTCTGGGCAAGACCGTGGTCAGTTCGCGCGACATCCCCGGGTTCATCGTCAACCGCATCCTGATGCCGATGCTGAACGAGGCGTGTTTTGCCCTTTACGAAGGGATCGCCGTCGAGAAAGACATCGACGTGGCTATCACATTGGGCCTCAACCACCCGATGGGGCCGTGCGCGTTGATGGATCTGATCGGCCTCGACACCACGCTGGCGATCCTGGAGGTGCTGCACCGCGATCTGGGCGATCCGAAGTACCGGCCGTGTCCGCTGCTGCGGCAGTATGTCGCCGCCGGGTGGCTGGGGCGCAAGACCGGGCGCGGTTTTTACAGCTACCCGCCGGCTGGCAGCGCGCCGACCTGACGTAAGATAGCCGGCCCATGGATCTGGATCTCACCCACGAGCAGAAGCTGATACGCGACACCGCGCGCGCCTTCGCCACCCAAGAGGTCTTGCCGGCGGCGGCGGCCATCGACAAGCAGCATCGCTTTCCGAAAGAGCTCGTCACCAAGATGGGCGAGCTGGGACTGATGGGCGTGGCGGTTCCGGAAGCCTGGGGCGGCGCCGGCATGGACACCGTCAGCTACGCGCTGGCGCTGGAAGAGATCTCGCGCGCCTGCGCGTCGACGGGCGTGATCATGTCGGTGCTGAACTCGCTGGTGTGCGATCCGATCTTGCGCTACGGCACCGACGCGCAAAAACAGCGCTGGCTGCCCGGGCTGGCCAGCGGCAAGACCCTGGGCTGTTTCGCCTTGTCCGAACCGGAGGCCGGCTCGGACGCGTCGGCGCAGCGAACCACCGCCGTGCGCGACGGAGCCGGCTTCGTCATCAACGGCACCAAGAACTTCATCACCAACGGGCCGGTGGCCGACGTGGTCTTGTTGTTCGCCACCACGGAACCGGGCAAGCGCGCCCACGGCATCTCGGCGTTCGTGGTGCCGACGAACACGCCTGGGTTGAAGATCGGCGCCACCGACGACAAACTGGGCATCCGCGGTGCCCTGTCGTCACAGATCTTTTTCACCGACTGCGCCGTCGACGCCGATTCAATGCTGGGCAAACCGGGCGAGGGATTCAAAATCGCGATGTCGACGCTGGACGGCGGACGCATCGGCATCGCCGCCCAGGCGGTGGGCATCGCGCGCGCCGCGTTTGAAGACGCGACCAAATACGCTCTCGAGCGCAAGACCTTCGGGCAGCCGATCGCCGAGCACCAGGCGATTCAGTTCAAGCTGGCCGATATGTGCACCGAGATCGACGCCGCCCGCTTGCTGGTCTGGCGCGCGGCCGTGAAGAAAGACAGCGGCGCCCGGTACACCAGCGAGGCGGCGATGGCCAAGCTGTTCGCGTCGGAAGCCGCCAATCGGGCCGCCAAGGAAGCGGTGCAGATCTTCGGCGGGTACGGTTACCTGACCGATTTTCCCGTCGAGCGGCATTTTCGCGACGCAAAGATCACCGAGATCTATGAGGGCACCAGCGAGATTCAGCGGCTGGTCATCGCGTCGGCCTTGCTGAAGGACTGAATTCGACGCTAAGTTTCGCCGGCAGGTCTTCGACAACTCCGCAACGGAGGTTCCATGCGACGCGCCACGCTGGTTAGCAATCTGCTTTACGTCCTGCTGGTCTTGATCACGGGCTCGGTCGCGGGTGCGGGGTGCGCGGAGACCCAGAGCGGCGAACCGCGGGTCACGGTGCTGAAGAACGACGAACCGGCGCCACCGATCGGCGGCATTCCGCCCGACAAACAAGCGGAGATCCAGCTGCTGCTTCAACAGCGGGACACCTCGACGCTGAAGTGTTACCAGGACGTGCTGAACGACAAGCACGACCGCGCCTTCAAGGGCTCGGTGTTTGTTGTCTTGACGCTGGACCCGAACGGCCGCGCCGCCGACGTCAAGGTGGTGGGCGGCACGTTGAACAACCCGGAGGTTGCCAGCTGCCTGGTCGAAAAGCTGAAAGAGTTCGACTACCCGGCCTTGCCGAATCGGGGCTCGATGCAATACGAGTACCGGTTCGAACCAGCGTATTAAGGGCGGGAGGGCTGGAACTTCCCGCCGGCCCGCCCCGTCTCCGCAAGGCGAGCCGGCGAAGAGAACTCGGCCTCCTGACTGAAAATAGCAGTGTTGTCAGACCGGAAATAGGGACGACGAGACGCGATAGAAGATTTGGAGACCGACCGGCACTTGTAGCGAGAGGTTGTTGTAATGACGAAGGCCACGGCTTTTTTGTTGGCGGGGATGGTCGTCGGGTGCGGGCACGCGCAGAAGAAGGATGATGACCAGGCGCTGGCGGGCGGCGGACATCGCGCCGGGTGGAAGCCGGGCGAGGGGCCGGGTGATTCGTCGCCGGGGACGGAGATCAAGGTCGACAGCGAACTTGGCGTGCTGCAAACCGCGGACGTCGAGGACACCATCGCCGCCCACTTCGAGAATTTACGAGGATGTTACAGACACGCCGGTCGCGCCCAGCGCTATGCGGGCGGCCAGGTGCTGTTGCGCTTTCTGATCGGACCGAACGGAAAGCCGGACGACGTGCTGGTGGCCGAGTCGGATCTGGGGAATTACAGCGTCGAGCGTTGCCTGGTCCACGTCGGCCGCGACATCGCCTTCAAGCCGCCGGAGGGCCACAAGGCCACGTCGTTCGACTACCCGATCGAGTTTCGTGCCTCGGGGCAGGCGCCGGTGTTGAACCTGGACGGCCTGAAGGTCGAACACGATCTATCGCGGCAGAGGCACCAACTGGCCGGCTGCGGAGCGCCGGCGACCGAGCCGGTGGCGGCGATCTTTTATATCGAGCCGAATGGTCTGGTCGGGTCGGTGGGCTTGTCGGGCGCCTCGCCCCTGGACGAAGGACGCGGCGACTGCATCGTGCACACCATTCAGAAGTGGCACATGTCCGCCACCTTGCCCGGCCATTTCTTGCGCTGCAATTTCAGCATCCCGCCCGTCGTCGCCAGCGCCGAGCTGGCAGCGAAATCCACCAGCCCGCTGGCCAGGCGCCGGCACCGCTAGAAAAAACCTCGTTAGGGTTTGTTCGCGGGCGGCTTGCTGGCCGCGTCGTCGTCGGCTTTGTTCTTGGAGCGCTCGGCGTCGGCTGAGGCTTTGCGCTGTTTGCGATCCGCTTCGGCCGCCTTCTTGGTTTCGGCGGCCATCTCGCGCTCGAGTTCCTTCTCGCGCTTTTCTTCGCAGCCTTTCGGCTCGCACTCGCCGGGACAGCCGCACTTGCCTTTCTTGGCGCAGAAGCAGGCGCCTTGCGCGTTGCTGTAGCAACCGCAGGCGTTCACCGGGTTGCCCGACGCGGCGGCGTTCGATTCGCTCTGTTTTTGCTTGGCGGGTTTGGCCGCCGCGATTTGACCACCGCCAACGCCGACGATGAACCACTGCACGGCGAAGATGATGAGCACCCTGGCAAAGGATCTCGTCATGTCTTTGTCCCCTTCGCTTCACCATACACCCTTCGGGCGACCGGAGGGCGCGGCTCAAGGCGCCGCGGGGACCAGCAGGAAACGCCCGTTGATCCAGGAGGCGCCGCCCCGCTCGTCGCGCACGCTGCGGCTGCTGGCGCAGCACCGGCGGGACGGTGTTGGTCACCGGCAACGAGAACCGGCCGGCGCTGGCGTAAAACGAGTAGCGCAGCGTCTCGGTCACCTGGGTGATCACCACCTGGGGGGCGGTGTGGCGCGGACGTTCGTTGGTATAGTCGCCGGAATGCCTTTGCCAGATCTAACCCGGTACCCGCTTGCGCGCCTGGCCGATCAGGTCGGCACGCCGTTTTATCTGTACGACGCCGCCGTCCTGCGCGCGCGCCTCGGCGAGCTGCGCGCGCTGACCGACGGACCGTCGCTGCAGGCGCGGTACGCGATGAAGGCCAATTCATCGTGGAAGGTGCTGGCCGAAGTGCGCGCCGCCGGTTTGTGGATCGACGCCGTCAGCGGCAACGAAGTGTTGCGCGCTCGCCGCGCCGGGTTCGCCACCGGATCGACGCCGCCGGTGATCATGTGGACGGCGGACGTCTTTCGCGACAACGCGCTGACGGCCGTGCTGGAGCACAACGTGCTGCCGAACGTCGGCTCACCGGGGATGATCGGCGAATTGCGGGGCGCCGGTTACCACGGGCCGATCGCCATGCGCCTCAACCCCGGGTTCGGTCATGGACACGTCCAGTCGTGCGACACCGGCGGGCCCTCGTCGAAGCACGGCATCTGGTACGAAGCGCTGGCCGATGCGCGCGCGCAAGCCGCCGACGCGCGTCTGCCCATCGTCGCCTTGCACGCGCACATCGGCACCGGGGCGCAGATCCGCGAATTTGATCAGAACATGCGCCGGCTGACCGACGTCTACGCGGGCCTGCTGCCCGATTTCCCCGCCGTCGAAGCGGTGAATTTTGGCGGCGGCATCCCGCATCCGTATCGTCCGGACAGCCAGCCGTACGATCTGAGCTGGTATCGCCCGGTGCTGACCGAGGCGGCCAAGCACCTGTCGGCGATCGCCGGCCGTCCGATCCGCGTGGAGATCGAGCCCGGGCGTTTTCCCGTCGCCGGGATGGGCTTGCTGGTCGCGCGGGTCAAGGACCTCAAGCAGACGGAGACCAACGCCAAGGGACCCGGTCACCGCTTCATCATGGTCGACGCCGGCTTTGCCGATCTCATTCGGCCGGCAATGTACGGGTCTTATCACCACATCTCGATCGTCGGGGCAGGCGCCACGCGCCCGGCCGAACCGTTCGTGGTGGCCGGCCCGCTGTGCGAAAGCGGCGACGTGTTCACCCGCGACGATCACGAGCTGCTGGTCCCGCGGCCGCTTGGCCGTCCCGACGTCGGGGATCTGCTGGTCCTTCACGACGCCGGCGCGTACGGCGCGGCCATGAGCTCGAACTACGTGTCGCAGGGGCGCGTGCCACAGGTCTTCTGGGACGACGGTAAGGCCACGCTGATCGCCCGCCGCGAGACCCTGGAGGACGTTGTTCGCGTGGAGTGCGACGAACCGCTGGCCTGAGCGACCGACTTTTTCCGAACGACCACCCCCGAACGGAGCTGCCTCACATGCTGGAGACGATCGATCACGGCGCGGTTCGCGAGCTGCGCCTTAGCCGCCCACCCGTCAACGCGCTGGATCCGCCGCTGCTGGCGGCGTTGCGCGCCGGCCTGGCGGGCGCGCGCGCCGCCGGGCGCGAGGCGGTGGTGTTGTCGGGCGCAGCGGGGCGTTTCTCCGGCGGGCTGGACGTGCCGTTCCTGCTGACGCTGGGGCGCGAAGAGATCCG
>DASXQB010000494.1:0-51993 GCA_036493295.1 Polyangia bacterium | reverse complement strand
TCTGAAAATGTTCCGCGACTGACGGCGCCTCGATTTTTGCCGCCGGGTCTCGACGATCGAGATCACGCGCCCGCAACCGGCCAGAGAGAATAGGAACCGCCGAGCCTGCTCGCGGACGACGGCGCCGCCGTTTGAGATCCGGTTAGGGGCGTGACAGTGATGTCGACTTTCATGGTGAACGTGATTGGCCTACCAGCCTTCGGCGCCCATAGATTCCTGGTCAGGCTCCCAGGAACAAATCCGCTTGACGGAATGACGTTTCCCAAAAAAGGCACCGCTGGTTTTCACCGAAGGGGACCTCGTAGGCATGAGTTCAACGCCTCAGAGAAGAGGCGCGCCGAAACCGTCGACAGCTTCGGCGGGGATGGTACGTTTCCACCGTCGACGTCGGCGATAGGTACGTGTTTCGATTCACGGGATCGCGCGTGCTCGATGCCGTCGGGTCTCGAAGCGGGCGGATAGCGCGCATGGCGCCTTCGCCGAGTCAGCCGACCGCCTAGGTCCACCGGAGGATTCCCGAACGATTTCGCGTTGTGCCGGAGACGAGACTTGAACTCGTAAGCCCGTAAAAGGCGGCGGATTTTGAGTGGTTCGGGCCCGTCGCGTGTTGTCGCGCGAGATGCGACGATCGCCCCGGTTTGTGCAGGGTGACGGGACGAAGGGGCGCGAAGGGTTGCACGGCCGGAGACGCCAAAGCGCGACGATCTACTGCACCCGTACTGCACGCCTCGATGGACCAGACTGGCATGGGCACATCTTTTCATTTCCACCTAGCTCGCGATTCCGCTGCCTAAGTCTTTGGTTCGCTTTCGCGATGGCCTGGGCCGCCGGATCGCTGTCCGCGCCAGTGAGCGCTGCGACCAAAGCTGCGAAGTGCCGGCTTGTTCACCTTCACGGGTTTGATCGGTGACCGTCCGTGCCCGCCCGGGGCGGGGAGCCGCCCGGCAACCTGTCCAATGATTAACGTAACCAGCATACTCAGACGTTTGATTGCGACGACGCTGCCACCGGCCCCGCGATTGTTCTCCCTGTCCCCCGGCAGCCCCGGCCCGTCCGCCTCCGGCTAGATCGTCAGTTCCGAACTACTGGCTCGGACACTGGTTGATGACCTTATACTCACAAGTCATCGTCGTTGGATTGCAGGTTCCTCCGAAGTCGCAGCCGCTGACTGGGTTGCATTGATTCGACGGCAGTGTGCATTTCTTCGTTTCGGGATCGCATTCAGCATACTCAACGCAATTTGATACAGCGTCATTGGGGTCTGGCGAACAAGCATCGCCCAATCTTCCGGCGCGGACGCAAATCTGAGAAATCGGGTCGCAGACAACGTTCGGATAGGGGCAAAGATTCGATGAGCCGGGCGAGCAGTCGTCTCCGGTTTTACCGACCCGATAGCATTTGCCATCATCTGGTCCAGCGAGGGTGAAGCACAACAAGGGCGGCGCGCATTCGTCGGCACCTTCGCAGGAGACGCCCGCTGTCGTTAACTGTGTCGCGCAAATGCCAGTGTCGCTGTTGCCAAATTTGCAAAACGCTCCGGCCACGCATTTGTCCACGTCAAGGCAAGGCTGACCGATGGGGATGTCCTGTTTGACAGTCGTGCAGCTGCCCCGGCAGCACTGAACGTCTTGGCAAAAGCGGAGATCGCAGAACGCGCCAGGGCCGCACTGCTGCGGTACGAAACAGGGGGTGTTGAACGCGGCGTTACCGGTTACGACAGCGTCACAGCTGGCAATTTGGCTCGAATACGTCAAAGGGCTGGCAAGATCACAGTTTGCGGCGCTCTCCCGGAAAGCGACGACACAGTCGCGTGCTTTGCTGCTGTCATAGGCGAGCCGTCCGGCGATCACATCGGGACGAACGGCGGTGAATTGTCGGCTGAGCAACCCTCCCTCGCGGCACGCTTCCTGATCGATGGAGTAACCACAATTAACCTCTTCGTCGCATTCGGCGTCACCCACCGCGCTGATGAATTGTTCGAACGACAGATCGCTTGGAACGGAGTTTCCGCCATTGCTCCCGCCGCCATTTTCCCCGTCGCCGCTGTTTCCGCATGATGGGCAGCCGAGACAGCCGAATACGAGAAAAAACGCTGAGACCAAGATACGACGACGGCGCATGCGCCGAACGTAGGCCGGCGCTTGCCAACTCGTCAACAGAAGGAGCCGGCCGCCTCGCCGGCATGCGTCCAACGCCAATTGTAAGTGGCGCTGACGAGCAGAGCGAAAGCTGCGGCACTCAACGAAGGTCAGGCGACAATGATGGGTCTCGGAGAATTGGGGCTGGGCCTGACTGGCTTAGCCACGAGATTCTTCGAGAGATTTTGTGAGCTAGTTGACGACACTGATCTCGCTTCCCTTCTTTGCGCGCTTCATAATGCTATTCGCGACGGAGGGGCCAAATGTCGAATCGCGTGACGATGGGAGGTGGAGTATTGGCCTTGGTAGGTACCCGTCAGCTGCGCGCAATGAGATAGAGGCATCGGATGACGCCAGGCCGCGCCCAGGAATTGAACGCATCGGTGGTCACCGAACGTTTGGTGCTGGAACCAATGACGGCGGCCCACGCTGATCCATTGTTTGCGCCCATGCAAGATGAAAGGATCTATCACTGGATCTCGCCGAGCCTGCCTGACACGATCGAGAACCTACGGTCGCGCTGGGCGATGTCGAGAGGCGCGCCTTTCGCCGAACAGCGACGAAGCCTGGCCGAACTGGGCGGTGCGGCGGGTCAGTGACGGGTCGTACGCGGGAATATTCGACGCCGCAGTTGATGGGGCCAGCGTGGCCACCACCATCGGTTATCTGTTCTTCGTCAATTTCTGCGACAGGGATACGCCACCGAGGCAGTGCGGGGAGTCGTCCAGCACCTGGCGCGAACCGGCGTCAAAGAAATGCGCGCGTTGGTCACCGCCGGCAATGACGCCTCGGCATACTCCCTGAAAACGACACCATTCGCGGAATCAAGCACGACGACGACGAGTTCATCCTTCGCACCGGGGAATGACCAATCGGAGATAGCAGGTCATAGCAGCTCACCGAGGGTGCCGATCGTCGGCAGCGCGGTCGACGGCTGATTCCAGTACGGAACGCGTTTCCACACGCGTTCATGCCGCCCGCGGCGGGGGCGCCGACCTTCGCGTGCTCGAGCGCCGGTCTCACGTTCCCAGCCGCCGCCGCGCTCGCGGCGGCGAAGAAGAAGCGGCGCGTGCTCGACGTCGCCGCTGGCAGTGGCATCGATGGGCACACGCTGCTGCGCATGCCCGACGTCGAGGTCACCTCCCTTGACTGGTCGAACGTCCTCCCGGAGACGCGCGCCCTATCTGCCGGGCAACGTGTTCGAGACCGAGCTCGGCGGTCCGTACGACGTTATCGTCGCCAATTACATCTATCACCACTTCGATCGAAAGACTGTCAGGCGCTGCCCCGCCGTCTCGCTGCTGCGCTGGCCCCGGGCGGGCGCTTGGCTGTGAACGACTTCGTCACCGGCCCCGGCCTTGAGAAACCGGGGCTCGACGATGTTCTCGCCGGTGATGCTGGTGTGGACGCGCGGCGGGATGGCCTACAGCCAAGACGACTACACGGCCTGGACGATCGAGGCCGGCCTTGGCCGGCCTCCGCTGGCCGATCGCGCATCCTATTCCCGGGATGCCGAACAGCTGGCTCATCAGCGAGCGGGTCTGAGCGGAGGCTGCAGCGGCCGGTGCTGGCCGATCGCGACTCGACTGATCTCAGGTTCCGCAGAACGTCCGGTACATGCGCTGGTCAGCCCCGGGTGGATCGGTGAGATAGGCGAGCTCTGGCTGGTCGTCGAAGGGCTTGGTCAGCACGTCGGCCAGCACCTCGAAGGGGCCAAAGTCGTTGCGGCGGACGGCGGCTTCGATGGCCTCTTCCACGCGGTGGTTGCGGGGAATGAAGGCGGGGTTGTTGCGCCTCATCGCCGAGGCGCGCGCCTCGGGGATGCGCGCATCGGTGGCTAGCTGTCGGCGCCAGGTCTCGGCCCAGGTGAGGAAGGTGTCTGGATTGTCGAACAACGGCAGGATGGCTGCGTCGGCGGAAGGGTCGGCGGCGGATGCGCACAGACGACGGAAGAACAACGTGTAGTCGACGTGGTTCTCGGCGAGGCGCCCGAGCAGATCATGGGCGAGCGCGCGGTCATCGGCGTCGGCCGCGTTGTTGGCCGGGTCGTCGATATGCGCGAGCCCGAGCTTGGCGCGTAAGACCTGGAGGTGTGCGGCCTCGAAGCGTGCAGGAAAGCGCTCGAGCCTCTCCTTGGCAAGGTGGACCGCCTCCTCCTCGTCCTTGGACAGCAGCCCCAGCAACGCCTCGGCGAGACGGGCCATGTTCCAGTGCGCGATGCGCGGCTGGTTCGAAAAGGCATAGCGGCCCTGGTGGTCGATCGAGCTGAAGGTCCTGCCGGGATCGTACTGATCGAGAAACGCGCACGGCCCGTAGTCGAGGGTCTCGCCGGAGATGGCCGTGTTGTCGGTGTTCATCACGCCGTGGACGAAGCCGACTCCCAGCCAGCGCGCGACCAGGTTTGCCTGCGCGTCGATCACCTGCTCCAGCAGGGCCAGCGCATCGTTGCCGCTGCCGGCGGCGTGGGGATAGTGGCGCGCCAGCGCGTGGCCGGTCAGCGCGACCAGCGCCTCTTGATCCCCGCGTGCGGCGAAGAATTCGAACGTCCCCACGCGAAGATGACTGGCCGCCACGCGCGTGAGGATCGCGCCCGGCAGCGCTTCCTCGCGGAGGACGCGCTCGCCCGTTGTCGCCACGGCGAGAGCACGGGTGGTTGATATGCCCAGCGCCGCCATCGCCTCGCTGACCAGGTACTCGCGCAGCACGGGGCCAAGCGCGGCGCGTCCGTCGCCGCCCCGCGAAAACGGCGTGCGTCCAGAGCCCTTGAGCTGAATGTCGCGCCGCTGTCCGTCCTTGCCGACCACCTCGCCCAGCAGGATGGCCCGACCGTCGCCGAGCTGCGGGACGAATCCGCCGAACTGATGGCCGGCGTAAGCCAGGGCCAGCGGCTCCGCGCCGCGCGGGATCTCGTTGCCGACCAGCAGCGCGGCTCCGGCGCTGGACGCCAGCAGCTCCGCGCTGGCGCCGAGCAGCTCAGCCAGCGGCTGGTTGATTCTGACGACCCGCGGGCCGCCGACCTTCGTGGGCGCGACGCGCGCGTAGAAGCGATCCGGCAAGCGCGCATAGCTGTTATCGAAAGCGAACAGCTCGGGCGTCGGGTTCTCCGCCGCGCTCTCGATCGACTTTGCCATCGGGGTTCACACTCTGACACCGCGCTCGGGTCGCGCAAGCTGCAACGCCACAAGGGCCAGCAAGCAGACACATTTTTCTGCCTCGTCGGCAATTGAGCCTATCCGTTCGACGATGGTACGTCCGCCCGCGCTACTGGTGCACGACCGCGGCGCAGTAGACCTCAACCACGGATTGAGCGTGCCGCCAAGTAGCCAGCCGCCCCCATAACCGTCCCCCATCGCCCACCCCCGAGCGTGGCTCGAAGCCGAGTCAGTGAGCGTCACGCGCTAGACGTTGCAGATTCGTAGCCGCTGAACGCCATGACGTCATACGGATATGAAGCAGCTAGTGGAAAAGCTCGCCGCCCGCTAGTGACGCGACGATACGCTCCCAGGGCGGCGGAGATTCTGGGCTGGACGTTGAAGATCGACATTCGATCCGTCGCTGAGCTCGAAGCGGTGTAGAAAAGGGTCATGCATCGCCATCTCTCATTCGCCCTGGTCGCCGCGGCCGCGCTGCTCGCGTTTCCGTCGGGCGTTCGTCTCGCTCGGGCAAAGACCCTGGGACCGCCCGAAGTCGCATGGAAGGACATGACCTTCGCGCAGAAGAAAGCCTACATGAAGTCGGCCGTCACGCCGACCATGAAGCCGATCTTCCAGACCTTCGACGGCAAGAAGTTCAAAGCCTTCAACTGCGAGACCTGCCATGGCAGCGATGGCGCCGATCGTAAGTTCAAGATGCCGAGCAACGACATCCACCCGCTCCCGAACACACCGGAAGCCTTTCAGGCGAAACTGAAAACGGAGCCGACTTGGCCCAAATGGACCGAGTTCATGGCCCAGAAAGTCGAGCCCGCGATGGGCAAGCTGCTCGACGTCCCGGTGTTCGATCCAAAGAAGCCGGTGAAGGGCGCTTTCGGTTGCGCCAATTGTCACAAGCTTGAGGCCGCGAACCCCTGACCCAGTCGCCACGCGCGTTGCCGGTTCCGATTTCGGCGCCGCCCAACAGCGCTCGAAGGACCCACTTAGGACCCACGCGGCGTCCCGAAGGTCCTACGATCGCGACTGATTCACGGCCAGATTCTCAAATAATTTCGCTTTGTGCCGGAGACGAGACTTGAACTCGTAAGCCCGTAAAGGCGGCGGATTTTGAGTTGACCGCGGCGGCTGGCACGGGGAGGAAAGGGGCGGAATCGTCGACGGAGGCAGGGGTAGGGAAGGGAACCAGAGGCGTGGAACGGAACGCCGCAAGCGCGTGGATAGCGCGTGGCCGCCGCGACCTTCAAGGAGGCTCTCCGCCGATCGCCAAACACCTCCCTCGCCGCGGTGGCTAGCGCGCTGGACTTAAAAGGCTGCCACCCCTGATCACCCTACGCCCATCTCGATCCTTGAATAGCTGCGAAGTTGGCCGCCCTATGATCGCGTGATCGTCACCGACGGAGAATCGGCGTTCCGGGTCGCGTGATCGCGGGACGAAGGGAAAGCGAATAGCGACTCGGAGCGTTTGGTTACGCTGTGGTCACGCCGACGAGACGTTCTGAATCGCTAAACAGGCTTCACGGCGACTCGACCAAGGTGTCCCTTCCGTTCGGCGGTTAAGAACATGGCGGTCATCTCGGTAGCTAGTCGAATCTGGCGCCAGTCCTGGAATATGACGTGGGGAACTGGTGAACAAACCAGACAGATCTCTGGCAGGGCAACGTTCCCCAACGACAGATTGAAGAGAAGTCCTGCAGCGATGAACTGATGGAACCCGTCGTGTCCCCTTCGGCCTGACGCAGGAACTGAGGAAGTCGTTGAATGGACACTCGTCAGTTGCTCGCCATCGACAGTCACCACCAGACTGAAGCAGGAACGCGGGGGAAGCGGAGCCTCGCCCCGTATGAACAGGCGCAATGCTTCGGCTTGTGGATTCCAGAGTTTCAGGGAGTCAACCTTCTGCCGCGTGGCAACGTGGGCACGCCAAAAAACCGACGCAGCAAATCGGGCAATAGCAGGACCGTCCAGTGATTCAATTTTTGCCGCACGAAAATGCCCTCGGCCGTCGGGCAATTGCAGTTTCAACATTGGCGTTGATGTCATCATCCTCGTGAGTCCGAGGGAGCCGTCGTCCTGGTACGCGATCCGAGAGACGTAATTCTCATCCGGGCTTAGCCTTTGTTCGCAGTCACGACATAACATCGGCTCTTTGTTTTCCCTCGACGTCTGGATCGCGGTATCGCCCTCGACGACGACAGGATTCGGCAATCCGTTCGCACGGCTGTCATCAAACGCGCGTCGATAGGTCCATTTCGGAAGGATGTGGCTGTTCTGCAGCTCCACTCCCTTTGCGTCACACAGGCGGCAGTTCCCTAGTTCCATGGCGGCTCCGCCGATAGTCTACTCGTGGAACTGGCCGAGATCTGAAAAGCACACGCGACACCCATAGGCGGAGCCGTCGGAAGTCTTGGCCCACCGCCACACGAGCAATCCGCACGGTGGTCAAAAACTCGCAGGCACGACAACCGACGGATGGTTCTCACAGTACGTCCGTGGCCCAGCAATGAGGCATGCGGCGGTGGAGCACATGAAGGTGCTCAGCCGGGAGCTCATAGAGTTCGCTACGCCCAAGTCGGTCCGCGAGGTCCTGCAGGCGAAGGGCGACAAGATCTCGATGAAGGAAGTAGCGGAGATCGTGAAATTTGCTCAAAGCGGCGATTACCGTCTCGAGGTGAACCACCCTTCGAACCTCCATCTGAGCGGCGCTTTGAAAATGGCTCTGGACGCGGTGTTGTACTTCAAGGCTCGGACGTGGCTGCTAATGAGGTTCTCAGACCCTGTCCTCATCACTAGTGACGAGCCGGTGGCGCTCGTGGGACGCAACCCTCATGCGCCCGGGGACGCGCCGGGCCTCATGAGGGCGGCGCAGATAGTCTTTCCGATGGATCCCCGCCACGCCCTGATAATGCTCCGTCCTGACATCGCCGAGCTCGAAAGCCGGGTTCAAGGAGGGCCGGACCAGGCGAGGATCATCAATAGCCATGTTGCCTTCAGCGCCCATAGATTCCTGGTCAGGCTACCGGGAACAAATCCGCTCGACGGAATGACGTTTCCCAAAAAGGCACCGTCGGTTTTCACCGAAGGGGACCTGGTGGGCCTGCAGTTCAACGCCTCAGAGAAGAGGCGCGCTGAAACCGTCGAAAAGGTGCGGCGGGGAAAGCGCGCTTCCACCCGTCGACGCCGGCAATAGGTACGTGTTTCGGTTCACGGGATCGCGCGTGCTCGATGCCGTCGGTCTTGAAGCGCGCGGATAGCGCGCGTGGCGCCTCCGCCGAGTCAGCCGACCGCCTAGGTCCGGCGGAATATTCCCGAACGATTTCGCTTTGTGCCGGAGACGAGACTTGAACTCGTAAGCCCGTAAAGGCGGCGGATTTTGAGTCCGCTGCGTATACCATTTCGCCACTCCGGCCTGATGAAAGATTCTAACTATTTACGTTCGCTTCTGCGTCTCCCCCTTTTGTCCTGCGTAACCCCAGCGTAACCAACTGCCCCCGAATCGTCCTTACTCGCCACTCGTGAGCCGATCGGCAGGCGAGAATCTTCCCTGTCGCCACGCTCAAGTCAACCGATACGCGACCAAGATCCGCTTGGCCGAACAGATCGGTCTCAAGGTGAGCGTAGGCGAGCGACTCGGCGACCATGATCCCGTCGACAGACCTCACCAAGGAGATTGACCTGCCACCGGAGCCGCCAGAGCCACCTGGAACGACGCCGCCCCGACCTGGCAGGCGCTGACTTCCAACGAGACGAAATACTCGGTGACGTGCGCGCCGAGAGCCATCGGGTCGTCAACGGAAGCCGACTGGCCCGTCGTCTAGGGACACACAACCGGAACGCAGTTCGGAAGTTCCCTTGTCGTCATGAGTGCGGGCGATGGAGCTGGTACCGACTGCCACTTATGACCGTAGGCGTCCAAGTAACAGCCACGCCCCGTGATCCCAACGTTTGCTACGGGCACGTTGTTGTAGTCGATGAGCTGAGAGGCATACGTGACACCTGCCTGCGTCAGGCCCCAGCACCAAAGTGTGCGGTCGGTTTTTAGTGCACACATCGTTGTGTCGACGCCTTCTCCGAACGCGTTCATGTCCACTATTTTCGCGACCTGCGAGAGTGGTGTGATCGAATCAGTTAGGACACGAACCGGAACATAGGACGAAGCGCCGCTCAGAGTAGGTTGGATGCCGAGGGCCCAGCTCGCGCCCCAACACCATGCATTCCCATCGCTGCTCGTGGCACAGGTGACCTCCAAGTCTTTCGCCGTTTCGCCACAGAACCCACAGGAGAGAATCGGGCTCCGAGGGTCTCGCTGATCATCCAGCTGGTAACACCTCTGGCGTTATGCTGCGCCCATGGACAAACCAAACTCGCCCGTCGCCATCATAGCCAGCAGCGCGGCGCCGCGGATGCGCCCGTCGATTTATCCGCCCACCTTCGCGGCACGGGTGGCTGGCCGGGAGAAGCGACCGCTCGGTGAGCTCTTCGGGCTGCGCAATTTTGGCGTGAACCTGACGCGCTTGCACCCGGGGGCCGAGTCGGCGTTGATGCACCGTCACGCCAAGCAGGACGAGTTCGTCTTCATCGTCGAGGGCACGCCGACATTGATCACGGATGCCGGCGCGACGCTGCTGTCGCCGGGCATGTGCGCGGGCTTTCCCGCTGCGGGGGTCGCGCACCATCTGGTCAACCGTTCGTCGACCGACGTCGTTTACCTGGAGGTCGGCGACCGCACGCCGGGCGACTCTGCGGAATATCCGAACGACGATCTGAAATTGGTCTCCGCGGAGGACGGCGGCTGGCGCTGCTTGCACAAAGACGACACGCCGTACTGATTCGCGCAGTGGCCGGCTAGCAAAAGCTCCGAGTTTTGTTCGCAATCGCGATGCTTTTCGCAGAAAGGTGGTATCTGTGTCCCGATGAAATTTTCATGCTTTCGCCTTGCGCTGGTGGTCGCGGGTTGTGCTTCGCTGTCTGCTCACCAGGCCGGCGCCGCTGCCGTGTCGTCCAAACCACTCACCGACCCGCACGATCGACTGCCTCTCGGGTTTGAACCGAACCTGGGCCAGACCTCGAAGCAGGTGCAGTGGCTGGCGCGGGGACCGTCGTACACGCTGTTTTTGGCGGGAAACGACGCGGTTCTGGAGATGAATGCGACCACCCCACCCGGAAGGCCGGGTGAGCCACCGACGATCAGAAGCTCGGCGCTGCGGATGAATCTGGTAAGGGCAACGAAGGCCGAACCGGCCAACGGCGAACGGCCGCTGGCGGGAAAGGCCAACTACTTCACCGGCAAAGACGCCACGAAATGGCAGCGGGATGTGCCGACGTACGGTCAAGTCCGTCTGCATGACGTCTACCCCGGGATCGATCTTCTGTACCACGGCCGGCAGGGGCGACTTGAATACGACTTTGTGGTGGCTGCGGGCGCGGATCCGTCGGTGATTCGCCTGCGGTTCGATGGGGCAAAACCGGCGCTGGCGGCGAACGGCGATCTGAAGCTGCCGGTGGCGGACAAGGAGGTTCGCTTTGACAGGCCGGTGGCGTATCAGGTGAAGGACGGCGTTCGACAACCTGTCGATAGCCGCTTCACCATTGCGATGAACCAGCAGGTGAGTTTCAAGCTCGGGGCGTACGACGTGCGCCGCGAATTGATCATCGATCCGACGCTGATCTTCCTGGGCGCCCTGGGGACCGGCGATCAGCAGTCGGTGCCGAACGGCATGGCGGTGAATGCGGCCGGCGAGATCATTCTGACGGGAATCACCAACGACCTGACGTTTCCGACCACGACAGGGGCTCTTCAGACGTCGTGTCAGACGTACTCCACGGCGGCGGCAGCGGCCCACTACGTCCGTTGCGGCGCCAGCAGCGCCAGCTCTGCCTTTGTCACCAAGATCAGCGCGGACGGCACGTCGCTGGTCTATTCGACGTACCTGCACGGCGGCGGCGGCGCCGAGTACGGGGAATCTGTCGCGGTCGATGCCGCGGGCGACGCCTACTTGCTGGGCGCGACCAGCTCCAGCGATTTTCCGATCACCACCGATGCGTATGAGACCCTCTGCCAGCCGTACTACCCGATGGTGGGCGTGAGCAACCCTCCCAACTTTGGTGCAAGGACCGCCGAATGCGACAACATGGCCAACGGCGGCGGCACCGAATACACGGTCAATGGTCCGGTTCTATTTGTCGCCAAGTTGAATCCCGGTGGCTCCGCCCTCTTGTACAGCACATTTTTTGGCGGCTCGATGGCGGTTCTTCCGGTGGCGCTGGCGCTCGACAGCGCGAACAACATTTACTTCAGCGGCTATGTGCAGAACGCGCTGGCCGCCTCCGGGATCTATCCGAACACCAGCAACATCCAATTTCCGGTGACGGCGGGCGCGTATCAATCAGTCGGGACGGGCCTGGAAGCGGCGACGCTGTCCAAGTTGAGCGCGGATGGCCACACGCTGCTGTACTCCACGCTTTTGGGTGTCACTGATCCGACATTCTTCGCCACCACCCAGCCGTTCGCTCTGGCGGTGGGGCCGAACGGAATGGCCTACCTGGGCGGCATGACGTTGGCTTCGAAATTCCCGACCACGTTCGGCGCCATCCGAACCAGCTGTGTCACCAGCGCGACCGCGGCCGATTGCGTGAAAAATACCGGTTTTTTGAGCGCCTTTGACACCACCAAGATGGGGGATGCTTCATTGGTATACTCCACGTTCATCGGCGGCACCGAGGTGGCGGGATCGAACAGTCCCATGCAGCAAGTGCTGGGGTTGGCCGCGGACAGCGCCAACAACGTGTACGTCACCGGCAACACCGCGGCGATTGATTTTCCCACCACGCCGGGCGCCTACCAGACAACCTGCGGGCACGCCAATCCAGGCAATCAGTGTGCGGCCGCCTTCTTGAGCAAGGTCAACCCGACCGGCAGCGCGTTCGTCTGGTCAACTTATCTGGGCGGCACGTCTGCCAGCCCGGTGAGCACGCAAGGTAACGCCGTCGCGCTGGACGCGCAGGGCCGCGTCTATCTTTACGGCCTGTCTCAAGATGGCGGCGGCGATTTTCCCGTCGTCAATCCGCTGCAGGCCTATTTTGGCGGCAGCAAGGTCTTTGTCGCGGCGTTTTCGGCGGACGCGTCGCAATTGATGTTCGCTACCCGATTTGGCAACACCTCGGCTGCGGCGGTCAGCAGTGAACAGCCCATCGCGAACAATGGAATCGCGGTGGATCCGAGCGGCAACATCTACTTCGCCGGGTACACCAGCGGCGGCGGCGGGTTCGTGACCACGGCCGGCGCTTATTCAACGACGGCCACCGGCGGCTTCAACCGGGGCTTCTTTGCCAAGGTTTCGCCCATGGACGCGACGCCCTCGCCTGATGCGGGTGCGTCCGATGCGGCGTCTGATGCGGCGTCGCTCGATGCCGCCGAGATGGACGCGGCCAATCCAGACGCCACCTCGGTGGACGCCACCGTCGATCTGGGTGGTGCTGACGCGGGCGTCAGGAAATCTTCGTCGGGCGGCTGTGGCTGCAGCATGAGCGATCGGGAGCGCTCGCCAGCCGCTGGAGCGTTCCTGTCGCTTGCGGTGCTGGCGATGGTGCGTCGCCGTCGTCGGGCTCAGACGCTGCGGGGACGGGGAATGTCGTAACTCTTCAGGCGGGCGCAGAACGTGCGGCGGGGCATGCCCAGCAGACGGGCGGCGCGGGTCTGGTTGCCCTGGCAGCGGGCCAGGGCGTCGACGATGCGGGCGCGTTCTTGGCGGTCGACCTCGTCCAGCAGCACGGGCGACGGGGTGGTGCTGGCGGCGGATGCGGGCTTTGTCGTCGTCGCCGGCGGCGTCGCGATGGCCGCCATCATCGTGGTCGCGCGCGCGGGCGGCGGAGCCGTCGTCGCGACAGTGCCACGCATTTTGTCGACGGGCAGGTGTTCCAGGTTCAGATGATCGCCTTCGCACAGCAGCAGCGCGCGTTCCATGGCGTTGCGCAGCTCGCGGATGTTGCCGGGCCACGAATAGGTGCGCAGCATACCCAGCGCCGGCGGGGTCAGGATCGGCACCGGCCGCGCCAGCATCTTCGCGGCCTGCTCCAGGAATGATCGGGCCAGGGGTTCGATCTCGTCGCGGCGTTCGCGCAGCGGCGGAATGACCAGCGAGATGCCGTTCAGTCGATAGTACAGATCCTGACGGAAGGCTTTGCGGTCGACCTCGTCTTCCAGCACGCGGTTGGTGGCGGCCAGAAAACGCACGTCGATCTCGCGCGGCTTCAGCGCGCCCACGCGCAACACCCGCCGGGTCTCGATCACCCGCAGCAGCTTGGCCTGCACGGCCAGCGGCAACTCGCCGACCTCGTCCAGCAAGATGGTCCCGCCTTGCGCGGTTTCCAGCAGCCCCGGTTTGGCCTGGTGGGCGCCGGTGAAGGCGGCCTTCTCGTGGCCGAACAGCTCGCTTTCCAGCAACGTCGCCGAGAACGCCGCGCAGTTCAAACGCAGCAGCGGTTTCCCGGCGCGCGGCGACAGCTGGTGAATGGTCTCGGCCATCACCTCTTTGCCGACGCCGGTCTCGCCCAAGATCAAGACGTTGATGTTGCCGGCGGCGGCGCGCGTGGCCAGCGTGTAGAGACGCCGCATCTCGGGCCCGAAGGCGCCGGCGCCCGAAGACGCGGCGCCGGGCGCCTCGCGGCCCAGCACGCGCGCGCAGGCCTCTGCGATCAACGCCTCGGCTGAACGCGCGTCGGTGGGGTACATGCCAAGGCCGCTGCTGGCGGCGATGCGGCTGGCGGCCAGCACGCCGACGATGCTTTGCGCGGCGGCCTCGGCGCGGACGCGATCCGGTTCGAACAACAAGATCTCGTATTCGTTCGGGCCGTACAGGGCCAGCACGTCGTCGGGGCCGATCACCGCGCCCACCACGTCGGCGACGGCGTCGGGCGCGGTGCCGGGCGCGACGTGCAGGCGGACCATGGCGAAGGCGCTCCCGGTGCGCTCAGCGCGCATGCACTCTTCTTCCAGGCGCACTTCGAAATAGGCGTGCGTGGGCAGCCGCCGCGTGCGGGCGCTGGGGCGGCGACGCTGCACCATCAACGTCGCCCAGCCGATCGAGATGGCCTCGCCCGGCTGCACCGCCACGCGCTGGCCGGGGGACAGCCGCACGCCGCGCACCAGCGTGCCGTTGGTGCTGCCCAGATCTTCCACCTGCAGCGTCGGCCCCACGTGCAGGCGGGCGTGGTGGCGCGAGGCGTTCGCCTCGTCGACGCGCACGTCGTCGGATTCGTCGCGCCCGATGGTGATGGTGCCTTGCTCGGGCAACGGGTGCATGGCGAAGACGTTCGGCCCCATCACGATGAGGTGCAGGATGCCGGGATCGTCGTTGTACGCCTCCATGGCGCGCATGGTGCGCGCGCCAGGATCGGATGGATCGGATGGTTCGGATGCTTCCGTGGCCATTCCTTCGGGCGCGCTCCTAGAACACCAACGTGATGCGCGTGGTGTGCACTTCGCCGTCGCCCAGATCGACGCGCAGCTGCCAGCGCCCGGTCTGCATCGACAGCGTGTCCATCACCAGATCATACTCGCCCAGCAGCGGCAGCTGCAGGAACTGGTTGCCGACGCCGGGCGGCAACCCGAAGGCCGCCCGCTCGACGCCCACGTGGCCTTGCGCGTCCACCGGGGCGATGAACAAACGCGCCGGCAGGTTGTCGACGGTGACGCTGGCCCCGGTCAGGCGGAAGCGCACCAGCACCGGCAGCCCGCGAATAAAGCGCGAGCTGTCGTCGACGATCGGGAACAGCAGCCCCGACCAGGCCACCACCACGTGCACCTTGAAGCTGCCGTGCGACTGGTTGCCGCTGGCGTCGGTGGCGGTGCAGGTGACCACGGTGGTGCCGATGGGGAAGGTCGAGCCCGACGGCGGCGCGCACACCACCTTGGGGTGCGGATCGCCATCGTCGGTGGCGGTCACCGTGTATGTCACCTTGACGCCGGTGCGCTTGGTGGCGGTGGCGGTGATGGTCCCGGGCAGCATCAAGACAGGCGGCGTGGTGTCGCCGACGGTGACGATGAATTGATCGGACGGCGATCGGTTGCCGTGATTGTCGACGGCGAAGCAGGTGACGGTCGTCTTGCCCAGCGGGAAGAACGATCCCGACGGGTGATTGCAGGTCACCGGATCGGCGCCGTCGACCACGTCGGTGGCGCAGGTGGCGAAGGTGACGATGGCGCCACCCGGTTGGTTGGCGTCGACGCGCTTGTCCGGCAGATCGCAAAGCACCGGCGGCGTGGTGTCGCGCACCCGTACCACGAACGTGGCGGTGGTGGTCTGCATGGCGCCGTCGGTGGCCTGGCACGACACGGTGGTGTCCTGATCCAGCAGGAACAGCGCCGGCGATCCCGGCGGCGCGGCAGGCGCGCACTGCACGGGCAACGGCCCGCTGACCGCGTCGGTGGCGGTGACGTCGTAGCTGACGAAGGCGCCCAGGTGATCGGTGGCCTCCGCGGTGATGCCGCCCGGCGGGACGTTCACCAGCGGCGGCTCGTCGACGACGGTGACGGAGAAAAAGCCGATGCCGACGGCCTTGGTGACGTCGTCGATGGCCGCGCAGTCGACGTTGGTGGTTCCGATGGGGAACGTCGATCCCGACGCCGGCGTGCAGATGACGTGCACGGCGGTCAAGCCGTTGGCGAAGACGCCGACGGTGTACGGGACAGGCGTGCCGGCCGGTCCCAGGGCCGGCACCGTGATGGGCGAGGGAACGATCGGCGATGGCGCCACGCCCAGGCTGCCCACGCCGACGTCGTTGCTGCCCGATGGGCAGCTCTCGCTCCAGCCGCCGCCGGCCGGTGAATCGACCACCTGAGTCAGCGTCAGCTCCGAAAAGCCGAGCGGGAACGTCGGCCGAAATTGCCAGGCCCCGTTGGCATCGGCGCGCACGGTGAACAGGCGCGCGCCGATCTTGATGTTGACGTCGGCGAAGGGAAACACGCACTGGGGATCGGGAGCCGTCGCGCCGGCGCCGCAAGGGTTGACCTGGCCGGGGACCGGCGCCGGCGGACCCAGCACGATTCCGTTCGGGGTCTTCAGGATCACGCTCGGATCAGCGAAGGCCGGCGGGATGCGGAACGGCGGCACGTTGATGGTGATGCGGCTCTTCGGCGTGGAGGCGGCGATGGCGGCGAAGCCGCGCACGTGGGCCAGGATCTGCGCCGGCGTCGAGCCAGCCGGTAGCGGCGGCAGCTGGAAGAAGTTCACCAGGTGCTTGCCCGACCCCAACCCCAGCGCGTGGGCGATGAAGGGGAACGACACTGTTCCGTCGGGGTTGGGCACGGGCGGACCGACGGTCAGCTCGCGCACCGCCACCGGGCGGATGGTGCTGGTGCCAGTCTCCTCGGTGAAGAACAGCTTGCCGAAGACGGTCGGGTCGTAGGGGAAGGTGCCGAGCGCTTCGACGATCGGCTGGTCGGGCTTGGTGCAGTCGATCACGGCCTCGGTGCGCGGGAACTCGACGGTGGGCGGTCTGACGCCGACGCTGACGAACACGTTGGTGACCGCGCCGCCGCCCTGCGAGAAGACCAGCTTGTGCCAGCCTGGGTTGGCGTCTTTCAGCGTGCCCGGGCTCAGCGTGATGGTGTCGGAGAAATTCCCGCTGCCGTCGACGGTCAGCTGGAGGGGAGACGACGGCGAGTGCCCAGGGCCGCCGAGGTCGACGATGTCCAGCGGCACGCCTGGCACGCCGTGGCCAATGACCGCGAACGTCGTGATGGTGGGATCCAGGCTGGCGGTCGGGTCGCGGGGCGACAGGATGGTCGGCGCCGGCGCGGTGGCCGGATCGGCGCTGTCGGCATTGAACGTCCAGTCCAGCGTCGCGCTTTGCGCGCACAGCGCCGGCGCCACGCAGCCGCCGCCGGTGAACGTCCGCTGATGGAAGTGCAACGTGTGCGGGCCGGCCGCGCCGACCGCGACCGCGCCGGAGAAATTTCCGCTGGCGTCGACGGGAATCTCGGTGCTGGCCAGGCTGGCGTCGACGGTGACGGTGACCGATCCACCGCGCACGCCGCCGATGCCGCTGACCGTGACGGCGAACGATCCACCCACGCCGACCGCGTGGCCGTTGTACGGCGGCACCACCACCGCTGGCCGCGGCGGCGCGCCGGCGATGGGATCATCGGTGGCGGCCAGAACGTTGATCTGCGGCAGACCGTTCGCTCCCACCGGCGCGGTGGTCGACAGATCCGGCACCGACGACGACGCCAGCAGCGTGTTCAAATCGGCGACGGTGCTGCCGCCTTGCTGCTTGGTGGCGAAGGTGACCACGTTCAGGCCAGCGCCGCGATTGGCCGGCGCGCCGCTGGGGAAAAGCTGGCCGGCGGGAATGACCTGTTTGTTCTGCGACGGGCTTGACCACTGCAGTTGCAGCTTGGAGGTCAGCGACGCCACGCTGGGGAACGAAAGCGAAAGGTGGTGGCGCACGCCGGCCTGCAGCGGAATCCCGATGGTCTTGTGCTGCGTGCCGATGGGATTGGGCGGCGGACGCTTGCAGTCGACGTGGCAGATGCTGGCCACCTCGGCCACGCACTTGGCGTCCCACTCGGGCTCGGTCGAGTAATACGACAGATAGCCGCCGTTGCAGCAGTACAGATCGGCCGTTGGACTGGCCGGGTTGCAGATGGCGTCGACGCACGGGTTGCACGCCGGTTCGGCCAGGGTGCTGGCCGCCAGCTTTTCGCCGATGTCGCAGATGTCGTGCGAGCAAGCCGGCGGATCGTTGTTCGCCGGCGGATCCGGCAACAGCACCGACGTGCCGTCGATTCGCAAATCAGGGCCGCCGTCGCCGACCACATAGAAGGTGTACGTGTCGTCGACGGCGGCCACCACGTCGCCTTGCCAGGTGACGGTGAACGGCGTCACCACACCCTCTGGCACCGGCGTCTTCGACGAAAAATCGATGCCGGGATCGATGCTGGTGAACGGGAAAGGAAATCCCAATGTTGCCGTGTACAGGCCGAAAAGCCCGTTGCCGATCCCTGGCGCCACCTTGTACAGCAGCGACGCGGGAATGGCCGTCTGCGCGCCGGCGCCCGGCAACTGCCAGGTCAAGCCGACGCCTGGGTGCGCGGGATCAGGCGCGCTTTGAAAGCGATCCCAGCGCAACGCGTACTTGCCACCTTGCACGAGATCGATCGTTCCCTGCGTGGTGCCCGGCGCGTCGAACCAGTCGAAGACCTTCACGCCGTTGATGAACAGGCGGCTTGGCTGGGTGGCCGATTGAAAGGTGAAGACGCCGCTGGCGGGTGCTTCGATCCAGCCGGTGGTGGCGGCGGCGAAGGCGTAGCCGTCGGTGGCGGCCGAAGCGTCAATGGTGCTGCAGCTCTCGGCGGCGGCGGCGCAGGCGTCGGTCCAGCCGACGGTGCAGCAGTCGCCCAGGCCGCCCTTGCCGCAGACGCTGGCCGCGCAGGCGCTGCACGCCGCGGGGAGTGCGTCGCCGGTCAGGTGTTCGCTGTGCGCGCAGGTCGGCACGTGGACGATCCCGTTGCGCAGCAGCGACGGCGGCGCCGCCGGTCCGTCGGCGGTGGCGGCGTCGATCGCGTAGGCGAACACGTTGCCGGTCAATCCCATCGTCAGCGGGAACGAAAATCCGTGGCGCGCGCTGGTCAGGTTGGCGCCGTCGCAGGCGGCGCTCACTTCCAACGCCAGTGGCGCGGCCAACGCCTGATCAGCGTAGACGCGTCCGAGCGGAACGCTGCCCGCCTGCCCGATCGGCGCGCCGCCGTACAGATCGACCGACACGGCGGCGCCCGGCCACTCTGGATCGCACGCCCAGCCGACCACCGTCGCTGCGGACCCGCCGCTGCTGACGCCGTCGACGCGCTCGACGACGCCACCGGCGCCCTGCAGGAACTTCGTCGACCGGGTGGCATTCACCGGCTCGTCGTCGGGCCACACGCGGCCGACCGGCCAGCACGGGCGCGTCGGCGGGGTGTTGTCGTCGCAGGTGGTGACGCCGTCGACGACGTCCTGGCAGACCAGGGCGCGCTTGGACACGCACGCCGGCGTCCAGCCCGCGGCGCCCGGACTGTTGGTGCAGCACTCGGGATTGGTGCGGCACACCGCCTTGGTGCACGGGCTGCAATCCCAGGGCAGCCCTTCGCCGGGCGTGTCTTCGTGGTGCGTGCAGTAATTCGGCGAGAAAACCTGGATGCGCGGCGTACCGGTCAGCGGGTTGGCCCAGCGGCCGTCTTCGAAATGGTCGTGCTCCAGACGATCGATGTCGGCCAGATCGGCGCAATCACCGACGGGCGACAGCTCGCGGTAACGCGTGCGCTGCAGCGCCGAGGCTTGCATGGTCGGCGCGCCGGTGGCCGGATCGAACGACACGAAATACTCCTGCGCCATCATCCACAGCGAATCGGGGTTGGCCTTGTCGAACGGATTTTCGATGGCGTTCGGCCAGATGATCTGGCGCGTGTCGTAAAGATCGACCAGCGTGCCGGCCTTGGTGAAGCTCTTGCCGTCCTGGCAGTAACCGGCGCGCGCCGCGATCTTGCAGACGTTGTAGTAGTCCTTGAGCCCGAAGGTCTGCTCGGCCCAGTCGGTGCCGCCGAAGACCCAGGCGGTGGTGTTCTGCCACGGGCGATAGCCCCAGTTGCGCGCGCACTTCGACGCCACGCCGGAGGCGGTGCAGGCAAAGATGAACTTGTTCGGGTGGGCGAAGGGATCTTCGGGGATGGCGATGGCCGACGCGTCGTTGGTCAGCGGGTTGAACGGGCACAGCGAGTACCACTGCCCGCTCCACTTGTGAAAGTAGTAGACGGTGTACAGCGTGACGTCGTTCTGTTGCTCGTCGGCGCGGTGAAACAGGTTGGGGATGGGATCGGGCCGCTCGCCGGCGATGTAAAGATCGATGTCCTCGGCGGGGTTGTTCGACGGATCCAGAAGGTGCGCCACCGCGTAGTGGCCGACCGCCGATCGGCCGCCGACGGAGATGTAATCGCCAGGGCCCGAGCTGATGCTCGCGCCGTCGGTCAATTCATAAGGAACGATCGGGCTGGCGATGTCCGTGCCGCGAAGGTCGACCGAACCGATGGTGGTGCCCTTCAACGAGGCGGCGACCACGTCGGTGCCCTGCACGACCACGCCTTGCGCGGTCAGCCCTTGCGCGGTGAGCCCCTGCGCGGTCAAACCTTGCGCGGTGAGCCCCTGCGCGGTCAAACCCTGCGCGGTGAGGCCCTGTGCGGTGAGCCCTTGCGCGGTCAAACCCTGCGCAGTGAGGCCCTGCGCGGTGAGCCCTTGCGCGGTCAAACCCTGCGCGGTGAGGCCCTGCGCCGTCAAACCCTGCGCCGTCAAACCGGCGCGCCCCTCGTGCGGCACCGCCAGCAGCAGCGCCAGAAACCCGATCACCAAAATAGTATTCAATCGCAGCAGTCGCATTTACGGTCCCCCCTCAGCATCGGCGCACAGGCGAAAGCCGGTGGCCATATCGCGAAACGAACTGGGAACTCTTTCTCGGTTGGTGATGCGTCCGTTGACGGCCGCGAAGTAGTACGCGCCCCCGCGGATCACCGTCTCGTCGGCGTTCTCCGACGAGGCCACCAGCTCGAACACGTTGCCGGCCATGTCGTCCAGATCGAACGGGCTGCGCGACAACGGGTGCGCGCCCACTTCGTCCGGCCCGTACGCCGTGGCCACCCGGCCATAGGTGGCGTCGATGTTGGCATCGTCGGGGTGCAGCTCGTCGCCGTGCGGGAACAGGCGATCGTCGGCGCCGCGCGCGCCGCGCTCCCATTCTAGCTCGGTGCACAGGCGCGCGCCGGGGACGCGGCCGGTCTGGCGCAGCCACGCGGCGTAGACGCTGGCGTCGTCCGGCGAGATGCCAGCGACGGGAAAGCGCGACCAGTCCTGGCGCGCGCGCCGATCGCGCCCGCTGTATTCGATGGGGGCGCCCGACACCGCGGTGTACTTGCTGGACGTCGGCTGCAGCGTCAGCTGCCACGGGCGATCGCCCGGCAGCGGCCGCAGCCGCAACGATCCGCGCAGCGCCGTGTACACGTCGGGCAGCAGCGGCGCGCGCTTGGCGGGTGGCAGCGCCGACAAGAAGGTGATCCACTGGGCGTAGGTGGTTTCGTGGCGGGCGATGAAATAGGCCGGGGTCTGGCGGGCGTGGATGGGCACGGTGCCCAGAAATTCTTTGCGCAGGCGTTCATCGGCGTCGCCGAACCAGAAGGTTCCGGCCGGGACGAAAGCGAAATCGGCGGGCACCTTGCCGGCGGCCGGCACCGTGAAGGCCACTGTCACCGTCTGCCCGCGCGCGATCTCGAACGGATAGTCGACGGTGGCCAGCCCCGAACCGTCAACGACCAGACGATACGATCCGGCCGGCAGCGGGCGCGCGGCTTCGGTGGCGCCCAGCGCCGCCACGCCCACCGCGCGCCGCAAGTTGGTGGCGGGGTCGCGCACGTATCGCTCCAGGGCGACGTGCGCGGTGGTGGGGTGGATGTTGATCTGCAAGGTCCCCGGCGCCGCCAGCGCCGCTCGCCGATGCCCGTCGAGATCGTGCGCGCCGAGGCGCGCGTTCAGCGCCGCTGGGTCGTCGGCCTGGCGAAATTCGTCCAGCCACAGCAGGTGCGCGAACAAGGCGTCGGCCAGGCCGGCGCGCACGTCGGCGCGCGCCGGATCCAAGACCAGCGCTGATTCCAGCGCCTGTTCGCCGTGCTCGGCGGCAGCCGTCAGCGTTGGGAACAGGGCCGTCGCTTCGGCCCACAGGGCTTCGCCGCGCGCGCCGTTCATGGCGTCGAAGGCGGCGAAGGCCTTGCTCCGCTGGTCGCGCAGCTTGGTTGCCGTGCCCAGCGCCGTCTGTCCGCTGTCCGCCGCGTCGTCCAGGTTGCGCGCGATCTGTCGCTCTTGTTCGCGCCGCTTGCGCGCCACCATCTGCTCGGCGACGAACAGGCTGGCCAGCACCACGCCCGCCACGCCGGCGGCGATCAACCGCCGTCGACGCTTGACCGCCGGATCATCTTCCAGCGCACCGATGAGCCACGCCAGCGACGGAAACCGGTCGGCCGGGTTCGGGCGCAGGCCGCGCAGGATGGCTCGCCGCACCCAGGTCGGTACGCCGCGATCCTTGGGCAGCGCGCGCACCTGGCCGTCGGTCACGCTGACCGACAAGCTGATGATGTCGTCGCCGGCGAATGGACGCTCGCCGTACAGCGCTTCGTACAGGGCCACGCAGAAACTGAATTGATCGGTGCGCTCGTCGGCGCGTTCGCCCAAGAATTGTTCGGGCGCCATGTACGCGGGAGTTCCCATCAACGCGCCGGTGCGGGTCAGCGTCTCGAGATGGCCGCCGCCGGTGCGGCTGCCCATTGATGCGGCGCTGGCCGCGTTCGCCGCCACCGCCGCCGCGTCCACCGTCACCTCGTTCGCCGAGTCGCCGCCGCCCAGGCTGGCGCTTTCGTCGTCCGTGGTGCTGCCCGATTCGCGCGCCAGGCCGAAGTCGACCACCCGCGGGCGGTTGTCCTTGTCCAGCAACACATTTTCGGGCTTGAAATCACGGTGAACCAGGCCGGCAGCGTGCGCCGCGGCCAATCCGCGGCCGGCCGCGATGAACACGTCCAGGATCTGTCGCCACGATCGCTGTTCGGTTTGCAGCCAGCGGCGCAGGGTTCCTCCGGCCAAAAATTCCATGGCCAAGAAAACCTGGTCGTCCACCAGGCCGACGTCGTGGACCGCCACCACGTTCGGATGAGCTAGGCGGGCCATCGCTTTCGCCTCGCGCAGAAGGCGCGCCGACGCGCCCGGCTTGTGCGCGCCGCCGCGCGGTTTCAGCAGCAGTTTGAGGGCGATCTTGCGATCCAGTTCGGGATCGTACGCGCCGTAGACCACGCCCATCGCGCCGCTGCCGACGCGTTCCAGGATCACGTAGCGGCCGATGTGCGCGCCCGTGACCCGACTGTCGGCGGGCGCAGATCGCGGCGCAGCGTCCCGCGACGAAGCAGGGGCGCGCGCCGGCGAACCATCGTTTTCACGAGAGGGAGCGGCCGACGATTCGGGTTGGTCGGAGCGCTCGACTTTGGTCATCAAAAACCAATGCGGTCGCGTCCGCTCAACGGCGCAGCGGTAAAGTTACGATCCTGCACGCACCCCCCCGAATGGCTCAGGAAAAAAAGCTCTTCTACCTCAGCGAACGCCAGGCGCGCGCAATATTCCGGTGGCAGGACGGAAACGGATGCCACTCCGGGCCGCCGCGCGTCAACGCGGGCGATAGCGTCCAGTGGCCCGACGAATGAACGAGCGCAGCTTGCCGCCCGAGGCGGGCGGTTCGGCCGTCGGCGGCAGCGGCGCGGGCGTCTCGGTTCCGGTCAGCGCGGCGATCAGCGCCGGCCCGCGCTGATACCGGCGCGCTGGCTCGCGCTCCAGGCAGCGCAGGATCACCGCTTCCCAGCGCGGATCCAGATTGGGCCGCACCGAACGCGGCGACGCCGGCGCCTCCCGCACGCGCTTGAGCGCCATGACGGTGATCGAATTGCCCTTGAACGGCAACTCGCCGGTGACGAGTTCGTACATCACGATGCCCAGCGCATAAATATCCGTGGCCGGCGTGATCGGTTGTTGCCCGGCCACCACCTGCTCGGGCGCCATGTAAAGCGGCGTGCCCAGCGCTTCGCCGGTGTGGGTCAGCGCCTCGTCTTCCAGGCGATGGCGCCGGGCCAAACCGAAATCGGTGATCACCACGCGGTAGCCGCCGCCCAGCACACCGGTTTCGTCGGGAACCAGCACCAGGTTGCCGGGTTTGAAGTCGCGGTGGATCACGCCGGCGGCGTGGGCGCCTTCCAGGCCAGCGGCCATCTGCTTGATCAGCGGCAGGGCCTCGTCTTCGTTCATCGGCCGATTCATCTCGCGGATGTGCTGGGCCAGGCTTTTGCCGCGCAAAAGCTCCATGGTCAGGAATGACACCACGGTGTCGCCCGCCAGCACGTGACGCCCGAGATCGTAAACCCGGCACACGTTTTCGTGGGTGACCTTGCGGGCCAGCAAGAGCTCGCGGCGAAAACGTTCGACGGTGATGCCGTCGGTGGCGCGCTGGGCCTTCAGCGTCTTCAGCGCCACCGGTTCGGCCAGCGCTTCGTCGTAGGCTTCGTAAACTTCGCCGATCGCGCCGGCGCCGATCAGATCAACGATGCGGTAGCGGCCGGCCACCGTTTCGCCGGGTGCGAAGCGATGATCGTCGCCCGGAACGCCGTCGCCACCTGCGAACTGGGGCTTGTCCTCATCCACTTTTGCTCATGCCCCTGCGTGTCGATTTTGACAATGCGCCGGCCTCTCCGCTCTGTCAAACCGCTGCACGCGCCCATACCGGTTTTTCTCGGGGCGTTTTGCGCTCAGGTGCTGATGGCGGCCAACGCGCCTTCGATCTCACCGCGCGCGTGGCCGTCGCCGCGCCGGACGCAGACTTCGATCCCGCGTTTGTACACCTCCGCCGCAGCCGCTTTTTCGTCCAGCGCCACCAGCGTGTTGCCGGCGTGCAGATAGGCCGCGGTGTAATCGGGACAGACCGCCAGCAGCGATTCAAACACCGCGCGCGCCTCCGGCAGGCGACCAGCGTTCTTGTGTTCCATCGCCAGCGCGTAACGCGGGAACGGATCCTGTGGTGACTGCGCGATGAACTTCAGCAGTGCATCGACCCGAGACAAGGCGGCCATCAGACCTGGCGCAGCCGTCGCTGCGGACCGGGCAGCTCGGCGACCGGTCCTTCTTGCTGATGGTTCTGGCTGTCGACCCACACCACGCGCGGCTGCCAGGCCCGCGCCTCGGCTTCCGTCTCGGCGTCGGCGAAGGTGGCGATGATGACGATGTCACCTGGGCGGGCATGATGGGCGGCGGCGCCGTTCACGCAGATGACGCCCGAATGAGCGGGCCCTTCCAGGGCGTACGTCTCAAGGCGGCTGCCGTTGGTGACGTTCCAGATGTGGACGCGTTCGTAAGGGAGAATGTCCGCCGCGCGCATCAACGTCTGGTCGATGGTCACCGAGCCTTCATACTCGAGATCGGCTTGGGTGACGGTGGCGCGATGGATCTTCGACTTGAAGAGGGTCCGGCGCATGTTCATTCCTCCGTCCCGGCCGGAAGATCCGGTCCAGGCGTGGTTTCCCAAACATACGGTCGTCGCGCGGCCAAGTCAAAGGTTGACGGCCTGACGTCGATCCCGCACGCTGAAACCACCGTGAACGGGCGCAATTTCACCCACATCCTGGGCGTGGACCTGGGTGGCGGCAAAGGAAAAAAGACCGCCTTCGCCACCTTGCGGATCGAGCCCGCGGGCGGCGCCACCGTCGTCGAGATCGCCCCGCGCGCCGGCGGCGTGCCTCTATATGATGGCGCGCTGGTGGACGCCATCCGCCGGGTCGAGGGCGCGCCGCTTCTGTGCATCGATGCCCCGCTGACCTTGCCGCCGTGCCTGCGTTGCTCGGTGCCGGTGTGCCCCGGGCAAAGCGCGTGCGTGGATCCGGCGGTGATCGAGATGCGGAGCCTGGCCGCGGGCAACCCCGACGACCCGAATGTCATTCACGTCCGCGCCGATCGGGACGAGCGTCGCGGAAAACCATCCGTCACGCCGTACACTCAGCGCCCGACCGAGGTCTTCTGGGCCACTCGCCTCGGCATCGTTCCGCGCGAGGCGCTGGGGCAGGGCACCGGTCCCCTGGCCGCTCGCGCCGCCCATGTCACGCGCGCGCTGGCCGATCGCTTCACGCTGAATCACAACCTGCTCGAGGTCTATCCCAAGGGCACGCTGCACGCGCTCGGCTTTGCGCGGCCGTACAAGAAACATCTGCACGAACGCGAGACGCGCGCGGCGATTCTGGAAGCGCTGTCGTCCGAACTGCATTTCGGCCCCGGCGTCTGGCGAGAGGTCTGCATCCAGAGCGACCATCTTTTCGAAGCGGTGATCTGCGCCTTCACCGGCTATCGGTGGGCACGCGACGCCTGGACCGCGCCCGCCCCCGACGGCGTCGACCGCGGCGAGGGCTTTTCGCACCATCGCCCCGACGGCTGGATCTGGATTCCCCCTGTCGCCGCGGATGACGTCTCAGAGCCGACGGCGGCGGAAGGCTAGCGTTCATTCGACGGAGCGTCCCCGGAAGCGGCGCATGCCGGGCGGCGCGACGCCCGCCGCCTTGGGCGCGGCGGCCACGGGCGACGGTTCGGGAGCAGGCGCGACGGGCTCCAGCGCGGCGCGCTCGAGCGTCGGCAAGATGCGGCGCCCGACGAGGTTCGCGGCCATACGGAGCGCTGGCATGTTCACGCTGCCCTCGGCGACGATGCAGAGCATCCCGCCGCCGAGCGCCTTGAGGTAGAGCTTGTGGTCGCGGAAGCGCACGACCGCGACGTCGAGGCGATCCCCCACGGCAGCGAAGGTCTCGCGCAGGCGCGTGAGCCGTCCGCTCGCCTCGGCGAGCGACACATCGTCGAACAGCGCTGGGATCTCTCGCCCGACGAGCCGCCCGTCCTCCGTGAAGACGAAGCTGCCCACGATGCCCGTGACGTCCTTGAGCGAGCCCAGGCTCGCGAAGAGCTCGCCGGCGCCGCCTGCCGCGCCCGTCACAGGCCGAGCCTCTCGCGCAGCGCCTGGAGGTTCAGGTCCGGCCGAGGCCGCAGCGCGACGACGTCGCCCTCGTTCTCGGTGAACACGATGAAACGGTCGTTGGCGAACGTGCACTCGAGCGCCACGAACTCCTCAAGCCCGAGCAACTCGCCGGTGAGCTGGACGAGGCGATGGGCGTACGCCGTCACCTCGGCGAGCTCCTCGCTGCCGCCCTTGTTGCGCAGGACAATGCCATTCGTGGCGAGCCGGACCATGACGGGAAAGTCCGCGCTGTTGTCGGTGCGTGCGATCGCCGGAGGCACCGGCGCCTGGTCGATGTTCGGGTTGCGCATGTCTACCTCACCTCCTTGACTTGCCGGTCCGTTCTGCCGTACCGGGGCCGGCGGCCCCTCGCCGCCTCCGTCCTCCTCGATCTCGAGCATCTCGATCTCGTCGCGCGCGGCGGCGACGCCGGGTTCGATCCCTCGGCCTGGGAAGGCGACGAGGTTCGAGGCCCGCGCCTCATCACCGTGCTTCGCCGCGTGGAGCAGCAGGCTCTCGTGCGACATCTCGATCGTGGGCGCGCTCGGCCAGCTGCGGTTACTCGCCTGAAACGTCCCGCGGGTCCACCCGAGGATCTCGTAGGCGGCGGGCAAACCGTAGTTCCGAGGCGTCGAGGCGTGCACGACCTGGCCGGCGTCGAAGTAGAGATAGCCTACCCCGCCCTCGCCGGTGATCTCGACCACCAGGCGCGAGCGCGCCAGGCACTCCATCTGCACGAGGTCCCAAAGGCTGGCGCCCTCGAGCTTCGCGTGGAAACCGACCGCGGGCTCGGGCGTCTCGGGCGGCGGCTCGACCTCTCGCCTGGGGCTGCTCATTCACCGACCTCCGTCGCGTAGCCCTCGATGCCCATCTCGGGGACGTCGAGGCCAGCGCGCTCGTTCTCGGGGGTCGCGCGTGCCTTGGTGAACGCGCCCAGGATCTTGAAGGTCACGAACGTGACGGTTGCGACCCAGACGATACACGTGAGCACGCCGATGCACTCCGCGAGGAGCTGGCCGCTATCTCCGTAAAGGAGGCCTCGCACGGGGCCGGCGACGCCGTTCCAGCCGTCGCCATAGCGCCCGTCCGCGAAGAGGCCGAGCGAGATCACGCCCCAAGCGCCGCATGTCCCGTGCACCGACGAGGCGCCCACCGGGTCGTCGACCTTGAGCGTCGTCTCGATGAAGAGCGCCGAGATGATGACGAGCATCCCCGCGACGAGGCCGATGAAGATCGCAGCCGGCGCCGTCACGAACGCGCACGGCGCCGTGATGGCGACCATGCCCGCCAGCATGCCGTTGCAGAGCATGCTGACGTCGGGCGTGCCGAAGCGTGCTCTGAGGTAGACGTAGGCGCCGAAGGCGCCGGCGGCCGACGCGAGCATCGTGTTGACGGCGATGACGGCGATGCGCGTGTCCGTTCCGGACAGCGTCGAGCCAGGGTTGAACCCGAACCAGCCGAACGCGAGGATGAACGTGCCGAGCACGACCATCGGGATGTTGTGCCCGGGGATAGGGCGCGGCATGCCGTCGGGGCCGTACTTGCCGATGCGCGGGCCCAAGATCTTCGCGCCCGTGAACGCGGCGACGCCGCCCACCATGTGCACGACCGAGCTGCCGGCAAAGTCAACGTGGCCGTGGCCGAGACCAAAGTTTTTTCCGAGCTGCGAGAGCCAGCCTCCCCCCCAGACCCAGTTGCCGAAGACGGGGTACATGAACGCCGACAGCACGAAGCTGAAGGCCACGAACGAAGAGAAGTGCCAGCGCTCGGCCATGGCGCCGGTCGGGATCGTCGCGGCCGTGTCCATGAAGACCATCTGGAACAAGAACAGCGCCGCGACCGGCGCCGTGTAGACGGCGGGCGAGAGGAAGAAGCCGTGCATGCCGAACAGACCGAAGTCGTGGCCGCCCACTGTGATGACGAACTCGCGCGAGAGCGTCGGGTCGTTGCCGAACGTTGATAGCGGTCCGATGCCGCCCATCTGCAGCGCGAAGCCCATGACCCAGAAGCCGAGCACGCCGATCGAATAGACGAGGAAGTTCATCCCCATCGTGTGCCCGACGTTCTTGGCGCGTGTGAGGCCGGTCTCGACCAGCGCGAAGCCCGCCTGCATGAACATGACGAGGAACCCCGTCACGAGCGTCCACACGATGTTGAGCGCTGTCTGGCCCGCCAGGACGAGCTGTTTGGTATCCGCGAGCTCCTTGGCGAGCTCTGCTACGTTCGCGTCTGCCACCGTTCCTCCGAAGGCCACATTGCCAGAGGAATGGTCAAGGACCGGTTTCGGGTCCGCGAACTCGTCGTAGCTTCGCGTGTTCGGCGAATTGGCAGACGTGTGCTGCGTTACCGGTCCGCGCGCGCGCTGTCGCCCTTCATCGCTTTCCCCGTCACCCGAGCCCGCTCATCGTGAACGTCGGCTGGCCCTCGCTGGCCGCCAGATCCGCGACGCGCCCAACCCCGGTTTCGACCAGCACCGAATCGATGCCGAAGCGGTTCGCGCCCAGGATGTCCGTCGCCAGTTGATCGCCCACCATCACCATGCGTCGCCGATCCGGATCGCCCAACCGCCGCGCAGCCGCTTCGAACATCGGCGCGTGCGGTTTGCCGAGCGGCACGAAACGGCCGGCGCCTTCCGGGTGGCGCACGCGCAGCACCAGTTCAATCAGCGCGGCGATGGCGCCGGCGGTGATGCCGAAGGCGCCCGGGCGCATCGGGAAGATCAAATCGGGGTTGGGCAGCACCAGCGCCGTCGGTTCTCCGCGGGACATCCGGCGCAGAAGCACGCTGATGGTTTCGTTCACCGTCTCCAGAAACGGATAGCCGTCGTCGTCGCCCACCACCACCACCCGGGCGCGATCGTCGTCGGGTGCCACCACCACGCCGCCCGCCTTCCGCACGTAGGCGCATGAATCGTCGGTGCCCAGCACGATGGTCTCCGCGCCGATCAATCCAGCGCGGGCGTAGTGATCGGCGATGAGCAAACCAGACGTAAGGATGCGATCCTCGTCGATGGGCAAGCCCATGCCGCTGTACCGCGCCTGCGACGTGCCGGGCGCGCGCGAGGCATCGTTGGACACGATCAGATACGATTTGCCGGCTTCGCGCAGGCGATGCAGGAACGCCGCCGCGCCCGGCAAAGCCCCGCTGCCGCTGACCAGCACGCCATACGCGTCCAGCAGAAAGAAATCGTAGCGCTGCAAGAGCGCGTCGACCGTGGTGGCCGCGGCGGTCATCGGTGAGGAGCCAGGATCTGATCCATCACCCACGACGTGCGCGCGCCACTTTCACCGGTGCTCGGCGAAACGCCGCCGATGGTCAGGGCGTCGACGACGGCCTGGATCATCGGCTGCTGGATGTGCGGCGGATGCGCGATCGCGAACGTGGCGCGCGCGCCGTCGGCGGTCAGCGTGACCGGATCGTTGCTGAAGGTGGCGAAGGTGATCGTTCCACGGCTGCCGACGATCTCCACCCGATCGACGGATTCACCGGCGGCGAAGCCCCAGGCGCCTGCACCATGAACCCCCGATTGAAAGACGAAATGCGCGGCGACGACGTCTTCCGCGTCGTAAAGGCCGCCTTGATTGCCGGTGTGGCCGGCAGCCTGAGCGATCGGGCCGAGCAGAAAATCGAGCAGGTCCAGCGTGTGACAGGCGAGATCGACGAACAGTCCGCCGCCCGCGATGGCCGGCACCACCCGCCACGACGAATCGCCGCGCTGGTCGTCTGCCACCGGGGCCGGCTGCCACAGCGACACGGTCACCAAACGAACGGTGCCGACGCGACCGCTGTCGATGAGCTCCTTCACTTTGAGAAAACGCGGCAGCGCGCGCCGATAGTAGGCGACGAACAACGGCACGCCGGCGGCAGCGCAGGCGTCGATCATCGACTGGCACTGGGCATGGTTCATGGCCATCGGTTTTTCGACGTAGACCGGTTTGCCCGCGCGCGCGACGCCGAGGACGTGATCGTGGTGCGACGACGGCGGCGTGGCGACGTAGACGGCGTCGACCTCCGGATCGGCGATCAGGGCGGCGGCGTCGTCGTAAAAGCGCGGGACCTGGTGGCGGCGGGCATAGTCCTCGGCGCGGGCGCGATCGCGCCGCATCACTGCCACCAGCGCCGAACGCGCGGCGCGCTGCAAAGCCGGGCCGCTCTTCACCTCGGTCACGTCTCCACAACCGATGATGCCCCAGCGGATGATCTTATTCGCTGCCGTCACCGGCTTGTTCGCTGCCGTCACCGCGCGCAGTCTAACAGCGTGTCAGTGGACGGCGGCGCGGAAAGCCTGCTGCGCTGCTTGCTGGGCGCGCGCGCGTTCGCCGGCCTCGGCCAGGATCTCGGCGCGGCGTTCGTCGACGGCGCGGTTCTGCGGGTGCATGCGGGCGATCTGTGTCAGCAAGTCGCAGGCGGCGTTCACGTTGCCTTCCGTCGCGAAGACGTCGGCCAAAGCCACCACCACCTCCGGCACCTGCGGCGCCAGGTCCACGCCGCTGGTCAGGATCTGGCGGGCGCGTCCCACTTCGCCTTGGACGAACGCCGCCTGAGCGCGGGCCAGCAGATCGTACGCCCGCTGCGCCGGCGTGGCGCCCACCGGCAGCGACGGCGCCGCTGCTGGTGCCGTCGGAACAACAACGCCGTCGCGGGCGGACTGCTGGCGGGCCAGCACCTCGGGATGCCGGGCGGCCAGATCTTTGTAACGCTCGTGGATGGTGGCCAGCGTGTGGCGGAAATCGTCGCGCCGTCCACTGGTGGTGCTGCTGCCGTCTTCGCGCCAAGAGATGGCGGCGGTCAGCTTGCGCACCTGGGCGAAGGCGAAATTGTGGGCCAGGCGAATCAGCAGATCCCAATCTTCGTGCGTGCCCAGGGTCTCGTCGAAGACGCCGACCTCGTCCAGGCACGACCGCTGGTGCATCACGCACAGGATGGGAATGTCGTTGTAGACCAGCAGCCGTTCGCGGTTGAACGGCAGCGACATGCGCATGATCAGATTCCCCGGCGTGTAGTGGCCGTTGGCTTTCTGTTCGCGGATCAGCACCGCCTCGCTGAACGCCACCTGGTGCCGCCCGTCGGCCAGCGCGTCGACCAGGGTCTGCAAATGCTCGGGCAAATAACAGTCGTCGTCGTCCAGGTAAGCGATGAACTGGCCGCGCGCCACCCGGATGCCGGTGTTGCGCGCCGCCGAGCGATCGCGGTTGCACGGCTGGCGCACGTACGTGATGGCCAGCTTGCCGGCGTAAGCCTCCAGCAGGGTTTCGATGGGCGCGCCGGCGTCGTTGATCACCACCACTTCGAAATCGGTCAGCGTTTGCGTGGTCAGGCTGTCCAGCGCGCGGGTGAGAAAAGCGGGCCGGTTGTACGTCGGCATGATCACCGAGACCAGCGGCTGCTTCGCTCGCTTTTCGTTCGCCGTTGGGGCGGGCGTAGACGCAGGCGCCGGCGCGGGCACCGCCGGCTGACGGACGTCGCGGTACCGGCGCTGGATTTCAATCGTCTCGATGGCGGTGCGCTGGCCCGAGGCGTATTCCAGGCCGGCGCCGTTCTGGTAGTAAAGGCCCAGGACCTCGGGCACGCGCAGGAACTTTTCGTCGCGGCCGATGCGCAGCCAGAATTCGTAGTCGCCGGCGACGGCGAACCCGGCCTCGAAAAGTCCCCAGCGATCGTGCAGCGACCGCCGCCACATCGGCTGCGGCCCGATGATGCAGCGCTGTTGCAGGGCAGCAAAGCTGAACGGCGGCCAGTCGAAGCGCCCGCTGGCCGAATTGCGCGCGAAGGTCTCGTTCGGTTGCTTGGTCACCGCTTGATCGGCGTAGGCCACGGCGACGTCGGGATGGGCGTCCAAGGTGGCGGCCAGGATCTCCAGCGCGTCGGCGCGGTGACGATCGTCGGTGTTGGCGCTGGTCAGGTACGCGCCACGCGCCAGCGCCACGGCGCGGTTCCAGGCGGCGTACAGCGTCTCGCGTTCGGTGCGCACATAGCGAATAGCGGGATAGCGCTGCTGCATCTGCCGCACGATCTCGCCTTCATTCTCGGGCGAGCCGCTGTCGATGACGATGATCTCCAGCAGGCCCTTGGCGTACAGCGTCTGTCCGACCAGATCATCCAGGCAGCCACGCATGAACACCGCCGATTGGTAGGTCGAGACGATGGCGGTGACCTTGGGCGCGCCGCTGGCGGCGGACATCTGCAGGCGCAGGTCGTCGCCGGTGGCCACCATCGGGCGGCGCAGCTCGGTCAGGCGTTTGCGGCGGGCGGGCTCCAGCGACGACGGAACCAGCAGCACGGTGGTCACCGTCGCGGCCAGCGCCGCCCAGCCGGCGTCGTCCAGCGGTTCGTTCACCAGCAACACGTCGACGTCCGCTTCGGCGCCCAGCGCGGCGACGAAGGCCGCCTCCAGCGCGCGCGTCGCTTCGGCCAGTGGTGGGTCGACGGTCTCGTCGTGGCGCAGGTAGAGGCGAACGTCGTTTCGATTGGCCAGCGCCGGGCCGAAGATCTGGGCCAGCGTCTGCAGATCGCCGGCCTTGTTGTAGCGAGGCCAGGCGAACAAGCGGTGTGGTTTCGTCGCGTCGATCGGATCGGACATTCGCCGAGTCAAAGCAAGCGATGGGCCACGAAAACCCGGGCCGGCTGACGAAAACCGCGGCGTTTGCCGATGCCCGCGCGGCTTTCGGCGCGTCAGAATTGTGACGACGTCAGACTTTTGGCGCTCGACCGGCCGGGTGTCGTTCGTTCCTCGGCCGCCGCCTTGCGCAGCAAAAAATGCGCCCGTCGCCGCAAAGCCGACTCGCGCGATCTATGATGACGCCGCCTATGTCCGCTGACACCGATTTTCGCTTACCGCTGGGCACGGTTCTGGCCGACACGTACCGCATCGAACGGACGGTGGGCAAAGGCGGCATGGGCGAAGTCTATGAAGCCACGCACGCCCGGTTGTCGGGACGGTACGCCGTCAAGCTGCTGTTGCGCGAAGTCGGCCAGGCCGACGAGGTTCTGCGCCGGTTCAAGCAAGAGGCCGAGATCACCTCGCGCCTGCGCCACCCGAACATCGTGCAGGTGATCGACTTCGCCCAGATGCCGGACGGCACGCCGTTCATGGTGATGGAGTTCCTGAACGGCCGCGATCTGGCCGTCGAGCTGCAAAACGTTCCGCGCCTGCCGATCACCCGGGCCCTGGATATTCTCGAGCAGGTGGCGGCTGGTTTGTCGGCCGCGCACGCCGAGAACATCGTCCACCGCGATCTCAAACCGGCGAACATCTTCCTCACCCCGCTGCCCGGCAGCCGGCGCGAGCTGGCCAAGATCGTCGACTTCGGCATCTCCAAGGTGCGCGCCGTGACCGGCGGCCTCACGCGTACACAGACGGTGATCGGCACGCCGCAATACATGGCCCCCGAACAAGCGCGCGGTCAGGTGCGCGAGATCGATGCCCGCACCGATCAGTTCGCCCTGGGCGCCATCGCCTATCAAATGCTGGCCGGCCACCCGCCGTTCGAAGGCGACGAGGTCTCGGCGATCCTTTACCAGATCGTGCACGAGACGCCGCCCTCGCTGGTGTCGAAGGGCATGTCCGATCTCGGGCCGGTGGACGCGGCTATTCGGCGGGCCATGGCCAAGAACCGTCTGGATCGTTATCCGTCGGTGATGGATTTTGTGCAGGCGATGAACGAGGCCAGCCGCGCGCCCGGACTGTCCAGCAACAGCGCGTCGCCGACGGTTCGCGCGCCATCGCGCCAGCAAACCCAGCTGGCCACGCCGTGGCCGCCTGCGCCGTCGTCACCATCGTCGTCGTCGCCGAAGCTGACGACGTTGCGTTCGGCCACCGGTCAAATGGACGCGGTGGCGCCCGATGCGACGCTGGGCAACCGCCGCGCTTCGAAGGCGATCGTCGGGGTGGCCGCGGGCGCGGTGGTGGCGGTGCTGGCCGCGGTGTTCATTCTCACGCGCGGCGACGACGCGGCCACGCGCCACCACGCCGCCGCCGACAACGCCGCTCCCGTCGCCGAACCACCGCCGCCGCGCGAACCGCCGCCGCGCGAGGAGCCCGCGCCCGATCCCGATGTGTCGGTCGAGTTCGTCAACGCTCCGCCCGGATTGCAGGTCGCCGTCGACGGCCGGCCGATGCCGCAGCCTTTGCACTTGCGGCGCGGCAGCGGGGCGCGCCTGTTGCGTTTGTCGGCGCCCGGCTATCAATCCGAAGAGCAGTCGGTCGTCCCCGGCAAGGATCTGATCATCCAGCTCGGCATGCAAAAAGAGAAGGAAGCCGCCACCCTGCCCGCACCGCCCGCGCGTCGGCGCGGCCATCGCGGCGGCGAGGGCCGCGGGTCCGGTAAGGGAAAGCCGGACAAGAACATCGTCACCGATCTGTAGACGCCACCTGGCCGAGTGCCAGTTGATGCCCGTCGGGATCGCGAATGACGAAGTCATGGTTGCCCCACGGGTGGCGGGTCAGCGGGTGGACGATGGGGACGCCGGCGTCGGCGCAACGACGATGCAGCGCTGCGACGTCGGCGACATCGAGATAACAGCAGGCGAAATCGGCGACGGCCGGCGCGGCGGTTTGCACCAGGCCCAGGCCCACGCCTGACAAGTCGCCGACGATGGCGAAGCTGGGCGGATCGCCCATGGTGGTGATGATTTCCCATCCCAGCGCTCGACGGTAAAACGCCGTCGACGCGGTCACGTCGCGTACGCCCAGCGTGCAGCGGCTGCGCAGAAACAGCGGCGCGGCCGTGGTCATCGCACCCGCCGCGATTGTTTGCCGCGGCCCTGGCCGGGACGGATGCGCGACGGATCGCGCGGCGGCTTGGCGCTGCCTTGCAAGGTGGCGCGCAGGCGCTGGGCCACCGTCTCGCTGAGCCCTTCGCCTTTGGTCTGCAAGCGAACCACGGCGTCGGACAGCACGGCGCGCACGTCGGTGCGCTGCGCTTGCCGGCACTCGGTCTCCAGCCAGTCGATCGAGCGATCGCGCTCGCGATCGCCGGCGGCAAAGGCGATCACCGTCGCGGCCAGCGTCTTCGGCAACGCCAGCAGCAAGCGGCGGCGCGCGTCCGAGCGCTCGGCCGAGCGGGGAGCGTCGGCGGCGGCGGCGATGGCCTGCGACAGAAAATCCATCAGCGCGGCGCCGTTGCCCGCCACCGCCAGCACCTGCTTGTTCGCCAGCACTTCGATGGCGCTGGCGGCGGCCCCGAAGCCCAGTTCCCGATCCTCCATCTGCAACCATTCGCCGGCGTGAGTGACCAGCGTGCGGGCGCCGCCGCCGCGGGTGGCGAAGGCCAGCAAGGCGTCCATCGTCGCGAAACGGACGGGAGGGCGCTCGTCGCCGCTCAGCTCGCCCAGCGCCGCCCAGGCTTGCGCGTCGTCGCGATCAGCGCGCAACTGACCGACCCAGCCGTAGGCGGCGGCCATGGGCAGGAACACGCGCGGCGTGTCCGGCGCCGCGTCGTCGCTGCCCAGGCGGGCCAGCAGCGCGGCGGCGCCGTTCGGTTGCGCTTGCATCTCGACGCCGAAGGCGGCGCCCAGGCGTAGGTTGGGGCGGGTGTCGTGCCCGCCCCCGTAACGGCAGAACAACTCTTCCAGCGCCGCCGGCCGGCCGCCCAGCGCCGCGCTCAAGGCGGCACGCAAGGCCTCGCTCTTCAATCCTTCGCTGCCCGCCGCTGCTTTCATGTCGCGCCCGGCGGCAGAGTACAAGCCGGACAAAAGAACGTCGAGCGTCCGGCCTGCACGAAACGCACGATCGTGCCGGGGCGGCCTGGGCGCCGGCGCGGGCACGGCTGCCCGCCGCGGCCGTAAACCAGAAACGGATTCGGCGTGCCGGGCTCTTCGACGTACTGGATGTCGGCGGCGTCAGAGTCGGCGCCGTCGTCGGCAAAGCGTTTCAACGTGAAGGCGATCGACGCCAGGATGCCCTGCCGCAAGCGTCGCACCTCGGCCAGGGTCAACGTGCGCGCCGGCCGCCGCGGATCCAGGCGGGCGCGGAACAGCGCCTCGCTGGCCTGGATGTTCCCCACCCCGGCGACGATGGTTTGATCCAGCAGCGCCACCTTGATCGGCGTCTTCACCGACTGCAAGCGCTGGTGCAAGGCGCCGGCGTCGATGCCGTCGTTCAGCGGATCCGGTCCCAGCGCCGCCAGCTCGGGCACGTCGGAAAAACGCCCGCCGGCGATCACTTGAAAGCGCCCGAAGAGGCGCATGTCCACGTAGTGCAGCGATCGATCGTCGTCCAGCGCCAGCGAGAGACGGGCGAAACGCGGCGCGGGTTCGGCGGTCGGCCGCCGCAACCACTTGCCGGTCATGCCCAGGTGCGACCACACGCCAAGCTGATCGCGGGGCGCGCGAGCGTCGTCGGATCGCCGCAAGGTCAGCAACAAGTTCTTGCCGATGCGCGTGACGTCGACGATCTGCGCGTCGACCAGCGTCGTGGCGGTCCGCGCCGAGCGCGGCCGAAACAAACGGGCCGCGCCGTTGGTGGCGATCCGGCGAATGGTTCGTCCCACTGCCCAGCGACGGAGGTTGCGGGCGGCGGTCTCGACTTCTGGCAGTTCGGGCACGGCAACCGGTTTCTACCGCGTCTGTTGCCTCATGGGCCGATGGGCATGAACACCACCACGCTGTACGCGATGGTGACGGTGGCGCCCGGGTTGCGATAGCCGTGCTTCTGATCGCCGCGGAAGACGACGACGTCGCCCGGGTCCAGCAGGAAAGTGGCGCCGCCGGCGCCAAGTTCGATCTGACCGCGCTCGCAGGTCAGATATTCGCGGGTACCGGCGGTGTGGGGCACGCCGGCCATGGCGGCGCGGGCCGGCAGCTCCAGGCGTTCGATCTCCAGGCCGGGGATCGATTCGGGCAGAAGCTTGCGTACGGTGACGGCGCCGCGGGACCGGGTGGGCAAGGCGTCGGCTCGATACAGGCGGCCCAGGCGCCGGGGCGGTTCGATCAACTCTTCCAGCCGCACGGCCAGGGCCTGGGCCACGCGCACCAGCACGGCAAGCGTGGGGTTGGCGCCGCCCGATTCCAGGTTGGCCCAGGTGGCGCGCGGGATGCCGGCCACCCGAGCGATCTGCTGCTGGGTCTGGCCGCGCGCCTCCCGCAGGGCGACGATGTTGCGCCCCAGATGCAAGGCGGTCTGGCGATCGCTGTCAGGCAGGGGAGTCCGGGCGGCCAACAAAACAAACCGCTTGCCAATAGATTAGCAGAGCCGTCGATAGGTTGTCAGGCCGGACCATCCTTCTTTGCGGAGGGATGAACATGACGAACACGCTGCAAGGAAAGTCCGCGCTGATCACCGGGGGCAGCCAGGGCCTGGGCCGGGCCTTGGGCCAGGCGCTGGCTGTGGCCGGGGCGCGGGTGGTGCTGGTGGCCCGCGCGGCCGGGCCGCTGGCCGACGCGGTGGCAGTCATTCGCGCTGCCGGCGGGCAGGCCCACGCGGTGGCGGCCGACGTGGCCGATCTGGATCAAACCGCGGCCATCGCCGGTCAGGCGGCGGCGCTGGTGGGGCCGATCGAGCTGCTGATCAACAACGCCAGCACGCTGGGCCCGCAGCCCTTGCGGTTGTTGCTGGACACCGACTGCGAAGATCTCTCGCGCGCCCTGGCCGTCAATCTGGTCGGCCCCTTTCGCCTGACCAAGGCGCTGGTCGGAGCGATGGTCCTGCGCGGCGGTGGCACCGTCGTCAACGTATCGTCGGACGCCGCGGTGGAGGCGTACCCGCGTTGGGGCGCTTACGGCGCCTCCAAGGCCGCGCTGGATCACCTGACGCGCATCTGGGCGGCCGAGCTTTCCGGCACCGGCGTGCGGGTGCTGGCCGTTGATCCGGGCGAGATGGACACCCGCATGCACGCCGACGCCATGCCGGAGGCCGATCGCGCCGCGCTCGCCGATCCGGCCCGGGTCGCCGCGCGCATCGTGGATCTCCTGCGCGATCCAGCGGGCGTCGCATCGGGCAGCCGGCTGTCCGTCGCCGCCGCGACGGAGGGACGCTGATGCGCCCGGCGCGCACCTACCCGGCCCGGCGCGACGGCGTGCGCTTGTTGCTGGTTGATCCGCGCGTGACTGCTGACGGCCTGCACGAGACCACCATCGCCGCGCTGCCGCGCCTGCTGGACGCCGCGGATCTGCTGGTGGTCAACGACGCTGCCACGCTGCCAGCGTCGCTGCGCGGGTGTGACAGTGTTGGCCGTCCGATCGAGCTGCGCCTCCTCGGTCCGGACCGCGACGGGGTTTTTCCAGCCGCACTGTTCGGCGCTGGCGATTGGCGCCAGCGCACCGAGGATCGTCCGCCGCCGCCGGCGCTGACGGTGGGCGCGCGGTTGACCTTCGGGTCGCTGGGCGCGCAGGTGCTGGCCACCGGTCCCCTGTCGCCACGCCAGCTGGCGGTGCGCTTTGATCGCCAGGGCGACGCGCTGTGGGCGGCGCTGTATCGCCACGGCCGTCCGGTGCAGTACAGCCACCTCGACCACGCGCTGCCGCTGTGGGCGGTGCAGACGGTCTATGCCTCGCGGCCCTGGTCGGTGGAGATGCCGTCGGCGGGGCTGCCGTTGTCGTGGGAGATCCTGCTTGGCCTGCGCCGGCGCGGCGTGCGCTGGGCGGCGCTGACCCACGCCGCCGGGCTCAGCGCCACCGGTGATCCGGCGCTGGACGCCGCCCTGCCGCTGCCCGAGCGATACGAGATCCCCGCCGCCACCGTCGACGCGGTGGCCGAGACGCGCCGGCGCGGCGGCCGGGTGGTGGCGGTGGGGACCACCGTGGTGCGCGCGCTGGAAGGCGCGGCGGCGGCGCACCACGGCCGCCTTCCTGCCGGCGCCGGCGTCACCGACCTGCGTCTGTCCGCCGCGCACCGGCCGTTGATCGTCGACGGCGTGCTGTCCGGGACGCACGCCGCGACCGAGACGCACTTTCACCTGCTGGCGGCCTTCGCCGGCTCGGCGCTGCTGTCCGCGGCGGTGGCGTTTGCGACCGCTCGGGACTTCACCACCCACGAGCTGGGCGACGCGATGCTGGTGTTGCCGGGCAGCCGCGAGTCATTTTTTTGCGGCAAACGCCGAGTCGAGTTCAACTACCGGCATGTCTCAGCCTCCCGCCCGGAGACCGCCGCCTGCGCCGCCCCGCTCGATCGTGCCGGGGACGCGCAGCTCGGCGTCGCACATGTCTGAATGCCGGGCCAGCTTGCACGGCGGCCTGGATCAAATCGGGTTGGCCACCCTGCTGACCCTTCTGGACATGGAACGCCGGTCCGGTGTCCTGCTGATTCGCCGCCGCGGCGAGCTTGGCCGCCTGTGGCTGCGCCGGGGCAGCGTGGTGCGCGCCCGCGTCGACGGCCTGGCCGCGCGCGCCGGCAAACCCGCCGTCTATTATCTGATCGGGTGGACCGACGGTCGTTTCGAGCTGACCGCCGGCGACATCGACGCCGCCGATGAAATCGAAACACCTACGACTTATTTGCTGATGGAGGCCGCCCGTCGATCCGACGAGGCGACCGCCGCCGCGCCCGGCTAGCGGCTCGCAAAACCAGTCGACTGCTGATAAGTATCGGGTGCGACGCCCTCCGAAGGCGACCCAGGGAGCACCACGATGCGCATTTCTTCCGGGCGATTGACGACAGCTTTGGCTATTGGCTTGTTGGCCGTTGGCGGGATGGTGGGTTGCAGCAGCGGCGGGGCGTCCGGCGGGGGAACCGGCGGGACGACCAGCGGTACCGGCGGGACAGCGACCGGTACCGGCGGCGCGACGGGAACCGGCGGCAGCACGACCAGCGGAACGGGCGGCAGCGGGCAAACCGACGCCGGCACCGGATCGGGTGGCACGCCCGCCACGGGAACCGGGGGGACCGGCGGCAGCGGCACCGACGCTGCGACCGACGGTGGCAACGACACCGGTTCCGGCACCACCCTGCACGGTGGAACGTCGGGCGCCTATATCTGCCCCGCGGGTGGCAACTATGCGGGGATGACGCCGGCGATGTCGGGCGCCTTCACCATGTCCACTGGCGCCACCACCAACAACGGCGAAGGGCCGGTCTGGGTGGGGCCGCTGGGCGCGCTGATCTTCAGCTCGAAGTTTGTCGTCGGCGGCGACGCTGATGACTTCCGGCAAATCTGGAAGCTGGCCCCGCCCAACGCCGCGCAGGTGTCGGTCAAGACCAACGTCGGCAACAACGGCATGACGCTGGACAACGACGACAAGATCGTCTCGGCGAACCACCAGTTGTCCGCGATCGTGCGCATCGACCCGGCCACCGGCGCGATGATCGACACCATCGCCGAACAGTACATGGGCAACTACTGTCAATCGCCCAACGACGTCATCGTGCGCGGCGATGGAAACATCTACTTCAGCGATCCGGCCTATTTCGCCTCGCAGGGCAAAAAGCCCAAGACCGCCACCACCGCGTTTTATCGCATCTCGCCAGCCAAGGTGGTCTCGGTGGTGGAGGACGAAGGCACCAAAGACCCGAACGGCGTGGCGTTGTCGCCCGACGACAACACGCTGTACACCTTGGTGACAGCGGACCAGCAGGTAAAGAAATGGGCGCTCGCCGCCGATGGGTCGATCAACGGCGCCGGTGCCAACTTCGTCAAGACCGCGTCGACGCCTGATGGAATGTGTGTCGATTGCGCGGGCAACCTTTACGTATCGACACTGAGCGGGGTTCAGGTGTTCAGCCCCGCCGGCCAGATGGTGGCCACCATCGGCGGCGGCAAGGCGATCAACTGTTCGTTCGGCGGCGCCGACCACAAGACGCTGTTCATCACCTCGGACACGCACGTCCGGTACGGCACCATGAACATCCCCGGGTTGCCCTAACGATCGGGACGCTGATGCGGGGGTTCGGGCGGCGGGGAATCTTGGTGGTGCTGCCGGCGCTGGCGGCGATCGCCTTCGCCGGGTGTCAGGCGGCCGATCCTTACTATCGACTGGCCACGGCGCCCGGTGGCAGCGGCGGCGATTCCGGCGACACCGGTTTCGATAGTGAAACCGACGCCAGCGGTGGCGTCGAGCGACGCCCCGATAACATCGTCATGAAGCTGGACGCCGCCGATGAAGCCGGCGACGGGGGCGAGCTGGACAGCATGGGCCTTCTTCCCGGCCCCGACGGCGCCGACGATGACGCCGACGGTGGCTGCGGCGACTGCGCCCTGACTGTCCTTTACTGGTGCGAAGGCACGGAGGCGAACACGGTCCGGGCGACCTTCTCGCTGGTAAACGATACCGGCGCCAACGTGCCCCTCAGCCAGGTGACGATCCGTTATTGGTTCACCGGCAGGAACGGCAGCGTGCCTTGGGATTTCGCCTGCGACAACGGCATGCTGGGCATTGCGCCGGACAACACCGACGTCACCGCCGACGTCACCAACGTCTTTCGGACGGTGGTCCCCGCGCGGCCCGGCGCCGATATGTTTTTCGAAGTGGGGTTCACCGCCGCCGCCGGCGATTTGAAACCCGGCCAGCAATCGCTGTTTCGTACCCGCGTTTTCCGCGACGACTACAGCACCATCAACCAGAACGACGACTATTCGTTCGGGCCTCAGAACATGCCAACGTTCATGCCCTGGCCGCACGTCACGCTGTATCGCAACGGGATGTTGATCGAAGGCAGCGAACCGCTCGGTCGCTGAAGACGTTCCCCCTTGTGCGCGGTTGGCCCCTCAATTAAGGATCGGGGCCATGACGATGACGACACGAAAGCTGGGCATCGCGGTTGTGACCTTGGGCGTTTTGGCGGCGGGGTTGGGTCGGTCGTTGCCGGTTTCGGCGCGTGACGACCATCTGAAATTTCTCATCGCCGCGGCATTGGGGACGGCGGATGCCAAGGTCAAACTGGATCCGCACATCGCGCTTTATTTCGGCAAGTCGGCGGCGCCGTCGGGCCAGGACATGGGCACCTACAGCACCAACAAGAAAACCAACGCGGTCGGCAAGAACGATCAGACCGCCTGCGAGTGGGTGTTCTTGTCCGCCGTGCTGGCCTTGCAGGAACGGGCGCGCCAGCTGCAGGCCACCGCAGTGGTGAACATCGAGAGCATCTACAAGAACGAGCCGTTCTCCAGCGAGAAAGAATTCATCTGCGGCGCCGGCACCTTCGTGGCCGGCGTGGCCCTGAACGGCAAGTTCATCAAGACCGGAGCGAAGTAACCCGGTTGGTACTGTTTCCGTGCGCCGCCGAAGGGGTAGCTTTGCCGGCCGCCGACCCCTATGCTCGGGGGCCCCGATGCGCACCATCGACCGCTCGCAACCGGATTTTCAGCAGACGCTGGAGGCGTTGAGCCGCCGCAGCGCCAGCGTGCCGGAGCAGATCGAAGCGACGGCGCGCCAGATCATCGCCGAGGTGCGGGCGGGCGGCGACGGCGCGGTGCGGGCGCTGACCGCGCGCCTGGAATCGCGTACGCTGACCGACCTGGAATTGCCGCGCGCCCGCTGGCGCGAGCTGGCCGCGCAAACGGCGGCACCGGTGCGCGCCGCGCTGGAGCACGCCGCTCGTCGGATACGCGCCTTTCACGAACGCGAGCGCTACGAATCGTTCGAGATCGCCGAGGGCGGCGTGCGCGTCGGCCTGCGCGTCTCGCCGCTTTCTCGCGTGGGCCTGTACGTGCCGGGCGGGACTGCGCTGTACCCGTCGACGGTGCTGATGACCGCGGTGCCGGCCAAGGTGGCGGGCGTCGGCACGATCATCATGACCACGCCCGGTCCTTCGCCCGAGACGCTGGCCGCGGCGGAGATCGCCGGTGTCGATCGGGTGTTCGTCGTCGGCGGCGCGCAGGCGGTGGCGGCGATGGCCTACGGAACGGAGAGCATCCCGCGCGTCGACAAGATCATGGGCCCGGGCAACGCCTATGTCGCCGCGGCCAAGCGGCTGGTGTTCGGCGACGTGGGCATTGATTCGGTCGCCGGTCCGACGGAAGTGGTGATCGCCGCCGACGACAGCGTCGATCCAGCCTGGATCGCCGCCGATCTGCTGGCCCAGGCCGAGCACGACGCGCTGGCGGTGCCGATCTTGATCGCCGTCGGCGCGGCGGTCGGCACGCGCGTCGCGGCCGAGGTGGAGCGCCAGTTGGCCGTGCTGCCGCGGAAAAACATCGCCGAAAAATCCTTGCGCGATTTTGGCGTCATCATCATCGTCGCCGACGTGGCGGAAGCAGCCGCGGTGATGAACTTGCTGGCGCCCGAGCACGGCATGCTGGCCTTGCGCGACGCGCGCCGCGTGGGCGAAGGGATCAGCACGGCGGGCGCGCTGTTTTTGGGCGCGCAGACGCCCGAGTCGGTCGGCGATTACATCGCCGGCCCCAGTCACGTGTTGCCGACCGGTGGCAGTGCGCGCTTCGCCTCGCCATTGGGTGTTTCGGACTTCGTCAAACGCACGTCGATCATCGAATACGACGCCGCGGCGCTGCGCGCGCAGGGACCGGACATCGAAAGAATGGCCGAGGTCGAAGGCCTGCACGGCCACGGCCGCGCCGTCAGCATCCGCACCCGAACGGCCTAGACGCGCCCATGAACCTCGCTGCCACGCTGCGCGGGAACACCTACCGTTTCAAGGACGTCAAAGACGTCTTGGCCAAGGCCAATGAAGAAAAATCCGGCGATCGCCTGGCCGGCGTGGCGGCGGCGTCGGTGTCCGAACGCGTGGCGGCCAAGCGCGTGCTGGCCGAGCTGACCTTGCACGACTTGCACGAAAACCCGGTGGTGCCGCCGGAGAAAGACGCGGTGACGCGCCTGATCCTGGACGATCTGCAGCGCCCGGTCTACGAATCGTGCAAGTCGTGGACGGTGGCCCAGTTGCGCGAACATGTCCTGTCCGATCGCACCACCGGCGCCGATCTGTTGCGGCTGTCGCGCGGACTCACCAGCGAGATGATCGCCGCCTGCGCCAAGTTGATGACCAACCTGGATCTCATCAGCGCGGCGCGAAAGATCCGGGTGGTGGTGCATGCCGCCAACACGCTGGGCCTGGAAGGCCGGCTGTCGACGCGGCTGCAGCCCAATCACCCGTCGGATTCGGTGGAAGGTATTTTGGCGTCGCTGCGCGACGGGCTGTCGTTCGGTAGCGGCGACGCGGTCATCGGCATCAACCCGGTCACCGACAATCCCGAGCAAACCACGGCGATCTTGAATGCCAGCGGCGATTTCATGCGGCAGTGGCGCATCCCGACGCAGAACTGCTGCCTGGCCCACGTCACCACGCAGATGAAGGCGCTGGAGGGCGGCGCGCAGCTGGGCCTGATGTTCCAGTCCATCGCTGGCACGGAAAAAGCGTTGAAGAGTTTCGGCGTGACGTTGCCCTTGTTAGACGAGGCGCACGACATGACGCAGAAGCTGGGGCAGGTGCAGGGGCCGAACGTCATGTACTTCGAGACCGGGCAGGGCTCGGCGCTGTCGGCGGACGCGCACGAAGGCGCCGATCAGATGACGGTGGAGGCGCGCAATTACGGTCTGGCCCGCCACTACAAACCGTTCCTGGTGAACACCGTCGTCGGCTTCATCGGTCCCGAGTATCTGTATGATGCCCGGCAGATCACGCGCGCCGGGTTGGAGGATCACTTCATGGGCAAGCTGCACGGGATCCCGATGGGCTGCGACGCCTGCTACACCAACCACGCTGATGCCGACCAGAACGATCTGGAAAGCCTTGAGGTGCTGCTGGCCACCGCCGGCTGCAATTTCTTCATGGGCCTGCCGATGGGCGACGACGTCATGCTGAACTATCAATCGACGTCTTTTCACGACGGCGCGGCGTTGCGCCAGTTGCTGGGGCTGCGCCCGGCCCCAGAATTTGAGGCATGGCTGGAAGAGATGGGCATCATGGAGAACGGCAAGCTGACCGCGCGGGCCGGCGACGCGAGCTTGTTCGCATGAACCGCGGCGCGCTTTCGCTGTCGCTGGCGAGCCTGCTGATGACGGCGTGCGCGTCGGAGCCGCCGCCGCCGCCGCAAGTGGCGGCGCGCTCGGCGCCGGCGCCCGAACCGCCGCCGCCAGCAGATGAAACAGCGGCGCAGGCAGCGGCGTTGGCTGCCGCCGTACCGACGCCGGTCGACGCGGTGGTGACGGCGCTCGGCGTGCAGAGAGCTGATCTGGTGTGGAGCCCGGCGAAAAAAACCTTCGCGGTGGTGGTGCCGACCAAGGCCGACGCGGCGGAGGCGCCTCACCGCGGCCGCGCCAAACGGCCGCAGCCGGCGACCATTGCGGTCTACGCGCCGGGCGGTGAACGCCTGGGCAGCTATCGCGCCTTGAGCATCGGCGCCGTCAGCGACCTGCGTTTTCTCGGTGAGGAACGCCTGTTTTATTTGCTGCCGGCCAGACCGGCGCCGCCGGTTCGCGCGCACGGCAAAGGCATCGTGCTGCCGCCGCCGCTGCGGTACGCGCTGCAGCCGCTGAAGCCGGGCGCGCGGCCCGTCGCCTGCGCCGGACGAGCGTTCATCTTTTCGCCGGCCGGCGATCACGTGGCGTACCTGGCGGGCGATGCCAAGCGCCAGCGTCTCTTCGCCGACGGTGAGGCGGCGTATCCGCGACGCGGCTGGACGACCATCCAGGGTGACGCGGCCTGGTCGCCTGATGGCGCCAGCTTGGCCTTGATCGAAAGCGGCGCCCACCCGCGGCTGGTGGTGCTGGTCGAGTTCGACAACCCCAGCGGCGACAACACCTGGCCGCTGCCACTCGAAGCCGCCGCCGATTCGTCGCTGCACGTTTACTGGGCGGGGCAGGGCAAGCTGGTGGTTGGCCCGTCGCTGACCAAGCCGTTGTTCGCCACGTCGTTTCACCGCGATCCGGCGCCGGTGGTCAGCATGCCCGCCGAACCCCCGGCCGCCGCCGCGTCGCCCGCCGAGCGTCCCTGATGCTGATCGATCGCGCCCGCATCGAAGAGATGGTCCGGCAAGCCCTGACCGGCGCGGGCACGGCGGCGCGCCCGGTGGATTCAGCCGGCGGCCTTTTGTTGACCGCCGATCGCGGCGTGAACCTCGGCGAGCCGTTCGATCCGCGCGCCATGGCCGGCATCCTGGCGGCCACGCCAGCGCGCATCGTCGTCGGGCGCAGCGGGGTTCGCTATCGCACCAACACCATGCTGCGCTTTCGTGCCGACCATGCCGCCGCCAAGGACGCCGTGCTGTCGGAGGTGGACGCGGCGCTGCTGTCGCGCCTGGGTTTGTTCGAGGTGATCTCTCGCGCGGCTGACAAACCGACGTTCTTGCAGCGGCCCGATCTCGGGCGCGCCCTGTCCGACGCGGGCAAGGAAGAGATTTCCCGCCGCATCGGCCGCGCGCCGACGCTGGTGATCATCTACGGCGACGGCTTGTCGGCGGCGGCCATCAATCAGAACCTGCCCGAGTTTCACGGCGCCCTGCTGCCGGCGCTGGCCTCGCGCGGGATCCAGCACGCGCCGCCGTTCTTCGTGCGCCACGCTCGCGTGAAGATCATGGACGAGATCGCGCGCCTGACCGCGGCCCAGGCGGCGCTGTTCGTGTGCGGCGAACGGCCGGGGTTGGGCTTCGCCGATTCGCTGTCGGCGTATTTCATCTACCAGCCGGCGGAAGGCGCCACCGACGCCGATCGGGAGGTCATCTCCAACATCAACCCGCGCGGCCGCGTCCCCGCCGAGGCGGCGCGTGACGTGGCGGCGGCCATCGAGCGCGTGCTGCGCAACAAGAAATCAGGCGTGGCCTTTCCCTGAAGGCAGGCGAGCGCGCGCTGTGAAGCTGGACCTGCCACCCGTTAAGCCTCGCGCGCTTTCCGTGCGCCGCATTCCCGAGGCGGCGCCGGCGCTGACGGCGTCGCTGGGATTACCGGCGGCGCGGCGATCGCTGGGCATCATCACGGCCACCTCCGACGACGCGCTCTTCGCCGCGCTGGATCAAGGGACCAAGGCGTCGCCGGCCGATGTCGTGTACGCCAAGTCGTTTTATGCCGGCTCCGGTTATCCGTCGGGTCCGCTGTCCGGCGAATGCATCGGCATCTACGCCGGCGCTGATCCCGCCGAGGTCGACGCGGCGCTGGACGCCTGTCTTAGCTATCTGGAAAACCAGGCCTGGTTCTACGCCGTCGAGACCGCGGAGGATCCCACGCGGCCGGTGATTTTTTTTCCGCACGTGATCGCCTCGCTGGGCCGTTATCTGGCGCCCCTGGCGGACGTGCCCGAGGGCAGCGCCATGGCGTACCTGATCGCGCCGCCGCTGGAATCGATCGTCGGCGTCGACGCCGCTTGCAAGGTGGCGCCGGTGCGCCTGGCGAAATGGTTTGGCCCGCCGTCGGAGACCAACTTCGGCGGCGGCTATCTGGTGGGCGCTCAGGCGGCGTGCGAGGCGGCGGCGCGCGCCTTTGCCAGTGCGGTGATCGACGTGTGCCAGGCGCCGCTGCACACCCGCGCCGCGCGCGGTGGTGGCGAGCTGGGGCCGGCGTCAGCGGGGCGCGCGGCAGGTGCGCCGCCGTCAGGAAAATTTCAGTCGCTGGACACCGGCCAGCGGTTCAATGAAAAGCCCGATCACCTCACCCACCTGGTCGACGACCAGACGCTGGTGCGCAAGACACACCCTCGCATCATCGCGCGCGGCAAGCTGGATCTGCTGCAAGCGGCGCTGCTGGACGCGCAGGTGACCGCCGACGCCGAGGAGGCGCGGGCGCTGGTCGGCGAGCTGGGCGAATTGCTGGAGCTTGCGCGTGCCCTGGTCGGCGCCGAGGTCACCGGCCGCCCGCTGCCGCCGGTGCGCCTGTTCGGGATGACCGGCCTCGAGATCCGCGACGCCACCCACCACACGCGCGAGCTTTACGGCGTGCCGTTCATGTACCCCGACGTGCGGCAAGGGCCGCTCATCGCCAAGTTGAATCTGGCCCGGGCCATCGCGCGCGAGGCTGAGGTGTCCATGCTGCAGGCGTTCCCCGCCGAGACCGGCGGACCGACGGCGCCGCCCGCGCGGGCGGATCTGGCCGAGGCGCTCAATCGCCTGTCGTCGGCGCTGTACCTGATGGCCTGCAAATACGTGGCGGGCCGCTACGAGGGCACCCGCCGCCCGAAGGGCCCGGTGCGCGGCTGGCGGCCGCCGGCGTGAAAAGGCGGTCACCGGACCCTGGTTCTCTGTGAAATATTCGATTATAATTCTTTCAATTGAAAGATGCCTCGATGAGCCTGAAACGCCCCGCTGCGCGGCCGCTGGTGGTCGCCGCCAGAAACGCTCCGGGTAAGGTGCCGGCCGCCACCTTGCGGTCGAAGGTGCTGACCAAAGCCACGGTGCGCGTCGCCGACCGCTTGGGTCTGGGCCAAGCCGAGCTGGCGGGCATCATCGGCGTCAGTCCGTCGACCGCTTCGCGCATGTTCACCGGAGGCTGGGTCATCCAGGAAGAAACCAAAAATTGGGAGCTGGCGGCGTTGCTGGTGCGGGTGTTTCGCAGCCTGGACGCTCTGGTCGGCGGCAACGAAAAGCAGGTCAAACAGTGGTTTCAGGCCATGAACACCCACCTTGGCGGCGCCCCGCGCCAGTTGATCGCCAGCGTCGAAGGGTTGACGAATGTCGCTCGATATCTGGATGCGATGCGCGGGGCCCAGTAGGGTCTCGTCGTTCGCCGCCACCGCCTGGAGAGTCGTCGAAGCGCAGCACCAGGTGTCGACGAGGAAGCTCGTGGACACCCTGGAAGAACAGCAACTGCTGGAGCAGATCGTCGATCAGGTGAAGCCATCGCTGCCGCCGGAGCCCGCCTTCGCCGGCTTGCACTATCTTCTGTCGACGCCGTTTCGCCATCCGCCGCTCTTGCGCGGGACCCGCTTCGGTTCGGCCGCTGAACGCAGCCTGTGGTACGGCGCCCTGCGCGTCGAAACCTCACTGGCCGAGAAGGCCTATTATCAGCTGCTTTTTGCCCAGGGAACGGCGGCCGCGTTTGATCACCTCACCTGCGACTGGACGGCGTTTTCAGCCGCTGTGGCAACTGAGAGAGCGGTCGATCTGACCGCCCCGGCGTTCGCCGCCTTCGCCCGACCGCTGAACTCGCCGGTGAGCTATGCGGCCACGCAAAAATTAGGAAGGCAGATGCGGGCGAGCGGCGTGATCGCCTTCGTCTTCACCTCGGCTCGCTGTCCCAGTCACGGCAAGGCCATCGGCCTTTTCTCGCCGGCCTTCGCCGCCAAAAAACCGGGCGCCTTCCAGACCTGGAAGTGCATCGTGACGACCACTGGCTGCGAGGTGGTCCGTCTCAACGGCGCGCGCGCGCCGCTGGTCTTCCCGCGCGCCGCCTTCGAGATCGACGGGAAGTTTCCAGCCCCCAGCACGAATCCGCCATGAACCGAACGCCGGCTCTGTCGCGCGGTCACTCGTGTATAAGTAGTTGCTGGCTTTGACGTGAGGATCGCCGCGCGCCATGACTGAAAAGCAAGAGCGGTTGGTGAAGGCCTATGACAGCGAGGCGTGGCCGCTTTACGGTGCCCGCTTTGCCGAGATGGTGATGGGCGTGTTCGCGCCGCGGCCCGCTTCGCGGGTGCTGGTGCTCGGCGCTGCGACGGGGACTTTGCCGCTGGCGTTGGTGCGGACACTGGACAGCGAAAGCCGGCTGGTCACCTTCGAGACCTCGTCGGCGCTGGCGACGCAGGCTCGCCGTCGGGTGGAGTCGGATCCGGCCACCGCCGCGCGGATCTTCGTCGGCGATCACGCCACGGTGCCGTTTCCCTTCGGTGCGGCCGGATTCGACAACGCCATCTGGAACGGCGGGGGCGGCGAGGGCATCACCGCCGACGAGGCGCTGTCCGAGTTGACCCGGGCCTTGCGGCCCGGTGGGCAATTGATCGCGGCGCTGCCCTTGCGCGGGACCTGGGCCGAGCTGTTGGATATTTTCCGCGGCGTGCTGCGCGACAACCACAAGGCCGAGAGCGTGACGGCGCTGGACCGTTACCTGGCCACGCTGCCCGAGGGCGACGCGCCGGCGGCGGCGCTGGAGCGAGCCGGCCTGCGCGACGTGCAGATGACCGTCGAACGCTGGGAGCTGCTGTTCAAAAGCGCGCGCGAATTTTTCTTCGCCCCGGTGATCGAACTTCTGCCGCTGCCGCGCTGGAAAGCCATCGCCGGCCGCGGCGACGAGATGCAGGATATTTTCTTCTTCATCAAAGAAGCGATCGACGTCTACTTCGCCGGCGGCGTCTTCGCGGTCAGCGTGGTCGCCGGCTGCGTGACAGGAACCAAGGCCTAGGGCGAAAGCACCGTCGTGAGCGATTCGGAATTGGAACTGCGCCAGCGCTATCAGACGTTGGTGCGCGAGCTGTCGGAGCACGACCGCCGGTACTACGTCGAGATGGCGCCGGTGGTCTCCGACGCCGAGTACGATCGTCTTTACCGCGAGCTGCGGTCGATCGAGGCGGCGCACGCCGACTGGATCAGCGCCGATTCACCCAGCCAGCGCGTGGCGCCCGCGCCGATCACCGCTTTTCCCAAGGTGGTGCGAGCGGTGCCCATGCTGTCGCTGGACAACGCCTACAGCGAAGGCGAGCTGCGGGAGTTTTACGATCGGGTGATGAAAGGCCTGCACGATGAGGCGCCGGCCTTCGTCGTCGAACCGAAGATCGACGGCATCGGGATCGAGCTGACCTACGAGGGCGGGCGGTTCACGCTGGGCGCCACCCGCGGCGACGGGCGGGTGGGCGAGGAGATCACCGCCAACCTGCGCACGGTGCGCTCGCTGCCGCTGACGCTGCGCCAGCCGGTGTCGATCACCGTGCGCGGCGAGGCGTTCATGGACAAGGCCGACTTCGCCGCCATCAATCAGGAACGCGCCCTGGCCGGCGAGGAGCTGTGGAAGAACGCCCGCAACTTCACCGGCGGCACGCTGAAGCTGCTGGACCCGCGCCTGGCGGCCACGCGCCCGTTGAAGGTGACGCTGTACGAGCTGGTCAACGGCGAGGCGACGCGTCCGTTGCATTCGGAGAGCCTGGCCTTCCTGCGCGAGCTGGGGCTGCCGACGTCGCCCGACGTCTCGCTGCTCTCGGCCTGGGAGGATCTGACCGCCACCGTCGCGTCGTGGGCCACGCGCAAGTCGGCGCTGCCGTACGAGGCGGACGGCCTGGTGGTCAAGGTCGACTCGTTCGCGCAGCGCCGGCTGCTGGGATTCACCGCCAAGTTCCCGCGCTGGGCCACCGCCTACAAGTTCCCCGCCCT
>DASXQB010000493.1:0-10692 GCA_036493295.1 Polyangia bacterium | reverse complement strand
GCCGCGGACCTGCTCGGGCGACATGTACCCGAACTTGCCTTTCAGGATTCCGGCCTGGGTCTTGGACGCCTTGCCGGCCGCCTTGGCGATGCCAAAGTCGATCAGCTTGATCTCGCCTTCGTACCCGACCAGCACGTTCTGCGGCGAGATGTCCCGGTGGACCAGATGCAGCTCGCGCCCCTGGCCGTCGCGTTTGTTGTGGGCGTAGTCCAGGCCCTCGCACACCTGCATGACGACGTAACAGGCCTGGCGAATGGGCGTCACCTCGCCCTTGGCGCGCGCGCGATCGAAGATGGCCCGCAGGTCGCGCCCGTTCACGTACTCAAGCGCGATGAAGTAACTCTCGTCGACCTTACCGAGATCAAAGATCTGCGCGATGTTCGCATGCTGCAGCTGCACCGCGATCTTCGCCTCGTCGATGAACATCGTGATGAACTCTTCGTCCTCGGCGATGTTCGGGAGGATGCGCTTGACCGCCAGCATGCGCTCGAAGCCCTCCACGCCGAAGGCCTTGGCCTTGAATACCTCGGCCATACCTCCGACGTTGATCCGCTCCAGGAGGTAGTACTTGCCGAATGGGATGGGCTTCTTCAAAGCGACGCGACCCTCTTTTCGACCTGACCACTCACCATGGGGGATTTCGGGGAAGCAATGCCCGGTATTTATCTGACCTAACCAGCTGAAATGTCAATTGGAAGGTATGCCGGCTGACGATCGCTGTCTAGGAGCTTCCCGCCACCTGCTTGCCGACGCCCGCCGCCGCGCCAGCGCCACCACCCGCCGCCACCGATCGCGCGGCCTTGCGGGCCGCTTTCGCCGCCGCCTTGGCGTCAGCGTCCAGAAACGCCAACGTGGCCCCGGCCGCGGCGAACGGCGGCGCCACGACGAAGGCCAGCGGAATCAAGTACAGCACCGTGGCGCCCAGGCCATAGCCCACGGTCTGCGCCGGGTGGCGCGCCAGATAGCTCCACTTGCCGGCGAAGGTCTTCCCCCGGCGTGACAGCGGGTAGTCGAAGCCGTCGTAGGCCAAAAATAGCCCGCCCAGAGCGATGCCGATCAAGCTGCCCACCCCGGTCAGCGCGGTGAGCGTCAGCCCCACCAGCAAGGCGATCCCGTACAGCGCCAGCTTCAAAAGTCCGTGCAGCACCGCCTGCCCGGTCGAGGCCAGGAAAGGCGCCGTGGGCGCCGAGCCGCGGATTTTGTGTTCGACCTTCTCGCTCAGGCGGTCGTTGAAGATGGCGCCCAGCAGGGGCTGCAGAACAATGAACAGCACCGCGCCGCCGACCAGGGTGATGGCCCCGAGCAAAATCCAACCAACAATCGGTGACGACTGCAGATGCGAGGCCAGCTCTTGATGCCAGTACGCCGCCGCCGCCCACAACGTCCCCACCGCCAGCGCGACGTTCAGCAACAGCGGCACGAACAGGTACCGCCACATCCGCTGGCGAGCGATGAACAGACCGCCACGAAACGGCGCCATGAATCCGCGGACGAATCCCACCGGCGAAGTTTACACCCTCTTGCCGGGGCTGCCCGCAATCAGACCACGGCCGGTCAGACCGGCCCAGTCAATCGTGCTTGCCCCATGACCGGGGATGGCGGCATCCTGGGCGCCACTATGTCGCGTTTGCCTATTTTTTCCCTGCTGGTTTCGATTCTGTTCGGCGTCTCGCTCGGTCTGGCCGGTTGCGGATCCTCGGCCGGCACGCCCGGCGGCGGCAGCGGCGGCGCCACCGGGAACGCTTCAGGCGGCGCCAGCGGAGCCAGCGGCGGTGCCAACGGCGGCGGTTCAGGTGGCTCCAATAATTCGTCGGGTGGCGCTGGCGGCTCGGTGGCGCCGATCGACGCGCCCGTCGACAGCCCGGCGAGCATCGACGGGGCCGCCGACAAAGCGCTGGCCCCGGGCGATGCGCCCGCCGCCTGCACCGCCACCGCCGCCGCCGGACAGCCGCGGCGCCCGTTCCCGCAGCACAGCGGATACCCCGGCTGTGCGACCTGCATTCACCCGACGGTCGCCCAAACAACAATGGATGCCGACGTCGGCCGCTACTACGACGCCTGGAAGACTCTGATCAAAAAATTCACCGCCGGCGCGGTCAACGGCGAAAACTACATCGCCGCCGGCGCCGCCGGTAACATCTTCGGCTGGCCGGCCAACGTCAAACAGGTCTCGCAGTCCGAAGGCCACGGCTACGCCATGTTGATCACCGCGTTGATGGCCGGCCACGATCCCAACGCCAAGACCGTCTTCGACAGCTTGAACCGCGTGCGCAAGGCGTTTCCGTCCAGCTCGGATCCGCGCCTGATGTCGTGGGTGGTGCCGGGCACCGGCGATCCGACGATCAAGGCCCAGCCGCCCGCCACCGACGGCGACATGGACATGGGCTATTCGCTTTTGATCGCCTACGACCAGTGGGGCGACGAGGCGACCAATCACTATTTGGCCGACGCCAAGTCGGTCATCGCCGGCATGGAGGCCAAGTTCATCACCACGGGCAGCGGCCAGTATTACCCGCGCCTGAACATCGGCGATCCGACGCACCTGGGTTCGGTGGCGCCTGAATCAAAGCCGGACCTCACCCGACCTTCCGATTACATGGTCGATCACATGTTGGCCTTCGCGGCCATCACCGGCCACACCGTTTGGTCAGACGTCGCCGCCGGCTCGGTGGCCATTCTCAAGCAGGTGGGTAACGCCGACACCGGCCTGGTCCCCGATTTCGTCGTCGATAACCCGCCGGTGGGATCGAAGACCGGCACCGGCGACGAAGGGCCTTGCTATGACTGCTTCGGCTACAACTCGTGCCGCGTGCCATGGCGGCAGGCGGTGGCGGTGGTGCAGTTCGGATACGCCGGCTCGCTGGACGTCGACAACAAAATGGCGACCTGGGCCCGCACCAAATACAACGACACGCCTTCGGCGATGAAGGCGTCGTTCCCCACGAATGGCGACGACAGCAACGCCGGTGGCAGCGACCCGTCGTTCACCTCGCCGATGGTCGCCGCCGGCGTCACCAACGCCGCCCATCAGACCTGGCTGGATCGCGGCTGGACGTACATGAAAGGCACCAACGGCGGCGACTATTACGGCGGCAGCATTACGCTGCTGTCGATGCTGGCCGTTTCCGGCAACTGGTGGATCCCCACCGGCGCCACCGGCGCGTGCAGCCCATAGTTAGGAATTTTTCTAGGCTGTTCTAAGGGCCAAACACCCGCCGGACCAGTTCGCCCGTGAGGTCGAGCTGGGTCAGCTCGGCCAGGCCGCCCACGGGGGTGCCCGCGACGACGACGATGGGAAATTCGTTGCTGTGGGCGGCGGTGGTGACCCACGATTTTTCTGCTTCGTCGTCGGTGACGTCCAGAACCTGGAAAGCGATGGCTCGGCCGCGCAGCAGCTCTTCGACCTTGGCCTTGGTGCGGTGGTCCTTGCCGTCGAAGTACACCAGCACCGGCGCTTGGCGAGGGGCGGCCGGCGCCTTCGACGCGGGGGTCGCCGCCGCAGCGGTCGGCGGTGGCGCGGACGTCGCGCGCCGATCGGCCAGCTCTTGCGGGCTGCACACCGGGCGGCCCAGCAATTCGTTGGCGATGCTGGCCAGGTTGCGCAGGTGTTTGATGGCCGGGCGTTCGCCGGGCGGACGCGGACCTTCGATCTGTTGACGAGCCAGGGCGCGCAGCTTGTCGGTCAAGGCGGTCATCATGGGCGGCACGCTGGCGAAGGAGCCCGCCTTTGTCAATCGCCCGATCGAAAACGTCCTTATTCGCGATCGGCAGGCAACCGACGCCGCCCTTCGCCCGATACCTGACCCGGGAAGGAAAAAACATGCGGCACATGGTGAACGCGGGCCTTGGCCCCCATGCTAGGATTGTAAATTGGTAGCCATGAAAGTGACCGGACCAGGCTCGGGCCCAGGCGCCCTCCCCAGTGAGCTCGGGGAGGCCCAGGGTCCCCTGCAAACCGGCGAAAAGCCTGGGATCGAACGCCCGCAAGGAGGCGCCCCGGCAAGTTCTGAACGGCTGGCGGGAGGCACCGGCGTCGCGCAAACGGAAGCGGCGGCCGCGCGCGCCCCAGGCGTAGTCGGCACGCACGACATCGCCGCCGCCCTGCGCGCCGGCGCGCTGCCCCCGGCGGCGGCCATGGACCAGTTGATTGACCGCATCGTCAATCAGCAACTGAGCCCCGCGGCTCCAACCACGTTGCGCGACAGCCTGCGCGAAACGCTGCGCGATGTGCTCGAGACTGATCCAATGCTGGCGGCGAAGCTGCGAGAAATAGTGCGCGAGGGCTAGGCCCGCAAAGCGGCGCGCTATTGTTCGGCGGCTGGAGAAGCCGGGTCGGAGGCGGTTCGTTTGGCGGCCAGGGCTTCGCGGATTTGTGGCGGCAGGAAGACGTCGTCGGTGTCGAAGGTGGACAACGCTTCGACCAGCACGGCGGCCCGATCCGATGGCGGCGTCTTGCGATCGATGATGACGCACCACTGGCCTTTGACCTTGCACAGCCCGCCCCCGCCGGCGGTGTCGCCGGTCATGGTTTCATAGCGGACGCGAATGCCCAGGTGGGCGGCAGCCTGTTCCAGGGCTTCGGTGATCTGCTCGGGTTTCATCAGTGGTGATTCCTTGCGGGTCCTTCACCCTACCCGGTCCGACGCCAGCGGCAAAGTTTTCCTGCGCGCCATTGGCCGCTGAAACATCGCCCGAAATTATTTCGGCGGCGGATCGCCCTCGCGGGTCGAACGCACCAGATCCAGAATCTGCGCCCCGCCGACGTACGATTTGGTCTCGTACCGGGTCAGGCTGCCCAGCTGGCGCACGATCTTTGCCATTCGTTCCGCCTCGCGCAGGATGGTGTCGACCAACGTGAGGTGCGGATCCTGCGCCGGCAGCTTACGCATCAGCATCTGGGCGTAACCCATCACCGACGTCAGCGGCTGGTTCAGCTCGTGGGCGGCAGCTCCCGCCAGCTCGATGGCCACCACCTGTTTTTCCGATATGGCCAGCTTTTCTTGGGCGTGGGCCAGGCGCTCTTCCATGCGCAGGCGATCGCGCAAATCAGAGAAGATGCCGACGGTGGCGATGGCCCGGCTGGCGTCGTCGAAGACCAGCGCCGCCGAGATCGACACCGGCACGCTCTCGCCCGTCGCGCTCAGCAGATCGCGGCGCACCGGCTCAAGGCGTCCGCCGCCGCCGTGTTCGGCCGAGCGGATGAGGCGCATCACCTCTTGCGCCACGCCCGGCGGGTACAGCTCCTTGACCGGGATCTTGCCGATGACGTCCACCGCCCGGTAGCCGCAGATGCGTTCGGCACCTTGATTGAACAGCAGCACCTGTCCGCGCATGTCCGCGGCGATGATCCCGTCGACGGTCGAGTTCAAGATGCGCTCGAGAAATTCGGTGGTCCGGCGCAGCTCGCTCTCCAGCTTGCGGGCCAGGCTGACGTCGCGGAAGGCGAAGATGGCCGCCTCGTGCTCGGACAAGATTCCGATCGACGCCACGGATACAACGATGTGATCGCCCGACGTCGTTACTAGCTCGAGATCGAAGTTGTCGATCGGCTCGGAGGCGGCGGCGCGGGCGATCGCTTCTTCCAGCAGCGGGCGATACGAATCAGGGACGATCTGCTTCAAGCTGCGCCCGACCAGACCGTCGCGGGCGTATCCGGTGATCTCCTGCGCGGCGCGGTTGATGTACAGGACCTGCCCGCCGGCGTCGACCACCACGATGGCGTCCGACGCGCTGTCGATGAAGGCGCGGTAGCGTTCGATGGCCCGCACGCGGCGCTCTTCATGAAAATCCTGCAAGGTGATCTTGCGCGTACGTTCGCGGATGGGATCCAGGGCGCGCGCCCCTCGCAAGACCATCGCCACCAGGCCGGCGGCCATCTTGCCGGCGCTGATGATCAGCGGCGCCACGCCCATCGCCGAATCACCCGGCAGCCGCACCAGCAGCGCGCCCAGCGGCTTGCGTCCGACGATCATCGGAAACACCGCCGAGATGTGAGCCATCATCGGTTTGCCCGAGCTGGCGCCGCTGAAGGTGACCTCGCCGGTCTGCAGAGCGCGGCCGATGTACGGGTACTGCGCCAGCGGCAACCGCACGCGCCCGGTCTCGGCCTCGTCGCTGTCGCCGACGATGTACGCGCTCTCGGCGTCGGAGACCAAGGCCAGCACAGTCACCGACGCCGCGCCCAGCGCGTGGGCGATGTGCTCGGCGGCGGCGTGCAGCTGGCTTTCGCCGGTGCCCACGGCCAAGACCTGCGCAGCCTGGGCCAGGCCATCGTCAAGCAAGCGGCAAAATTCGTCTTCCTTCACTTCACGGCCCTCGTCAGCGACGGCGCGCCGGCTGGCGGGCGGCGCCCTTTCCGCGCAGCCAGCGCTCGGCTTCGGCGGCCGCCGCCGCCAGCACGGCCCGCACCGGAACCTTGGCCGACGCCGCCGCCCGCCGGCAGTCTTCGAACTCGGGCTGCGCGCCGATCACCGCGCCGTCCAGACTGCCGAGCTTGATCTTCACCGCGCCGAACGGCGTCTGGACGGTGGCAAACGATCGAGCCAGCGTCACCCGATCGACCGGACGCACGCGCAAACCCAGCGTGGTCGAATTCAAGAAGAACGCCCGTTCGGCCTCGACCAGCGCCGCCGGCGGGACCAGCGCGCTGACCGTGGTGGCCGGGCGGCCCTTCTTCATCAAGATGGGCGCCGACCACACATCGACCGCGCCCGCCGCCAAGAGCGCATCGTAGAGCGGCGAGAGCAGCTGCGGGTTCATGTCGTCCAAATTCGCTTCCAGCAACGTCAGCGCGCTGGGCGCGGCGGCGTCCACCTGGCCCAGCGGTTCGCCCAGCAGCGCCCGCAGCACGTTCGGCCGATCGGCAAGCTCGCGCGTCCCGGCGCCGTAGCCAACGGAAAAAAGCCGCATCGGTGGCGGCGGCCCGAAGCTGTCGACGGTGGCGGCCAAAATGGCGGCGCCAGTCGGGGTGGTCAATTCGCCCGCGCCTTCGAAGCGCATCGGCATTCCGCGCAGCAACGCCGCCGTGGCGGGCGCGGGCACTGGCACTAAGCCGTGCGCGGTGTGAACGCTGCCCGTGCCGACGACCGGCGGCAGCGCGCCAATCGACGCCGGCCGCAGCCAGACGATGGCCGCGGCGACGCCCACGATGTCAGCGATTGAGTCGTAGGCGCCGACTTCGTGAAACGTCACGCGATCGACCGACGAGCCGTGCAGCGCCGCTTCCACCTCGGCCACCCGCGCGAAGATGTCGCCGGCCAGCGCGGCCACGTCCGCGTCCAGTTTGGCGCGTTTGATGAGGGCGCGGATCTCGGCGTAGTCGCGGTGGTCATGTGCGGGCTCGTGATGATGGTCCAGGTCGTGGTCGTGGTCGTGGTCGTGGTCGTGGTCGACGCTGTGATCGTGATGATGGTCGTGGTCGTGGGTTTTCGTGGCCGCGTGTTTTTTCGGGCGCGGTTTTTTTTCGGCGCCGGGCCAGTCGACGACGAATCCGCGCCCGACAAACGCGCCGCGCTGGCGGGTCTCGAACCCGACCTTCAATCCACGCACGCCCATGCGCGCCACCGCTTCGCGCACCACCGCCGCCGGCACGCCGGCGTCGACCAGGGCCGCCACCGCCATGTCGCCGGCGATTCCCGAGGTCGGTTCGAGGTGCAGGTGCAACCCGTGCAGCGCCTTGCTCACGTCGATCGCTTTCGATTCATCAGCGCCGCCATGTGCCCCGCGCCGAAACCGTTGTCAATGTTCACCACCGCCACGCCCGCCGCGCACGAATTCAACATCGACAGCAACGCGGCGATCCCGCCCAGGCTGGCGCCGTAACCAACGCTGGTGGGGACGGCGATCAGCGGACGCGCGAACAGCCCGCCCACCACGCTGGGCAGCGCGCCTTCCATGCCGGCGACCACCACCAGAATTTCCGCGTCTTCGATGACCGCGCGGTGAGCGAGCAAGCGATGCAGGCCAGCCACGCCCACGTCGTAAACGCGCTCGACGCGGTTGCCGGCCAGCTCGGCGGTCAGCGCCGCTTCCTCGGCGACGGGAACGTCGGCGGTGCCGGCGCTGAGCACGACGATGGTCCCGCGCCCGCGATCGGGCGGCGGCGTCGCGCCGACCACCACCGCACGTGGAACCGGCAGGTGACGGGCGTCGGGCACCGCCGCCACCACCAGCTCGGCGGCTTCGGGCGACACGCGGGTGGCCAGGACCGTTGAGCCGCCGCGGTGAAGCTCATTCAAGATGGCGGCGATCTGCGCCGGGGTTTTGCCTTGACCCAGCACCACTTCGGGAAAGCCGGTGCGCAGGTGCCGGTGGGTGTCGGCGTTGGCGAAACCGAGCGCGCGAAACGGCAGGTCGCGCAGGTCGCGCACCGCCTCGTCGACGGAGACTTGCCCGGTCTGCACGGCGTGCAGCAGCGCCTTCAACCGGTCGGGATCCATCGGTCCACCTTATCATCCGGGTCGCCATCGAGCACCGCGGCGACGGCGGGCGAGGCCCGGCATCGCTGATCAATCCCGGTTGCGGTATCATTGATGGCTTCGAGGCGCTTCGGCGTGAGGGCGCGGTGGTGAGGGTTCCCCCAGCAAACACCGACCAGGAGACGAGACCGCATGATTTTTCGTCCTGCCCGTCCGGCCCGATCAACGGCCGCGTTCGCCCTGTTCCTGACCGCCGCCATCACCGGCTGCGCCACCAGCGATAACGGCGGCGCGCCGGGCGGCAGCGGCGGCAGCCAATCGACCGCCGGCAGCGGCGGCGCCACCGGCAGCGGCGGCAGCACGACCGGCGGCGGCGGCGGCACCACCAGCAACGGCAGCGGCGGACAAAGCAACAACGACGCTGCGTCCGTTGCCACCGGAGGCGCCAGCGGCAACGGTGGCGCGAGCGGCGCCTCCGATGGCGGCAGCCGCACCGACAGCGCGGGCACCGGCGGCGACACCGGCGCGGCAGATGGCGGGACCGGCTTGCCGCCCCTGGCCCCGTGCACGGCGCCGGCGGTCTCGCGCCTGAAAGTCTGGGAGATGCAAGTGGTGGGCGGGACCATGACGCCGCCGAGCGCGTCGCCGCTGCGCCTGGTGAACGGCGCGTACGAGATGCACGTCGCCTGGGTTTTGTCGGACGCCAGCGGATACGGAACCGCGAACACGCCCCTCAACAACCAGGGCCAGTACACAAGCGGCGCCGATCCGGCGAAAAACGCCGTCGATCTCAGCGCCGCACCCGGCGTGGTGCTGGAGTATTCGTTGACCGGCCCGGCGTACTTGCAGATCCGCACCGGCACCAACCCGCACGGCGGCGATCATTACCGCGCGAATCTGACGCCCACCGGTGATGCCTTCCAGATCGTCACCTTGAAGTTCGCCGATTTTCGCCTGAACGGCGGCCCCTCGCCGCCCGGCCCGGACATCTTGAAGGACGTCTTCTCGTTCACCTTCGTCGGCGCTGGCGCCACCACGTTGACGCTGCGACAGGTGCAGATGGCGGGCTTCACGCCGCCTTGCAATTGAGCGGCGTTTTGGCCGCTTTATCGATTCATCACCGGGGTTGCGTGGGTAAATATGTTATCGTAAGCGGAAGCTGGCGCGGAGCGCCGGGTCGCGGGATTGGGTGGTCGTCGCGGGGAACCCGGCAATGTGGCAACGTGCATTGTGAGACACCAGGCGCGCTGCTTTCCGGCGGACGCTGAAGGGAGCTGATCGAGTGACCAAACGCGGCTTGGGTTTGTTGACCGGCGCATGGATGGCGATGGGCCTTCTTGGCTGCAGCACGGACACCGGCGGCGCTGGCTCGTCGGGCACCGGCGGCGCGACTGGCAGCGGCGGGGCCACCGGCAGCGGCGGCACGATCACCACCGGCAGCGGCGGCGCCATGACCACTGGTAGTGGCGGCGCGACCGGCAGCGGCGGAGCGGTGGCCACCGGCAGCGGTGGCGCGACCGGCAGCGGTGGAGCGGTGACCACCGGCAGCGGCGGGGCCGGACCCGACGCGGGCGGCGCCGACACCGGCACGGTCGAGCCGGGCGACACACCGCCGTGGAAACCTCTGAGCGTCACGGCGGCGAAGATGCGCCTCACCCACACCTTCATGGCCAGCCAGGCCGATCCCGCCGTGTCGTTCAACAACGCCAGCGAAGTGGCGTCGGTCGATCCGCGCTCGCAGAAGATGGTGGGCAAGCTGGTGATGCCGTTCGGGGGCCTGGGTAGCACCGCCGGCACGCTGGGCAACGAAGGTCCGTTCGTCCTGCCGCGCGGCTTTCACGTGCTGGGCGTGGCCGCGTGGGAGAACTACAACATCTTGCGCTGCGACGCCGACTTCTTCGGCGACGCCCGCAAGCAGGTCTTCGACGGCATGACCCACACCACGAAGTTCGAGTTCGCCAGCATCCACATGGTTCCCTCCGACGGCGTGGCCAAGCGGACGGAGATGGCACTCAAGTATCTGGACAAGAACTTCCCGACCGAAGGTTGGGGCTACTTCTTGAACCAGGACGGAACCGTGCGCTGGTCGGACGTCATCTTCACCGGCCTTTCGCACGGGGCCAGCAACGCACCTCGGTTCGCCATGCTGGTGCGCGCCTGGCGGTCGGTGGCCTTCGCCGGCCCGCGCGACAACGACGCTGGCTCGCCGCCGGGCATGGACGCGTACTGCCCGACGATGGTCTCAGCAACCTGGTTCACCGAAAAACCGCTCACG
>DASXQB010000492.1:0-5308 GCA_036493295.1 Polyangia bacterium | reverse complement strand
CGCCGCTGAAGATTCCGGCGTTCTATGCCATCGATGCGGTTCACGGCAACGCGGAGATCCCGGGCGCGGTGGTGTTCCCGCACAACATCGGTCTCGGCGCGACGAACGATCCGGCGCTGGTGGAAAAGGTCGGACAGATCGTCGCGCAAGAGCTGGGCGCGGTGGGCATGGACTTCGCGTTCGGGCCGATGGTGGCGGTGTCGCTTGATGATCGCTGGGGCCGCGAAGACGAAACCTTCGGCGAGACGCCGGACCTCACCGGCAGCTTGGGCGCGGCGCTGATCCGCGGCTTGCAGGGCCCGACCATCGGCAGCGGCCCGGTCCACGCCATCGCGTGCGCGAAACACTTTGCCGGCGACGGCGCGGTGAAATGGGGCACCGCCAACGAGGCGGACATCAACCCGGGAAAGATCGATCGCGGCGACGCGCAGATCGACACGGGGACGATGATGGCCGTTCACGTGAAGCCATATGTCTCGGCGGTGGCGGCCGGCGTGGGCAGCGTGATGGCCACGGTGTCGATGTGGAACGGCTTGCGCGGTCACGCCGACAAGGCCTTGCTGACCGACACGCTGAAAGGCACGCTGGGATTCAAAGGCTTTGTCATCTCTGACTACGACGGCATCGACGAGACCGTTGCCGGCGCCACGCCCGAGGACAAGCTGACGACGGGAATGAACGCGGGCATCGACATGCAGATGCTGTCCGGTTCGCGGCGCACCACCGCGGCGCAGATCGCCCTGGTCAAAAGCCTGGTGCCGGCGCGCGTGACCCAGGCGCGCCTCGACGACGCCGTCAGCCGCATCTTGCTGACCAAGTGCATGATGGGTTTGTTCGATGGAACCGGAAAGGCCGATCGAACGTTGACCACGCAAGCGGGCTCGCCCGATCACCGGGCCGTCGGGCGGCAGGCGGTGCGTGAGTCGCTGGTCTTGCTGAAGAACGACGGCAACGTGTTGCCACTGCCGAAGACGGTGGCCAAGGTGTTACTGGGCGGCAAGAGCGCTGACAACATCGCCAATCAGTGTGGCGGGTGGACCATCAGCTGGCAGGGCGAAAAAGGAAACCTGGCCGTCGGCACCACCGTGCGCAAGGCGATCGAAGACGTGCTCACGCCGGCCAAGGTGACGTTCTCGATGGCTGGCACGGGCGGGGCGGGCGCGGCGGTCGGCATCGCCGTCATTGGCGAGACGCCGTATGCCGAATGGGAAGGCGACAAGGCGGACCTCAGCATCGATCCGGCTGACCTGGCGGTGGTGCAGGCCATGAAGACCGCCGGTTTGAAAGTGGTGGTGGTGCTGATCAGCGGACGGCCCATGCTGCTGGACAAGCTTTCGCCGCTGGCCGATGCGATCATCGCGGCGTGGCTGCCGGGCACGGAAGGCGAGGGGATCGCCGACGTCTTGTTCGGCGACGCCAAACCGACCGGCAAGCTGCCACAGTCGTGGCCGCGTACGATGGCGCAGATCCCCATCAACGTTGGCGACGCCACCTATGATCCGTTGTTCGCGTACGGGTACGGCCTGACGTATTGAACTGACGTTGAACGGCCGCGTTGGATCGATTTTCAGCGTGGTCCGGCCGCTCCGTGCTAGTAGATGCGGATGGCGAACCGACAGCCGTCCGTTGCGCGTTTGAGGATTTCGTTTGCTGTCGCCTTCATTGTGGCTGGGGTGGCCGCGTCCATCGGTTGCGGAAGCAGCGGCGGTGGTAACGGCGGCAGCGGCGGCGCCGTGGGCAGCGGCGGCAGCGGCAACGGCAGCGGTGGTGCGCAGGCCAGCGGCGGCAGCAGCGGTTCAGGTGGCAACAACGGCGGGGCGGGCAGCGGCGGCTCCGGCAGCGGCGGCATGCCTGTCGTCGACGCGGGCACTGGCGGCGCGCCCAACACCGACGCTGCCACCGACAGCGCCGGCAACGACAGCAGCGGCGGCAAAAGCTGCGCCGGCAACGCCATCTCGCTATCGGCGAACGGCAGCGCCAAAGCCAGCGACGCCGCACAGGCCGAGGTGCTGATCAACCTGATGACCGACACGCCGACGGGCAACGCCAACCGCACGATCGAATTTTGGGCGTACATCAAGACCGGCGACTGGGTCGGCGAGCTCAACCAAGTCTATTACACCGGCGGCGGCGCCGGCGCGAACCCGACCTTTGGCCTGGACTTCGGCACCAACGCGGTTGCCGGCATGGGCAACAACCACGCCACGCTGGATCCGTTCACCAACGGCACCCTCAGCGTCGACAGCACGGACTATCTGGGGATCTCATCGGCCACCGCTGCGCAGTGGGTGCACGTGGCGATGACCTGGGACGGCAGCAAGATGCGCGTCTACGTCAACGGCGCTTTGCACATCACCTCGACCGCCACCGGCATGTTGACGACCGGCAGCGGGCCGCTGATCTTGGGCTGCAACCCCGGCAACATGAATTGCTTCAACGGCCTGTTCGACGAAGCGCGGGTGTGGAACGTGGCCCGCACGGACGCGGAGATCATGGCCAACTACAACAAGGCCTTGGTCGGCAATGAAGCCGGCCTGGTCGGGTATTGGAAGTTCGACGAAGCGCCCGGCAGCGCCAGCGCCGCCGATGCCGTCACCACCGCCGGCCACACCGCGCACAACGGAACGTTGATGGCGGCCAGCGCCGGCCAGCGGCCGACGTTCGTCACCGCGAATCCACCCGCGCCCGTCATTTGCCCCTGATTTCACGCCTTTGATGGTCCGCGGCGGCGCGTTGTGCGCGGTCTCGGTTTCCCAAAGGACCCAATCCGGGTGTTCTATACGTCTAAGAGGTCGTGTGGCCCCGCAACTGACCTCGGGTATGAAAATATGAAGACCAATAGACATCCGTTCGTGGTTGCTTTGCTTGCTCTCTCATTGATGGCGGCCGCCGGCGGTTGCGGCTCGAGCGGGGGCAACGGCAACACCGGCAGCGGCGGAGGCGGCGGCAACAACGGCGACGGCTCGCCCAGCGGCTCGGGTGGTTCCGCCAGCGGCAGCGGCGGTACGGGCAGCGGCAGCGGCGGCTCCGCCGTGGGCAGCGGCGGTTCCACCATGGGCAGCGGTGGTTCCACCGTGGGCAGCGGCGGTTCCACCGTGGGCAGCGGCGGTTCCACCATGGGCAGCGGCGGCGCGACCATGGGCACCGGGGGCAAGGCGATGGGCAGCGGCGGCATGCCGGGCACCGACGGCGGCACCGACGCGCCGGGATTGCCACCCACCATGCGGCGGACCATCGCGCTGACCGACGGGTGGAAGTTCATCAAGATGGACGTCACGGGCGCGCAGGCCACGGCGTTCGACGACGGCGCCTGGGGCGGCGTCTCGTTGCCGCACACCTGGAACAACATGGACGGCCAGGACGGGGGCAGCAATTACTACCGCGGCGTTGGCTGGTATCGCACGCACGTCACCGTCCCCGCCGCCGAAGCCGGCCGCCGCCTGTACGTCGAGTTCGACGGCGCCAACATTCAAGCCACGGTCTACGTGAACGGCACCATGGCCGGCCAGCACAGCGGCGGCTTCGCGCGCTTTCGATTTGACGTCACCGGCTCGATCAAGACCGGCGCCGACAACGTCATCGCCGTGCAGGTCAGCAACGCCACCGCGCTGTCGACGAACATCCCGCCGGTGACCGCCGACTTCACGTTCTTCGGCGGTTTGTACCGCGAGGCGCGTCTGGTCAGCGTCGATCCCGTCCATCTGGACATGGACCACTTTGGCTCGTCGGGCGTGCTGGGTACGCCCAGCAACGTGTCGAAGACCAGCGCCAGCCTGGCCGTGCGCGCGTCGGTGACCAACGCCGGGACCGCCGCCGCGACCGCGTCGGTGACGGTCAAGGTGGTGGCCGTCGACGGCAGCACCACGCAGATGGGCACCGGCACCGCCACAGTGGCCGCCGGCGCCACCACCGACATCACTGTCAACCTGACCGTCGCCAACCCGCATTTGTGGGACGGCTTGAAAGACCCGTACCTTTATCATTTGACGGTTGATTTGCAGAACGGCGCTCAGGCCGTCGACAGTGACGTCGAACCGCTGGGGTTCCGTTACTTCGCCTTCGATCAAAACGCCGGCTTTTCATTGAACGGCAACCACGTCGGTCTTTACGGCGTCAACAAACACCAGGATCGTTTGAACAAGGGCTGGGCGGTTTCGTCCGCCGATCTGGACGAAGACATGGCCGTCGTGCGCGATCTGGGCGCCACGGCGATGCGACTGGCCCACTATCAGCATGCGCAGCATTTTTATGATCTGTGCGATTCGAATGGCGTGATGGTGTGGGCCGAGGTGCCGGTGGTCAATTCAGTCACCACGGGGACGGCGTTTTCGAGCAATGCCCAGCAACAGTTGACTGAACTCATCCGGCAAAGCGCCAACCACCCGGCGATCATCATGTGGAGCATGAGCAACGAGGTGGTCGACGCCCCGCAGGTCAATCCCCTGATGACCGCGATGAACGCGCTGGCGCACAAGGAAGATCCGTCGCGCCCAACCACGCTGGCCACCAACTATGCGCCCGACGGTCCGATCACCAAGACCACCGACCTGGAAGGCATCAATCGATACTTTGGCTGGTACACCGGCACGTCGGACCAGTTCGCCGGCGACGCCGACAGCGCGCACCAGGTGGCGGGACGGCCCCTGGCCATCAGCGAATACGGCGCCGGGGCCGGTATCACCATCCACACCGCCAACCCCGTCAACATGGATCACTCCGAGGAGTACCAGTGCCTGCTGCACGAGATCCACTGGAAGGCGATCAGCGCCCGACCGTTCCTGTGGGGATCGTTCTTGTGGAACCTGTTCGATTTTGCCGTCGACACGCGCAATGAAGGCGACACGCCCGGCCGCAACGACAAGGGCCTGGTGACGTACGATCGCAAAACCAAGAAAGACGCCTTTTATTTCTACAAGGCCAACTGGTCTTCGGATCCGTTTGTGTACATCACCGAACGGCGCTGGGCCTCGCGGCCGGCGGGGACGTATCAGGTCAAGGTGTACAGCAACGGCAGCGCCGCCAACCTGACCGTGAACGGAACCGCGCAGGCGGCCAAGACCGCCACCGACCACATCTTTATCTGGACCGGCGTGACCCTGAAGGCGGGAGCCAACACGCTGGCGGCGACGGCGACGGTGAACGGCAAGATGGTCACCGACACCATCACGGTGAACGGCACCTAGCACCTCGCCGCAGAGATTTTGAATGTTTGGTTCCTCCTTCCGCTCTGTTGGTCCGGAACAAGAGCGGACCGCAGGGCGATGCCGCGGCGAGTGCTGAGTTTTGAAAGCAACCGCCGCCCAGCGCG
>DASXQB010000491.1:0-4420 GCA_036493295.1 Polyangia bacterium | reverse complement strand
CCGAACGCCCACGAGGTCCACCTGCGCGTCCGCGACAATGGCCGCGGCATTCCGGCTGAGGCCATCTCTCGGATTTGGGATCGACTGTACCGCGTGGATCCCAGCCGCACCGAGCGCGGCCTCGGCCTTGGCTTGAGCTTGGTCAAGGCCATCGCGCTGGCGCACGGCGGCCGCGTCGAGGTGGAGAGCATGCCAGGTCAGGGCTCGACGTTCGTGCTCGCGGTACCGTTGCATGTCCAAAACCCGACGTGGGTCCCGGGGCCCAGGAGCCAGTGAACACGACTGCGACCATGACAAGTCGATCGCGGCCCCATCCACCGCTGTTAAGTCGCGACAACCTGCGCCTGCCTGTACTCCGAGATCGTCAGTGACGGATACGAGCATCGTTATCGTCAGCTTCTTCGTCAGTGGCTGACGTCAATGCACATCGAGGTCGAAAGACTCCGTATGGCCGTCCACCACGCTCGCCCGGCAATGTCCGGACACTCAAGTGACATGGTCGGCATCCATCCTAAATGCGTGAGCCTGAACATCTTCTCCGGCTCACCCACCATCTAGTGAATTGAACCACTTACTACCCGGTTACTACCCGCCCCCCCGAAAGGGCGCGTTCATCCCGATCCCACCGCGGAACCGTTGGAAAGGATTCGCGCGGACTTAGCTTAGTCGGGGCGAGAGGATTCGAACCTCCGGCATCCTGCTCCCAAAGCAGGCGCGCTACCAGGCTGCGCTACGCCCCGTTGAAACGGCGGACATCTTACACAGCAGAGGCGCGCGACGCACGCACGCGCATGATCATTAGGCGCGCACGGTCGGCGGGGCTGGCTCGAGAAGGTCGAGTTGCTCGCCGGTCGGCGCGGGGCGCGCCGGGCGGCCGTTCTCCAGCGAGACGATGCGGTAGTTGCCCATCAGACCCGTGACGATGTTGCGGGCGCGTTCCAGAATCTGTTCGTCGGACAGCTCGACGCCGTCGCGCGATTGCAGGACGCGAATGCCGGCGGAGATGTCGCCCATCAAGGCCCGCAGGGTGGGAAGATCGGCAACTGTCCGCGAGCCGCGCCTCACGATGGCGGCCATAATAAAGAAATTTTTCTGGCGGTGGAAGGACTATCGCCCGGCACCGAGACGCGCGGCCAGCGCGCGAAACGCCGCCGCTCGGTGCGAGATCTCGTTCTTCGTTTGCAGCGACAGCTCGGCCATGGTCTTGCCCAGATTCGGCACCAGGAACAGCGGGTCGTATCCGAAGCCTCCGTCGCCCCGAGCGGCGTCCAAGATCATTCCTTCGCACGCGCCCGTCTCGGCGATTTCGATCCCGCGTGCGCGGTCGACAAACGCGGCCACGCAGCGATAACGCCCGCTTCGCTGCGCCGCCGGCACGCTGGCCAGCGCCTGCAACAGCTTGGCATTGTTGTTGGCGTCGTCGCTCGGCTCGCCGGCGTACCGCGCGGACCACACGCCGGGCGCGCCGCCCAGCACGTCCACTTCCAAGCCAGAGTCGTCGGCGATGGCGGGCAGCCCGGTCGCGTCCGCCGCTTGTCGGGCCTTGGCCAGGGCGTTGCCCTCGAAGGTGTCTTCGTCCTCGCGCAGGGCCGCGCCGGGCGCCACCTCGTCGATGGTCAGCAGCTCGAACGCCGGCCCACCGGGCAACCCGCCCAGCAGCTTCACGATCTCCACCAGCTTGCCGCGGTTGCGGGTGGCGACGACGATCTTCATGCGCGCCTCGCTTCTCCTGCGACGCCGGGCGGCTACTTGGCCCGCGTCAGCGCTTCACGCTGCAGAGCGAACAGCGTCTTCATTCCCTGCGACGCCAGTCCGACCAGCTTGGCGTAGTCCTCCGCGCTGAACGAATCTTTCTCGGCGGTGCCTTGAATCTCCACGAAGCGGCCGGTCTCGGTCATCACGAAGTTGCAGTCCACCTCGGCGGCGGAATCTTCGACGTACGGCAGATCCAACCGCGCCTCGCCGTCAATGATGCCGGCCGAGATCGCCGCCACCGCCATCTTGATCGGATCCTTCTTTATTTTTTCGGCGGCCTGCAACCGGCGCGTGGCCAGCGCCAGCGCCACCCAGCCGCCGGTGATAGCGGCCGTGCGCGTGCCGCCGTCCGCCTGAATGACGTCGCAGTCGACGGTGATTTGTCGCTGCCCCAGCGCGCGCGTATCCACCGCCGCGCGCAAGGCGCGGCCGATCAACCGTTGAATCTCTTGCCCGCGCCCGCCCGGGTTGCGGCCCGATCGGGTGTGCGTCGATCGTGGCAGCATGGCGTACTCGGCGGTGATCCAACCCTTGCCCTGGCCTTCCAAGAAATTTGGCACCTTCTCCTCGACGGAGGCGGTGCAGATGACGCGCGTCTCGCCAAAAGCGATCAGCACCGACCCCTCAGCGTACCGATTGAAATCGGGGGTGATGGTTATTGGTCGCAGATCTCCTGGATTTCGGCCGTCGGCTCTCATGGGGCGCTGACTCTACAGTGTGCGACCGCGCCTACGGAAGCCCACAGCGCGCCCAAAAAAAGCGCCGGGGGCAGCCGAAAAGCTGTAGTAGAGTCGAAATTGACGGGTTGGGTCCAAGATTGTCTCGCGCCCGCCCTTCCCCCATGCACGCCGCAGGTCGCTCTGTCCCAGTCGATGCCCGCGCCGGAACCACGGTCGGGAAGTACAAGCTTCACGAACTGGTGGGTCGCGGCGGAATGGGCGTGGTTTACCGTGGCGAGCACGTCTACATCGGCAAGGAAGTGGCCGTTAAGATCCTGCACGAAGGCTACGGCGGCCGTGAAGAGTCGATCAAAAGATTCCTGCGCGAGGCCCGCGCCGCCAGCCTGATCGCCCATCCGAACATCGTCAACGTCACCGACTTCGGCAAGTCCAGCGACGGCACGGTGTTCTTCGTGATGGAGTTTCTGCGCGGCGAACCGCTGGACGCCCTGCTGCACCGCGAGCGCCACCTGGAGCTGCTGCGATCGATCACCATCATGAACCAGCTGGCCGGCGCGGTCGGCGCGGCGCACGCCAAGGGGATCGTCCACCGCGATCTCAAACCAGAGAACGTCATGCTGCTGGCGCGCGAGGGCCGCCGGGAACTTATCCGCCAGTTCGTCGACGAAAGTGGCCCGCACACCGTCACCGAGCGCGAGAAGAACTTCGACCTGGTGAAGATCCTCGACTTCGGCGTGGCCAAGGTGCACGACCCAGATGTCGCCGACGGCCGCGTCACCCAGCGCGGCGTGGTCTTCGGTACGCCCGAGTACATGGCGCCCGAGACGGCGCGCGTGGGCCTGAGCGATCCGCGCTCGGACATCTGGGCGCTGGGCGTGATGTTTTATGAAATGCTGACCGGCACCGTGCCGTTCACCGGCGACACGCCGGTCGACGTCATGATGAAGGTGGTGTCACAGCCGGTGATCCCGCCGCGCGAACGCGGCGTGGCCAACGAGATCACCGAAGAGGCCGAGCAGCTGATCATGCGCGCGCTGGCCAAGGACCCGAACCAGCGCCAGCAGTCGATGGAACAGCTATACGACGAGCTTCAACTCTGTTACGGCTCGGTCCGTTACCGGCGATCGCTGGAGACGCCGCCGCCGTGGGTGCGCAATCAGCCGACGCCCATCCCGCTGCAAAAGGTGAAACGCCCGGGCAACCGCGCGGCCACCTCGGGCGAGATCGGCTCGCTGGAACAGACGCCGACACCACCCGAACCCACGCCCACCGTGGTGCCGCGCACCGGGACCGAGCCGATCCTTCTCACCCGACGCAAGGACCGCAAACGCACCTTGCCGCTGGAGATAGAGATCAGCGCCGAAGCGCCAGTGGCCACGCCCGTCCCGACCGCCGTCGCTCCCCAAACCACCAGCGAGATCTGGGCCGACATGGCCGTCGAAGACGATGCCGACGCCGAGACGCCTCTCTCCCTTGTCGACGGCGACGAAGCGGCGCTGGAGGGCGCCCCCGTCGACAAGGCCAAGGGCTCCGCCTAGACCGCGCCGCCCGCAATCGGGAAGCGCCGCGGTCAGCGCGGCATGCAGTGCTTGTAGGGGATCCCGCCCGGTGGGGCGGGGATCTCTTTACACTGCTCGTCGTCGGGGCAATCCGGATCCGCCTGACAGGCCACCGCCGACGCCATCCAGCCGCCCGCCGCCACCACCGCGGCGATGCCCACCGCCACGCTGACCACGCCGACCGACAGACTGGTGCGATCGTCATTGCGCTCGCCCACCACCCACGCCACGCCGCCGCCCAGGGCGATGGCGCCGCCGATGGTGGCCAGCGTGCGCGGCCCGCGGTGGCGGCCGGCGCACCCGACGCTGACCAGCGCCGCAGCCAACACGGCGAGCAGGAAGGCGCGCGTCCGCTGGCGCAGCGCTGATTCTGTACGGACGGGCGACTGGGCCATATGCTTAGGACCGATTCCGAGGCTATGTTGA
>DASXQB010000490.1:0-7261 GCA_036493295.1 Polyangia bacterium | reverse complement strand
GTCCTTGACGTACTTCGAATCGGGGTATTTCTTCAAAAAGTCATTCAACTCGCGCAGGGCGTCCGCCACCGCTGACTGATCTTTTTCGTACGACGGCGGCAGGATCCACAGGTCGTCGGGCATGTCCTTCACGTAACACTCGCCGATCTTGTAGGAGACGTATCCCTCCTGGACCTTCTCGTGCGTCGGGTGCAGACGGGCGAAGCTTTTGTAACTGTCCACGGCGTCGGTGAACGATCCCTTGGCGAACTGGTTGTCGGCCAGGGCCAGCTCGGCCAGCACGGCGTACTTTGAAAACGGGAACTTCTGTTTGACGAACTGGAAGTACTTCTGCGCTTCCTGATAATCCTCGTCCTTGAGTTCAGCCAATCCCTTCTCGTAGTTTTGCTTGGCGGTGAGCGAATACGTGGCCGGCTTGGTGGAGTCCTCCGTCGACGCACAGCCGGCTGCTGCCGCCGCCAACGCCCCCGCCAACGCCAGCACGCCCAGTCGCCGACCGAACCGGCGCATCGCGCGAGCGGTTCGCCCGTCGATGTTGCGAGACAGAGGGAGCATGAACGAACTATGGTACGTAACCGAAACCAGTCCGTCTACCGCAGCTCGTCTTGTCATGAAACGACTCTCTACCATGTTCGCCTCCCAGCGTCGGCCGTGTCTTTCCTGGGGTTCGACAGTGGCGCTGGCGGCCGGGATGCTCGCGCTGGCCGGTTGCGCCGCGTCGGGCGCGTCGTCGTCGGGCGGTGCCGGGCAACCCACGTCCGTCGCCGGTGCCGCGTCGGTCAGCGGACCGGCTGTCGGCACCACCGCCACGCTGGCCGGCACCCGCTGTCAGAACGGTCGCTGCATCTGCCGCGATCTCAACACGGCACCGGTCGAGACGCCGCCGCCCACCGACGGCCGCAAGCGTTTCGAGTTTCGGCTCTACGCCGACAGCGGCGTCGCCACGCTGGAATCGCCCACCATCGGACGGTTTGAAGTCGGCGATAAAGAGATGTGCTTTTACGTGGACGTCGACGCCGGCAGCACGCACGAGGTGACGTTCTCGGCCGCCGAAGCGCGCCACGAAGGCGGCGTCGGCCCGCATCTTCGGGTCGCCGAGTACGGATCGAAAGGCCCGTTCTGGTACGACATCATCACGGTCAGCTGCGAAGGCCCCGGCGGCAAGTGCGCGCGCGACGCCGCCGAGGACTGGGCCGTCGATCTGAAATCGCGCAGCAAGCGCGGCCGCCTGGATCCGTGCGGCTCGTCGGTGGTCAGTCAGCTGCGCTGGGACACCTCGGGCGGCGCCGGCCAGCGCGAGTATGGCCTCTTCCGTGACTTCACCGTGCGCTTCTCCATGGAAGTGAAAAAGTTCGCCACGCAGTTCGCCCCCGGGTCGACGGAGTGCGTGCCGAAATGAAAGTCCATTTGATTGGCATTTGCGGCACGGGCATGGCGCCGCTGGCCGGTCTGCTGAAAGCGGCTGGCCACGACGTGCGCGGCTCCGACGAACACGTCTACCCACCGATGTCGACCCAGCTGGCCGAGCAGCAGATCCCGGTTTTCACCGGTTACGGCCCGCAAAACCTCGACTGGCAGCCGGACCGCGTGGTGGTCGGGAACGTCTGCCGCAAGGACCACGTCGAGGTGCTGGCCGCGCAAGAACGCCAGATTCCCCTGAATTCCTTTCCGGCGCTGCTCTCCGAGCTGTTCCTGCACGACAAGCATTCGGTCGTCATCGCCGGGACGCACGGCAAGACCACCACCTCGTCGCTGGTGGCGCACCTGCTGGCTGACGCCGGCCGCGATCCGTCGTTTCTGATCGGCGGCGTGCCGCTGAACTTCCGGCAATCGTGGCGCCTCGGCGCTGGCCCCGAATTCGTCGTCGAGGGCGACGAGTACGACACCGCTTTCTTCGACAAGGGATCGAAGTTCCTGCACTACCGCCCGCGCACCGCCATCCTCACGTCGGTCGAGTTCGATCACGCGGACATCTTTCACGACGAGGAAGCGGTCAAGGCCGCCTTCCGCAAGTTCGTGGCCCTGATTCCCGAGGACGGCCATCTGCTGGCGTGCGCGGCATCGGCCGGCGCGGTCGAGGTGGCCCGCGCGGCGCGCTGCCAGGTGCTGACGTACGGGCGGCCGGGATCGGGCGCCGACTGGACCTTCGAAGTCAGCGCGCGTGGCGCCGGCGGCCGCACCGTGCTGGACGTCGCCCGCCGCGGCCAGCGCGTTGGACGTCTGGAGACCAACCTGCCCGGCATCTACAACCACGAGAATCTGATCGGCGCCGCCGCCCTGGTCAATCTGCTGGGCGTCGACTTGCCAGCGATCGAGCGCGCTTCGCGCCGGTTTTTGGGAGTGCGCCGCCGCCAGGAAGTGCGGGGCGTGGCCGCCGGCGTGACCGTCATCGACGACTTCGCCCATCATCCGACGGCCATCCGCGAGACGGCGCTGGCCCTCAAAGGACGTCACGGCCCGGGAAAATTGATCATCGCCTTCGAGCCGCGCTCGGCCACCAGCCGGCGGTCGATTTTCCAGACCCAATTCGCCGACGCGCTGGCCGTCGCCGACGAGGTGGTGCTGGCGCCGCTGTACGCGCCGGAGAAAGTTCCCGAGACCGAACGCTTGGACGTCGAACGGCTGGCCAGCGATCTGCGCCGCGACGACGTCCCTGCGCGGCTTATTCCCACCGTCGAGCAAACCGTTACCCACCTGGCCGAACGCGCCGCGCCCGGCGACACCGTGGTGATCATGTCGTCGGGCGATTACGGTGGCTTGCACGACAAGCTTCTGCGGCGGCTCGGCGATCCGGTGATGCCGGCGCGGCCCGAACACAAAGCCAAGATCGGCAACTTGCTCGATCGCCTGGGCATCGCCCATCCGGTCCTGGATCAGTTCTGGCCAAGTTATCTGGTCATCCCCGGCGACGAAGAAGGCGGCCCGCTGGTCGGCTGCGTGGCCGTCGAGGTGGTCGACGAAGTGGCCCTGTTGCGCATGCTGGCCGTGGTCCCCGAGCGCCGCCGCGAAGGCCTCGGCTATCTGCTGGTGGAGACCGCCACCGAACGCGCGCGCAGCCAGGGCGTGCGCCGCCTTTATCTGGTCACCGACGGTGCGCAAGGATACTTCGGTGAAAAGCTGGGTTTTCAGGCCGTCGATCGCAAGGACGTCGATCCAGCCATCACCACCACCGCCGAATATCTGCTGGCTCGTTCCAAGACCGCCACCTGGATGCGCAAGGATCTGTCGTCGTGACCGCGGCCGATCCCCTGCAGTCTGTCCGCGCCACCGCCGTTGCCATCGCCAAGGAGGCCGGGCAGATCTTGCTGGCCGGTTGGGGCACGCGTCCGGCGATCGGTTTCAAGTCCGAAGACATCAACCTGGTCACCGAATACGATCGCCGCTCAGAGGCGCTGATCGTCGAACGCCTGGCAGCGGCGTTTCCCGGCGATCGGATCATCGCCGAAGAAGGTTCACAAGTGGCGGGCAGCGCGGGCAGCGGGCGCGTCTGGTACATCGACCCGCTGGACGGCACCACCAACTTCGCCCACGGTTTTCCGCTGTTTTCGGTGGCAATGGGTCTGGTGGAAGAGGGACGGCCCGTGCTGGGGGTGATCGAAGCGCCGGCGATGAACTGGGTGTTCGCCGGTTCGCTGAACGGCGGCGCGACGTGGAATGGCCGGCCCATCGCGCCGTCGCAGGTGGATCGCCTGGGCAGTGGCCTCTTGGTGACCGGATTTCCCTACGCGCGCAATCCCATCCAGACCAATCTGCCCGAGTGGAACGCTTTCACCGCCGCCGCGCAGGGCACGCGGCGGTTGGGTTCGGCGGCACTGGATCTCTGTTTCGTCGCTTGCGGCTGGCTGGACGGTTACTGGGAGCGCGCGCTGCACCCGTGGGATCTCGTCGGTGGCGCGGCCATCGTGCTGGCGGCGGGCGGCCAGGTCAGCGATCTCGACGGAACGCCGTTCAACGGCGAGACCGGGCGCATCCTGGCCAGCAACGGCCTTATTCACGAGCAGATGATGCGCATCCTGCAAGGGGTGGCGCGCCGCAATTCGTCTCCCTGGCCGTAACATGACGGCGGCGGCGATCATCGCGGGTGGCCGCGGGACGCGCCTGGGCGGGCAAGTGAAAGGCCTCATCACCGTCGACGGCCGCCGCATCGTCGACCGGCAGCGCGACACCCTGGCGGCAGTTTTCGCGCCGGTGGTCTTGGTGGCCAGTGATCCCGCGCCCTGGCGCGATTGTGGTTTGGTGGTGGTTCCCGATCGCGTCGCCGACGCTGGTCCGCTGGGCGGCATAGACGCGGCGCTGGCGCATTTCGCGGCTGCGAAAACGGAGGTCGACGCCGTGGTGTGCGTGGCCGGCGATATGCCATTTTTGAATGAAGACCTGCTGCGGTTGCTGCGCGATCACCAACCGGACGCACCCGCCGCGGTCCCGCGCGTGGGCGAAAACGCCGAGCCGCTGCTGGCTCGCTATGCGCTGTCGTTGTCCGCCGCGGTCACCGCGCGTTTGGCTGGCGGTGACTTCGCCGTGCATCGCTGGCTGGCGGGCGTGGCGGTGGCATGGATTGATGAGGTGGCGCTGCGGGCGGTGGATCCGTCGCTCCGTTCGTTCTTCAACGTGAACACGCCCGCCGACCAGGAACGGGCGCAGACCGCCGGACGGCGATGAGCGGGCCATGAAAAGCGGCACGCGCGCGGTGGCGCTGGCGTCAGGCGTGGCGGTCCTGGTGTTGGCGGCGGCATCGTTTTTCTTTGTCACCGTTTTCATCAACGACGACTACCTGTTCTTGACCTTCGCTCGACTGGTCAGAAACCCGCTGGTGGCGTTCGTCTCCGATCAGCACGGCGGCGAATTTTATCGCCCGATACCCATGACGCTGTGGTGGTTGCTGACCCACGCGGGCGGCGGAGCGCCTTGGCCGTTCATGCTGGCGACGGCTGCCTTGCACACGCTGGTGGCGGCGGAGATCGCGCTGCTGGTACGGCTGGTCGGCGAAGAAAAAATCGTCGCTGTCACAGCGGGCATCTTTTTCTTCCTGGCGCCGCAGACGCTGGATGCCGCCTACTGGTTTTCCGCCAGCACCGACCTGCTGGCCACCGCGGTGGCGCTGGGCTCGCTGATCGTTCTTCGCCGGGCCAGGCGCCGGGCGTCGCTGATTGGGCTGTCGGCACTGCTGGCCGCGGTGGCCTATCTCTGCAAGGAATCGGCGTTGATCTTGCCGCTGCTGGCCTGGCTGGTCATGCGCGGCGCCAAGGGTGAGGCCACCAGCGGAAAATTCGTCGTGCCGCACGCGCTTCTGGCTGCCGGGTACGTGGTGGTGCGGTGGTTCATCTTGCGCGGGTGGGGCGGATCGGGCGACGCGCGGGCTTCGCTGTCGGGCAAGGCGTTGCAGCTTCTGTCGGGCCTGGTGCACATCGCGACCGGGCAGGCCGCGCTGCCTGAGCCCCTGGCTTGGGGGTTGGGTGCGGTGGTGCTTTTGGTCTTGCTGCGCCACGCATTCGTCGCCCATCGTCGCCGCGAGCCAAAGCCCGCCGTCACCTTGGCCTTGGCCTTGGTCGGGATCGCGCTGTTGCCCCTGGTTGGCGCCGATTGGGCGGTGGGCTCGCGCTATTTCTATTTCCCGACGGTGGGCGTGGCGTGGTTGATGGCGCGGCAGTTGGTGGCGACGCCCGTCGTCGGACGCGCGCTGATTTTTGGCTTGCTGATCTTCTGCGATTTTCGACAAGCCCGCCAACGCCACGTCGAGATCGGTGCGTTCACCGAACGACTGGCCGCTTGCCGCCGCGCCGTCATTGCCGGCCTCGATCGCGGGCACACCGTCTTCCAGATCGGATCCGGCATCAAGGACCTCGACCTGGCGCTGAAAGCCGATCCTGTTTTAGCGAACGATCCGCGCGCGGCCTCGCTCCTGGTGCTCACCGACGTGCCCGCTTCGTTTGTGCTGAGGCCGCCGGCGCTGGCGGCGCCCGCCGCGTTCATGGTCGCCTCGCCGCCGTTGCCGCCCTCAGGGGCATATCGTTTTGGCGCTGGCCGGGTGGTCGGCCTGGCCCGCCGGGGCGACGATCCGCTGCTCAGCCAGGTGGTGGATCATTTTCCCGACACGCAATTCATCACCCTGCGGCTATCCGGGGCCGGCAAGGTCATCACCCGCAACATCACCCAAGAGATCACCGGCAACGTCAACCTACGGTGATGCGGCGGAGGTGCTTTTTGCCTGCGTAGAGCAGGGTCCCGCCGCCGATGTCACCGGCCGTTATCGTGTCGTCGATCGACGCGATCTTCCGATCGCCGAAGCGCACGCCGCCTTGCTCGATCAGCCGGCGGGCAGCGCTGCGCGAGGCGGCCAGGCCCGACAACGCCAGCAGATCGACCAGCTTGATGCCGCTGCTGGCCTGCGCGCTGTCGATCGAGAACGTCGGCACGGTTGCGTCGTCGGCGCCGCCGCCGCCGAAGGCAGCTTTCGCGGCCTGCCGGGCCTCGTCGGCCGCGGCGGCACCGTGAACGATGGTGGTGATCGCGTGGGCCAGGGCGTGCTTGGCTTCGCGCAACTCCGCGCCTTCCAGCGCCGCGTAACGAGCGATCTCGTCGAGAGGTTCGAAGGTGAGCAGCTTGAGGAAGCGGATCACGTCGCGATCGTCGACATTCACGAAGTACTGGTAAAAGTCGTAGGGCTTGGTGAGGTTCTCGTCCAGCCAGACGGCGCCGGCGGCTGTCTTACCCATCTTCGCGCCTGATGCGGTGGTCAAGAGAGGAAACGTCAACCCGAATGCGTCGGCTTGGCGCACGCGGCGGATCAGATCGATCCCAGCCACGATGTTCCCCCATTGATCGTCGCCACCGATCTGCAGCGCGCAGTCATGACGTTCGTTGAGGACCAGAAAGTCGTACGCCTGCAGCAGCTGATAATTGAATTCGATGAAGGAGAGGCCTTTTTCCAGGCGCAGCTTGTAGGCTTCGGCGGCCAGCATGCGATTGACGCTGAAGTGCCGGCCGATGTCGCGCAGGAAGGCGACGTAGTTCAGCGGCAGCAGCCAGTCGGCGTTGTCCACCACGGCCGCGTTGTCGCCAATGATCCGGCGAACCTGGGGCTCGATGTGCCGCCGATTGGATTGGATCGCTTCCTGGGTGATGAGCTGACGAAGCTCGGTCTTGCCGCTGGGATCGCCGACCATCGCGGTGCCGCCGCCAAGGACAGCGATAGCCTTGTGTCCGGCCCGCGCCAGGTGCGCCATCGCCAGCAGAGGGATGTAGTGGCCGACGTGCAAGCTAG